>NZ_DATMLH010000161.1:0-4028 GCF_035570115.1 Mycobacterium sp.
AGCAGCACCGGCTGGCTGACGATGAATGACCGGGGTGGCGCGGACCCGCTGGCGTGATGCGCCTACCGGTGCCACCTCAGCCGCGGCTGAGGTGGGCCCGGATGGCCGAGATGGTAGCCGCGATAGCATTGGCACTGCCGCCGCCGAACGGGGCGATGCTGGCAAAGCCGTGTGTAAGTGCATCGAACTGCCGGTGGTCCACGCTGACACCGGCCGAGTGCAACGCCGCGGCGTATTCATTACCCTCGTCACGCAGCGGATCGAATCCCGCGGTGAGCAGCAGAGCCGGCGCCAGGCCGGATAGATCAGCGGCCTTGAGCGGCGATACCCGCGCATCGTCGGCTGCCAGGGCGGCGCCGCCCAGATACAGGTCTCTGAACCAGTCCGAGTCCCGCTTGGACAAGAAAAATCCGTCCGAGAACAAGGTCCGCGATCGGGTCTCCATGGACAGATCGAGGACCGGATAGAGCAGCACCTGCAGCGCCGGCTGCCGAAGACCCTCTTCGCGGCTGCGCAGCGCGACGAGCGCCGCCAGGTTTCCGCCCGCGCTGTCGCCGCCAACGCCAATTCGAGACGGGTCGGCGCCCAGTTCGGCGGCGTGTCCAAGCGCCCATCGATAAGCCGCGACGCAGTCGTCGACCGCGGCCGGGGCCTTGTGTTCGGGCGCCAGCCGATAGTCCACCGACAACACGTGTATCGCGGCATCCCTGCAGATCATCCGGCATAATCCGTCGTGGGATTCGATGTCGCCCACAACAAAACCACCACCGTGGAAGAAGACAAGTAGCGGGGCCGCCCCCGCAACGGCCGGTCGGTAGTGTCGCGTCCGCAGCGGGCTGTCGGGACCGGGGATCGTGAGGTCGGTGGTGGGAACGGCGACGTGGGCGTCCAGCAGGGAGTGCGAGCTTCGCATCAGGGCGCGGGCAACTCGTGGATCGTCAGCAGCTGACAGCCCGCCGGTGCGTGTGCGTCGTTGGGCGGCCAGTATCAGTTGAAGTGTGGTGTCAAGGGTGTTGCCGTCGATGGTGACCGGTCTGCCGCCGGCAAGGAGGCGTTTTAGCCAAAGCGGAATCCATGGCATGACCTTGACACCGATGCGAAGCGCCGTGTTGGTCAGCGCGAGGGAGCGTCCCGTGGGCTGCCTGCGTGCCATAGCTGCCCCTTTGTTGAAATGCGAGTCGACACTCCAGCGCAAAACCCCGGATGTCAACGAGGGTTCACTGGTCATTGCCGGGCTTGTTCCTCGACTTCCTCGGGTACTGTAACCGGAACATATATTTGGTTCAAGTACAGGGGGGCTTACCTCTTCATGCCGGTTCTGGCGGTACAGACCTAGCATTGAGTAGGCGAACCGGACAAATGTTTGGTTCTGACACACCGGTCAGTCTGTTAAGGTCTGACCGTTCGGACGTACGCGGACAGTACGACCTGGGCGACGTGACCGAAGTTCGTTGGTCTTCAATTTCTGACGGCAGCGAGGCGTGTGACACGCGACCCCGAAAGGAATGGCTGAATGATCGATTTCAAGGATCAAGTGGCGGTGGTCACTGGTGCGGGTCGTGGGCTTGGTCGGCTCTACGCATTGGACTTGGCTCGACGGGGAGCGTCGGTAGTGGTCAATGATCTCGGCGGCACAATGCGCGGCGAGGGAGCGGACTCCAAAGTCGCAGACGAGGTGGTCGCGGAGATCAGCTCTGCAGGAGGTACGGCGGTAGCGTCGTACGACTCGGTGGATAGTCCCGAGGGTGGTGAGGCGATTGTGCACACCGCGATCGAGCACTTCGGGCGGATCGATGCAGTGGTAAGCAACGCTGGCATCTTTAACAGCATCGCGTTCGACGAGATGACCCCGGCCCAGTGGCGGCAGATGCTCGCCGTTCACTTGGACGGTGGGTTCTATTTGAGTCAACCGGCATTCAGCGTGATGAAGAAACAGGGATACGGCAGATTCGTCTTCATCTCATCGTCCGGCGGCGTGTTCGGGCAGCATCTAGAGGCGCATTATGGGGCCGCCAAGGCGGGGCTGGTAGGGTTGAGCAACGTCATCGCCCTTGAGGGAGCTGACCACGGGATTCTCTCCAATACCGTTCTCCCCTTTGGGTTCTCGCGCATGGTCACCGAGACGGTGGATTCAAACACGCTTGAGAACTTGGGGCTTCTCGACCTGATCGGCCCAGAGAAAGTCGTGCCCATCGTGACCTATCTGGCTAGTCGCGCCTGCGAATCCAGCCATGAGAATTACTCGGCTTGCGCGGGCCGGTATGCGCGCGTCTTCGTCGGGCTAGGTGATGGCTGGTTACCCGACACTGACGTCGCAGTCACCGCAGACGACATCGCCGCTCATTTCCCCGAGGTCTCGGGTACGGAACCGTTCACCATCCCTGGCAACATCTACGAGGAATTATTCTCCGTGGTTGGTCGGCTCGGCGTTGACTTGTCGGGAAGCGGCACCCCAGCCGATTAGCCCTACGTTCTCGCTCCAATCTTCGACGCCCAGCCACGCGAACCGATGCGGGCCGTGCGTGACGACCTCATGGACGCGTGGGCTCGCTTCGCCGCAACCGGTGACCCCGGATGGCCGCTCTACGATCCCTACCCACACCCCAACACCCGCCCGTTCGGTGGCACGACCTAACAGGCCCGAAATCAACAATGGTTAGTAGCAGCACGTTTAGCGCATTTTGCGCTGAACAGGATGAATGACTAGACGGCGTTCCCGGCTTGTCGATCCCAGCCGGAACCACCTCTCTGGTCCGGCGCTGATACCGCTCGTCATGCCCTGAACACCGGACGGCGGGGGTGCAGACAGAGCCGCGCTGCGACGCGGCTCTGCGTGCCGACGAGGAAATCTGCGTTCCGCCTTGTCATTTCCCTGAGTCGATGGTGGCGGCATCGATGAGCGTTTCGGCGGCCGATCGCGCGTGTAGCAGGGGGGAGACGTCGTTGAGTGAGGTCGCCAGGGCTAAGGCGCCCTCGAAGAGCACGGCGAGCTGGTTGCCGAGCCAGTAGGGATCTCGGGCGCCGGCTTCTGTTGCCGTGTGGATGAGACGGGCAGTGAAGTCCAGTTTGTGTTCGCGCACGATGTCTTCGACCCCGGGCATCGCGTCCGCTGCCTCGACCGCGGCGTTGTGGAACGGGCAGCCGCGGAAACGGCTGCGCGGCGCGCCACCGAAGATGGCCAATAAGCGGCTGCGTGGTGAGTCGTCGACGGTGTCGATGGCCTGTTCGCTGGGCATCCCGCCGGCGTGGTGGATGCGGCGCAGGTACTCCTCGACGAGGTCATTCTTGCTAGGAAAATGCTGGTAGAACGTGCGTTTCGACACGTGGGCCTGTTCGGTCAGCCGCTCGACCCCGGTGGCGTGGATCCCCTCGCGGTGAAACAGGGTTGTTGCGGCGGTGAGGATCCGCTCACGCGCTCCGCGACCGCCGCGATCAGCCGGCCGGGCCGTGGCCGTCCGTGTTCCACTCACGGCATCAAGCATACCGAATGGTTTACATTTCGCATCTGCCTCGGCGGCGGAGTTGTGAAATGGATGCCTGAAACGGCCGCCCGGAGTGCTATCGAGGGGGCCAGTGGGCGGCTGCGCAGCGAGGCGTCGGCGGTGTCGATGCCCTGCTCGGTGGGCATCCCGCCGATGTGGTGGATGCGGCGCAGGTACTCCTTTACGAGCTCATTGGTCCGGAGAAGTGTTGGTAAGAACTGTGTTTCGACACGTGGTCGTGTTCGGCCAGCAGCTCCAACACGGTGGGAGCCGATTCGGTCCCGGTGAAACAAGATTTTCGCGGGAGTTTGGATCCGAGCGCGTGCTCAGCGCCGGTTCCGGCCAGCCGGCGGGACCGTGGTCATCGTTGGTCCCTCATTACTAAAAGCACACCGGTCGGTATATAAGGAGTTAAAAGCGTTGTACTCTCGGATACCAGAGCAGAGCACTCGGTGTACATAACCCCGTTGGGAGGCACATATGGCAGTCGGCCCTACAGGCGGCCAATGGGTGGCGCAGCAGTGACGGTGCTTCTTGATACCAGCA
>NZ_DATMLH010000162.1:0-6466 GCF_035570115.1 Mycobacterium sp.
GCCCCGCACGTTGAGGGTCCGCAAGTACTCGGTCGCTTTGAACCCTGTCGCAAGGATGAGTACATCGAGTTCGTGGAAGGTCCCGGTGGCGTCAATCACACCGTCGGGCATGACTTCGACGACAGCGGCTGGGGTCACCGAGACGTTGTCTCTGTTGAGTGACGGATAGAAATCGGAAGCGAAGATCGGGCGTTTGCACCCGAATGGGTAATCGGGAGTGAGGGTTTTCCTCAACTCGGGGTCATCGATCGTCTTGGCGATGAAATTCTGGCAGGACTTGCGCCTTCTGATCTGGTAGTCGCTGTCCGCCTTGAAGGCGTCGCGCACCCGGCGTGCACCCCGAAACAGTCGAAACCGATCCCACTTCTGGCGCCACGGATATTTGACCCATTGCGCTCTCTCGTCGGCGGTATAGGGACGCGATGGCTTGGGAAGAACGTAGCCGGGTTCTCGTTGAAACAGCCGCAGGTGTTTAACCTGCGGTGCAAGCGCGGGAACCAGTTGGCATGCCGTCGATCCGGTACCGATGACCCCGACCCGCGCGGTGGCCAAGTCATGCTCGTGTTCATATACAGAGGTGTGGAATACCGGCCCGGCGAACGAGTCCAAACCCGGCAACTGCGGCCAGTTGGCGTCGCTGAGCATCCCGACACACGACACCACCACGTCGAATTCCAGCTGTTGGCCGTCGTCGGTGACCACGGTGTAGGCGCCGCGGTCTTCCGACCAGATCGCCGTGTCGATTCCGCAGCCGAATACGAAATGCTCACGGATCTGGTACTCGTCAATGACATCCTGCACGTAGCGCTCTAATTCCGGCGCCTTGGCGTGAGTGCCCGACCAGTCGTAGGACATGAACGAAAATGAGTAGGCGTGGGAAGGGACGTCGACCTCGCATCCCGGATAGGTGTTCTGGCGCCAGACCCCACCCGCGCCGCCCTTGCGTTCGAACACCGTAAACGACGTGATGCCGGCGCGTTTCAGCTTGACCGCCGTGGCGACGCCCCCCAGCCCTGCACCTGCTATAGCGATACGCACAGTGCGCCTCGCTCGCAACATCGGGTCTCCTCCAAACAGTCGTGCAGCGCACCCGGGGTGAACGATTCGTCGCTAGCGCCCGGCCCGACCCCGAACACTCGCCTCGCGGCTGCGATGAGACCGGCACCATGTATTCATTGAACGTCTGGATAGTAAATATATTCGAAGGTGCCCTGGTGGTCAACAAAGCCGGCGCCCTCGCCTCGATCACCGCTGCGACCAATGCAGGAGTCAGCCCCGACTGACGTAGATGGTCCGGCAGATTGCTTGCGTTGGCGCCCCGTCCACGCGCCTCATGGACGGTCGAAGCCGAGGGCCGACGTAATTTACGCGCGGCATAAGTACACTAACTCTCCGGTAAACGGGGCTAAGATATAATATCGCAGTCTTCGATCTGGGAGTCGTGATACATGGATGCAGCTAGTGAATCGATCACGGGCAGGCTCGGCGGAAAGGTCGCGATCGTGACCGGTGCGGGTCGCGGCATCGGCCGCGGGATCGCGCGGGCCTTCGCGGTGGAAGGGGCGAAGGTGATGGTGGCCTCGCGCTCAAGTCACACGGTGAGCGAGGTGGTCGCCGAGATCGAGGCTTCAGGTGGAACGGCGCGTGGTGTCACGGTCGACGTGGGCGATCGCGGCGCGGTGTTCGCGATGGTGGATCGCACGCTGGCGGAGTTCGGCTCGGTCGACATTCTTGCGAACAATGCGCAGGGCTTCGGCACCGCCGCGAAGCCCGCTCCGGCCCCGGTGATCCAGCCGCTCGAGACTTTCGACGAGGACGAGTGGGAGTACACATATCGGACCGGCGTCCGGGCGACCCTCTGGGGGATGAAGGCCGTCTTCCCACACATGAAGGGACGCGGCGGCAAGATCATCAATTTCGCCTCCGAATTCGGCATCATGGGCTACGCCGGTTCCGCCGCCTACAACAGCTGCAAGGAAGCGATCCGCGGGCTGTCGCGGACGGCGGCCCGCGAGTGGGGGCCGCATGGCATCAACGTCAATGTCATCACGCCGATGATCCGCACCGACGCCATGGAAACCTTCGAGCGCGCGGACCCGGAAGGCATGGCCGCCATGACGCTGACGATTCCGTTGCAACGCTTCGGCGATCCGCTGAAAGACGCCGGCCCGGTCGCCGTGTTTCTCGCCTCGTCCGAATCCGACTACCTCACGGGCATGAACATCATGCTCGATGGCGGCCACTGCATGTTTCCTTGAAGCAACGGGCCGCGAATACAGCATCCGCATCAACGACCAGTGGTTCGAAACGAATATCGCCCCGGCACTCGCCGCTCTCCAAAACCAACTGGTGATGGTCGGCGAGAGCGACGAACCGCAATGGCTGGCCACTCTCAGTCGTTGACCGGCACACCACATTTCGGCGAGCTGCGCGCAGGTCAGCTCAGCGCGTCCACCGCGGCCAGGATATCGGGCACCTCGCTGCGGGTGGTGTAGTTGGGGTGCACGTCGATCCAGCGGATCACTCCGGTGTGATCCACCACCACCGTCGTGGGCATCGGCAAGGTCCGACCGCCGTCGGCGTTCTGCTCGGCCAGGTCCAATCCCACCTTCTCCTGTGCTGCGAGGGCGTTTGCCGACGGTTCGGTCAGAATGCCCAGCGCGGAGGCAATTTGGTTGCCGGGGTCGGACACGACCGCGTAGGACAACTCATTGGTCTCAGCTACGGTCAGCGACCCGTCGGGCTTCTGCGGGCTGACCGCGATCATGGCGACCCCCCGGTCGGCGAGGGCTGGCGCCAGTTCGGCTTGATAGGTGCGTAACGCGATGTTGCAGAACGGGCACCACGCTCCCCGATAGAACACCACCACCGCGGGTCGACCGCCTCGCACCAGCGCCAACGATGTGGTGGCACCGTGGACATCGAGCAACTCACCGTCGGGCATCACCGCACCCGGTGCGCTCACCGCAGCAGGCACACCCGCGGCATCCAGGTCGACCTGTTCAGCGGCGAACGCACCCATGACCTCCGGGGGCAGTGCGGCAGCGGGACCTGTCATGTACGTCTGCACCTGCTCGCCGATGCTGGGTGAATGTGTTGTCATGGGACCGCCTTCTCGCAGGATTGGAATGATCACTCCACAAAAGCATCACGTTTCTGGATTGTCAACTCCAGAATCGGTAGTCTTCTAAAGATGGTCACCCAAAAAGGGCGTGCCACCCGGGACCGGATCGTGGCCGCCGCAGCCAACCTGATGTACATCCGTGGGGTCGCTGGCACCAGCACCGAAGATGTCCAACTCGCGGCGGGCGTCAGCGCATCCCAGATCTACCACTACTTTGCCGACAAACGCTCCCTCACCCGCGCCGTCATCGGCTACCAGACAGACGCCATTCTCGGGATCCAAGAACCCGCGCTGGCGCGCTTGGACGACCTCGACGCATTGCGCGCCTGGGCAGACTCCATCGTCGCATTCCAGCGCAACAACGACTTCCGCGGCGGCTGCCCACTCGGCACACTGGCCAACGAACTCGCCGAAAGCGACACCGACGCACGCGAAGACCTCGCGATGGGCTACCGGCGCTGGCAACATGCCATCCGCGCCGGCCTGGGAGCCATGCAGGACCGTGGCGAACTCCTGCCCGGCACCGACGCCGACAGACTTGCGACGGCACTGCTGATCACCCTGCAGGGCGGTCTGCTGCTCACCAAGACCTTCCGCGACAGCGAACCCCTCGAAACCGCACTGCACACCATGATCGACCACATCGAATCGTTCACCGCCGCAGCAACGTCACGAAGTTCAGATTGAAACGGACCGACAGAGCCCGAACACTGAGCCGCCCCAAGCGATCAAACAGGCGTCCGTATCGACGCGGTATACGAACTGTGCTAGCCGCGACGCAACGTGTCGATGCCGACATCCAACGCCGCTTCCAGATAGCCCAGGTCGCCGGTCGACAGCATGATGCCGACGCCGCCCTGGATGCCGGCCAGCAGCGCTGCCGCCGACCGATCCACATCAAGGCCCGAAGCAATCTTCCCCTCTCGCTGCATGTGCCGGATCCCCGCGGCGATCTCCGCATGCCACTGGCGCATCAGTGCGGTCGTTACGGCCTGGGATCCCGTTGTGGTGCGGCCGATTTCAGACATCAAGACGGCGAGCGGACATTGCTGACCCTGGCGGCGGTAGCGATCGATGACCACATCGCGCCAGCGCTGCCAGGCTGCCCACGACGTCAACGCTCCTAGGTACGGCTGCTGGTCGCTGAGCACCATTTCGGCCTCGTGCTGTGCGACCGCCAGCAGTAGCTGTTCTTTGCCGCCCGGGAAGTAGTGGAAAACCTGACTCTTGGAAGTCTGAGTCCGCGCCCGCACATCGTCGAGCGTGGTGACGGCGACGCCGCGCTCACGGATCTCGGCGGCGGCGCCCTCGATGATGCGCCGTCGCGTCGCCAGACCCTTGGCCGTCAAATTCTGGACTTGCAAGTCCAATTTTTCCGGCAGATGATATGGACTCATGAGTCCAAATAATACGCGGCTGGCAGGCCGCACCGCCCTGGTAACTGGTTCAACTGGCGGCCTCGGCGCCGCATTCGCCGCCGCACTCGCGGCGGAGGGAGCATTCGTCGTCGTCAGCGGCCGTAATGCGGCGCGCGGGAAGGACGTCGTCGCCGATATCGAATCGGGAGGTGGCGCAGCGGCGTTCGTCCCTGCCGACCTGGGACTCGGCACCGATGAGGTGCGGCGGCTCGCTGCGGAGGCGACAACGGCAGCTCACGGCCGGATAGACATCCTGGTCAACAACGCCGCACTACTGCTTGCGCCGTCGCCGACAGCCGATGTGCCCGAGCAGCTGATTCGCGACGCATTCGCGGTCAACGTCACCGCGACGTTCCTGCTCACCGGGAGCATCGCGCCGGCGATGGCGCAGCGTGGACGCGGCTCGATCATCAACATCGGCTCGATTAACGGGCTGGTCGGTATGGGCGGATCCGCGCTCTACAGTGCCACCAAGGCCACCATCCACTCGCTCACCAAGTCCTGGGCCGACGAATACGGTCCGCAGGGCGTCCGGGTCAACACCGTGGCGCCGGGCCCGAGCCTGACCGAGCGGTCCGCGGAATTCGCCGAGTACATCGCTCCGGCGCTTGCCCGGGTTCCGTCCCGACGCGCCAGCACCATGACCGAAGTTGCGGCCGCCGTGGTGTTTCTGGCAAGCGACGACGCGTCGAATATCCTCGGCGCGACGCTGTCGGTCGACGGCGGTTGGGCCGCGGTCTAGCTCCACCGAGCTGGGGCACTGCCAAGCAATGTGGTGACCTTGCTGGTCATTCGGGGAATCTCTCCATTCCCGCCCTCGGGTCACTAATTGTCAGTGGGCGGTTGCCTCAGATGAGGTTGGCAGAGAGGACGACGGCATGTTCTTCAACGCATCGAAGCGCTGGAAGTCGCGGCGTGCACAGCAAAGCCGTCGCCGACCTGCGCGGGCACAGCCCGATCAGCATCACCGGCGCCGGCTAACCGAGGGCTAGGGTCGGCTAGTGCGCAGGACCATCGACTGGGACGGCGACGCGGTCACGATCATTGACCAGACCGCGCTGCCGGCCGAATACCGCGTTCTCAGTCTGCGCACCGTCGATGAGCTGATCGACGCGATCCGCCGCCTGGCCGTGCGCGGCGCCCCGGCGCTTGGCGCGGCCGGCGCGCTTGGCGTTGTGCTCGCGGCCCGCGAGGGAGGCGACCCCCGGGCCTCGGCCCAACGAGTCGCGCAGGCACGACCGACCGCTGTGAACCTCAGCTGGGGCGTCGCGCGCGCGCTCGAGAAACTCGCCGAGGGCGCCGAAGCCGTGCTCGCCGAAGCGCTAGAAATCCTCGACGAGGACGAACGCCTCAACCGCGCCGCATCCGCCCACGCCGCGGAGATCGTCCTCGCACTATGCGATCGTCGCCCGCTGCGGCTGCTCAGCCACTGCAACGCCGGTCGTCTCGCCACCGTGGCCTGGGGCAGCGCGCTCGGCGTCGTCTGGCACCTGCACGAGCGCGGACTGGTCGAGTCGGTGCTGGTCGACGAGACACGTCCACTGCTGCAGGGTGCCCGTCTCACGGCGTGGGAGCTGGCGCAGGCGGGCGTGCCATACCGGGTGCAGCCAGACGGCGCCGCCGCGGCGGCGATGGCACGCGGCCTCGTCGACTGCGTGCTCGTCGGCGCCGATCGGATCGCGGCCAACGGCGACGTCGCCAACAAGATTGGCACCTACGGTCTGGCCATCGCGGCGCATCATCACCACGTGCCGCTCGTCGTCGTCGCGCCTTCGTCCACGGTCGACGGGTCGCTCGCCACCGGCGCCGAGATCGCCATCGAGGAACGCACGCCCGACGAACTCAGGATGTTCACCGGCACGGCGATCACTCCGGCCGACGCGGACGTTTTCAACCCGGCCTTCGACGTGACTCCGGCTGAGCT
>NZ_DATMLH010000163.1:0-4837 GCF_035570115.1 Mycobacterium sp.
TGGGGGCCTGCGGAGGCGATGGACAGCGTCCATACCAGCGGTGGGTCCACATCGATTTTGCGGAGGTCGGGAAACCGGTCGGCCACGCTGACGGGCAGGATCGTCGTCGCTAGTCGGTGTCGGATCAGCTCGGCAGCGATCGCGTAATCGGCGACCTCGAAGGCATTGACCGGGCTGACCCCAACGGCGGCGAAACCGGCATCGACGCGCTGCCGAATTCCCCATCCGAGCGGGAAGTGGATCAGGTCTTGTCCGGCGAGGTCCACTAGTGGCATCCGTTTGCGACGTGCCAGGGGGTGGGTTGCTTCGCAGACGAACACCATGGGCTCACGTGTCAGCTCGCGCACGGTGACAAGCGGAGACCGTGGCGAGGTAATCGAGACGAGGGCCAAGTCCATTTGGCCGTCGGCAATTGCGGCCAGATGTCCGGCTGACCCGGTCGTGTTTTGCCGCAGACGGACGGTGACCTTCGGATGGGACTGGCGGAACTCCTCCAGCGCTGCAGGCAGATTCACCCTTCCCCACGTCATCAAGGCGCCCAACGCGACTGTCCTCATCAGCTGGCCGCGGTATTCCTCTGTCGACGATTGGGCGCGACGAGCTGCGAGCTTGACTTCGCGGGCGTGATCGAGAAAGACCTCTCCCGCGGGAGTTAGCGCGATCTGGCGCTTGGTACGGTCGAACAACTCGACGCCCAGTTCCTTTTCCAGCCTGCCCACCGCCGCCGACAGTGCCGACTGCACGACGTGAATCCGCTCGGCCGCCCGGGAGAAGTTCAGCTCGGCGGCCACAGCGATGAAGTACTCCAACTGTCGCAGCTCCATTCGCCGAATCTATCGCCGATCGCGATTGTTGTGATCGTTTTTCTTCATTGGACATGGTCGATCATGGGGTGTTGCCTTGACAGCGTCTAGACGACAACCATCAGCCCACCGAAGGACATAATCATGCGGGCCTTGCGGTTCAACGAGTTTGGTGATCCCGCTGTACTGCACGTCACTGATATGCCGGATCCGCCTGCGACAGCGCAGGAAGCGGTGATCCGGGTGGAAGCGGCGTCGGTCAACCCCTCTGACATGAAAAACGTTGCCGGGATGATGGAGGGTACGGTGCTGCCGCGCATCCCCGGGCGTGATTTCGCCGGCGTGGTGATCAGTGGTCCACCCGATTGGGAAGGGGCTGCGGTGTGGGGTACTGGCGGAGATGTCGGCTTCACGCGCGACGGGTCACACGCCGAGCTGATGGCGGTGCCGGTGGAGGCGCTGGTGCGTAAACCCGAGCGGCTCAGCTTCGACGAAGCCTCCGCGGTCGGGGTCAACTTTGTGGTGGCTTGGTACGGGGCGGTGGAAACCGCGCAGCTGACAATCGACGAGACCATCGCGATCTTTGGTGTTTCCGGTGGGGTTGGCGGAGCGGTTGCGCAAATCGCTAATGCTCTGGGCGCCACAGTGATCGGTGTGGACCGTCGCAAGCCTGATCCGGACACTCCCGCTGCGGCCGTCATCGACCACTTCATCGCTTCTGAGCCGGACGCTGACGTCGGCGCCGAGATCAAAAAGCTGACCGGCGGCAGAGGTGTCGACGTCGTGTATGACGCCGTCGGTGGGTTGACCACGCCGGCGGCGCTGGCTTCACTTGCCCATCGAGGCAGGCTGGTGGTGATCAGCGCCGTCGGTCCCCGCGCGGTGGAAATCGATCTTAGGGACCTCTACCACAACGAAACTCGGATCTATGGATGCGACAGCCGAAAACTCACCGTCAGCGATTCGGCGCGGCGCCTGGAAAAGATAGTCCCCTATTTTGAATCCGGCGAGTTTCGGCCGCTTCCCGTCACCGCCAGTTATCCGCTGATCGAAGGTGCCCTGGCATATCAGGCTGTCGCGGACCACATTCCCGGCCGCGTTGTGATTCACCCATGAGCTCCTGTTCTCCTTCGCCCGACCCAATCTCGAAGAGAGGCAAAGCAAAATGCCGAGCAATCTGACCGAACAAACAATTACCGAAGCCGTGCTACGGACCTTTGACACTTCCACCGATGAGCGCTTCCGCCAAGTGTTCGTCGGCCTGGTGGAGCACTTGCACGATTTCGCGCGGGAGGTGCAGCTCACCGGTGGCGAGTGGTTTGTCGCAATGGATTTCATCGAACGGCTGGGCAAAATCTCCAGCCCTATCCGCCAAGAGGTTGTGCTGCTGTCCGACATCTTGGGCTTTTCCACGCTGGTGGACAAGATCAACCAGCACGGCGGAGGTTCGGCCACCGACGCGGCTCTGCTCGGCCCGTTCTTTGTTGAGGGCCGTCCTACTGCAGCAAACGGGGACGACATTTCCAATGGAGTGCCGGGCACGCCGATGTTCGTTACAGGTCGGGTGGTCGATGAAAACGGCAGGCCGGTCGCCGGCGTGCATGTCGACACCTGGCACAGCGACGGCGAAGGCTTCTACGACGTCCAGCAGACTGAAAAGCTGCATGGCCAACTGGCCATGCGGGCGCTGCTGACCACCGACCACAACGGCCAATTCTGGTACCGCTCAGTCACACCCCGCTACTATCCGGTCCCCACGGACGGCCCGGTCGGGGAGATCATGCGTCCGGCAAACCGATCCGTGATGCGACCGCAGCATGTCCACTTTTGGATCCACGCCGAGGACTATCAGCCGTTGATCACCCAAGTGTTCCTGCGCAATGACCCTTACATCGAAAGCGACCCAGTCTTTGCCGCGCAAACCTCGCTGCAGGCCGACTTCGTACGCCACGAGCCCGGCGTCACACCGTTCGGATCCTGCGTCGAAGAGCCCTTCGTGACCTTGGACTGGACCTTCACCCTCGCCAACAAATCCGACCAATAGCCAACGAGCCGGTCAATGTCGCGAATATCGCACGGCCGGTAGCGACGGAGCAGGGTAACAATCGGATGACCAGGGTTCATTCGCGGATATGAGGAGGATGACGTGAGCGACATATCAGACTTCGGTACCTTCGGTCGTTTCGTCGAGACGGCGGTGGATCAGATGCCGCCAGAGATGAAACAGGCGTACGAGTTCACTCATCGACTGCGCGGAATGTTGCCGGGTCCACACAAGATCTGGCTGGCCAACCCGCGGCTATCCCAGGTCATCGTGCCGACCGGGGCGTACTACCAGACCGACTCCACACTCACGAAGGCCGAGATCGAGATCGTCACCAACCTGGTGACCGGCCGCTGGCGCGCACCGTACGCCAACTACGAGCACGAAAAGATCGGCGTCGAAGAGGGCGGGCTGGCACCTGAGACGGTCGCGGCCCTGATTTCCGGCCAGCCAGTCTCATTCGATGATGAGCGCCAGCAAGTCGCGTACGAACTCGCGTCCACTCTGGTTGTTCCGCGCTACGTGCCGCTAGGGCTATATCAGCGAGCTAAGGCTCTACTCG
This sequence comes from Mycobacterium sp., assembly GCF_035570115.1. Taxonomy (GTDB): domain Bacteria; phylum Actinomycetota; class Actinomycetes; order Mycobacteriales; family Mycobacteriaceae; genus Mycobacterium. Next base: position 3,410 of record NZ_DATMLH010000163.1, read on the forward strand.
GCGACGCCGGAATCGTCGATGTCACCGTCCTCATCGGATGGTTCACCGCGGTCTCAATGACGTTGGCCGCATTCGATGTTCCCGCCAACGCCATCGGGCTCGACCAGTAGGCCGCACCACCGAAACGAAGGACCGATCATCGTGGCAGAAGACCAACTGGGCGGCCGTTTGCCGCTCCTCGACACCGACACGCTCGACGACGAACAACGCGAACTCGTCGACTACCTCATGCACACGTTCGTGCCGTGGGCCACCACCACCGGCTTCGGTAGCCGAACGCCCGACGGCAGGTTCATTGGCCCTTTCAACGCCCTGCTGCGCAGCCCTGCCCTCGCCGGACAATTCCTGCAGTTCCAGACCAGCGAGCAACAGCGCACCTCGCTGTCCGACCGCGTGCGCCAAGTCGTTATTTTGGCCGTCGGTGCCGTGTGGGCTGCAGACTACGAGCTCTACGCGCACTCCGCAGTCGCTCGCCACCACGGAATCCCCGACGACACCGTCCGCAGCCTTGCCGCAGGCACCGCACCCGACACCCTCAGTGATGACGAAAAGCTCGCCTACCGCTTCATCCGACAGCTGTCGAATTCGCATCACGTCGACGACGCTACGTTCGCCGACACCCGGAAAGCGTTCGGAGACCGCGGAATCGTCGACATGACCCTGCTCGCTGGCGCCTATCACTCCGTCTGCGGTCTGCTCAACGCGTTCGAAGTACCCGCGCCAGCCGCAACTCCGACGTGAACCACACCGCCCCCGGGCCGCAGCTTTGCCGGCTGGGACGTGGCGCTGTGAGACAACAGTCACGACGAGAAAGAAGACCACCATGACAACAGCCACACCTGCCGGCATCGGTCCAATCGCCAGCTTTCCGCCGCACTTCTTCCTGGAGAACCTTGCGGTGCGCGCCGACGGGTCGATCCTGGTGACCGTTCTCAACCACAAGCAACTCTGGTATGTCCCCGCCCCCGATGGCGGCCCGCCCGCCACCCCGGTACTGGTGCACACCTTCGATGGTTTTGCGATGGGCATCGTCGAAACCGAGCCCGACATCTTCTACGTCAGCACGATCGACCAGGCCACCCTCGAGCGATTCGATATGCGCGGCTGGATCCCCGGCGCACCCGTGCAGCCGACACGGGTCCTGACCTTCGATCGGCCCGCCGGTCTCAACGGCGCGTGTCTGCTCGCCCCCCGCGTCATTCTGCTCGCCGACTCACTGGCAGGGTTGATCTGGCGAGTCGACCTGGCCGACGATGGCCTGAGCGCGACCGCCTCGGTGTGGCTGCGCCACCACAGCATGGCGCCCGATCCCGGCAACGGGTTAACCTCGCCGCTGGGCCCGCAGCCGGGAATCAACGGTATTCGCTTCGCCGCACGGACCAACGTCGTGTACTACACCTCCACGGCGCAAAAGCTTTTCATGCATAT
>NZ_DATMLH010000164.1:0-6410 GCF_035570115.1 Mycobacterium sp.
GTGGTGATCGAGCTTTCCGGTGCGAAAAGCCGAGAAGCAGGCCTTCACGGCGAGCAGGTAGTCACGCAGCCGTGGACCGGGCCGTTCGAAGTCCACGCCGTAACGCCGCACGACATGCGTGCGCACCTGCGTGCCCAAGCCCAGCCGGAACTTGCCGCCGCTCGCTTCTTGAAGCTCCCACGCCGTGGCCGCCGTGACGAACGGACTACGCGGAAAAGCCACCGCGACGCCCGTGGATAGCTCGAGGGCGGGCGCGGCCAGCGACGCGACGGCGGCGTTCAGATAGGCGGTGCGGCCCGTCTCGGTGAACAACAAGCCGGAGAAGCCGGCGGACTGCGTTCGTCGGGCCAGCTCACCGGCTTGGCCCAGCGGCGCCGGAATCGTCATCGCGTCGACCTGCATGGCGGAACAGTATGCTGCGGGCGATAACGTGGGTAGACCTCAGCCGCGCGATGCCGTGCGAAATCTCTCCCGATAGGCCTTCGGCGAGACGCCGAGGTGGTCGACGAATACGCGCCGGAGGCTTTCTGGGCTGCCGAACCCTGCCATGCGTGCAGTGTCGGAGACGGTGCGGCCGGCGTCGAGTGCGGCACGGGCGGCATCGATGCGCACCATTTCGACGTAACGGGCCGGTGTCGTCCCAAGTTCGGACTGAAACAGCCGGGTCAGCTGCCGCGTACTCAAGGAGGCCCGCGTGGCAAGACTATTCACGCTGTGATTTGCCGCGGGGGCGGCCGAGATTGCATCGGTCACCTTGCGCAACGGAGACTGCGGCGGGAGGGCGGCCTCGACCAGCACCGAGAATTGCGATTGGCCACCCGCGCGTTTGAGATAGACAACCAACCACCGGGCCACGGCGCGGACCAGCTCGGTGCCGTGATCCATTTCGACTAACGCCAGCGCTAGGTCGATGCCTGACGACACCCCGGCCGAGGTGAAGACATCGCCGTCCCGAACGAAGATCGCATCCGGCTCGACGGTGATCTCGGGGAATGCCCGCGCAAACAAGCGGACATCATGCCAATGTGTGGTTGCGCGGCGGCCATCAAGGAGGCCGGCCTGCGCCAGGACGAACGACCCCGTGCAAATCGACGCTAGCCGCCGGGTCCGGCCCGCGACTGACTTGATCGCTTCGACGAGCTCGGGATCAATCGCGCGCCGGGGCAAGTCGTCGCTACCGGCGACCATGACCGTGTCAGCGGACTTGATTGACGAGATGGCGTCCGTGACGCCCAACCGCGTCCCGATCGAGGTTGTGACGTCGCGGCCATCGACCGATGCGATCTTAAGCCGGTAGTCGGCGCCAAAGCGGTTGGCTTCCGCGAAGACCTCACCCGCTCCCGCGACGTCCAACATGGTCACGTCGTCGAAGACGACGATAACCACCACTCGCGACTGCGCGTTGGCTTCAGCCACGGACTCATTGTGTCGCAATTTGTGGGAAAGGCGGCTGGAACGACACCGGTGGAATAGCGGCGCAGCGCCGCAAGATGGGCTAAGACAAGCAAGGAGCAATCATGGCCGTTGAGTCCATCGAAACCGTTGCCGGCATCGTCATACCCGACACCGCACTTGTGCGCGAGGCAACCGAGTTCATCCGCAGCGCCGAAGACGACGTGCTCTTTCACCATTCCCGACGCGTATTCCTGTTCGGCGCGCTGCATGGGCGGCGACTCGGCCTGCAATCAGACCTGGAACTGCTCTACGTTGCGGCGATGTTCCACGACCTCGGCCTTACCGCACGCTATGGCACTTCGACCCAGCGCTTCGAGATGGACGGTGCCGACGCAGCGCGCGACTTCCTGCTCGAACACGGCGTCGAGCAATCCGACGCCGACAAGGTCTGGCTAGGCATTGCCCTGCACACGACGCCCGAGATTCCCACCCGCCTTGACCCCGAAACCGCTTTGCTGGCAGCCGGTGTCAAGACCGACGTGGTCGGCGTCGGCCGAGAGGAACTCACCGCGGAAGCTGTCGAGGCGGTGACCGCCGCGCATCCACGTCCTGATTTCAAGAACCGCATCCTGGCGGCCTTCAACGACGGTATGAAGCACCGCCCGGGCACCACCTTCGGCACGATGAACGACGACGTGCTGGCGCATTTCGATCCCACATTCAAGCGGGGCAACTTGGTCGACATCATTCTCAGCGGCAGTTGGCCCGAATAGCGGAAGGAGCAGACAGATGGATATCTATGAAGCGCTGTACACCACCAGGATGATGCGCCGGTTGCGGCCGGATCCGATTCCGTTGGACACGCAGGCCCGCATCCTCGATGCCGCCGTTCGCGCCCCCAACGGGGGAAACACCCAACGCTGGCATTTCCTGGCCGTTGATGATCCAGAACTCAAACGCGAGTTCGCTCAGCTGTTCCGGCAGGCCCGAGTCCTTGAGTACGAAAATTTCAGGACGGGACCGATGGTAGCGCCGGCGCCGGGTGCCGACCCGGCCGCTCACGCCGAAACGATGCGCAGAATGAAAGGCTCAGGGGACTATCTGGCAGACCATTTCGAAGAGGTGCCCCTGTTGCTCTTCGTCTTCGCCATCGACGACTACGGCGGTGCCAACATTTACCCGGCGATCTGGAGTGCCTTACTTGCCGCCCGTGCCGAGGGCGTTGGCGGCGTCATGACGATGGTGCTCCGCCATTTCAAGGACAGGGTGAACGAGTTACTGGGCGTGCCCGCTGAGGAAGGCTGGACGATGTCGGCCATGCTGGCCCTCGGCTACCCACGGGGCAAGTGGGGTGTCGCAGCCAATCGGCATCCCGTGCACGAGGTTTCATCCCGAAACCGCTGGGGTGAACCATTCGGTGTCGAAGTTCCGCAGCCGCTGTGGCCGCCTCACGACGACATGACGGCCGGCCTGGCCGCGGTGGGATGAATCGCTGAGCTACGCGCCCAGGTGCGCCCCGAAGAACTCCCGCATCGCCGTCCAGTGCCGGTCGGCCGCGGCGGCGTCGTACGGCGGGTTGTCCGGAACGGCGAACCCGTGCGCGGCCGGGTAGGTCTCGATCGTGTGCTCGACGCCGGCCGCTGTCAGCGCCTTGTCGAGTTGCTCGGCATGGTCGGCGGTGAACCCGGCGTCGTTCTCCGCGCCGCCGACATACACGGCCGCCTGGATCTGGTCGGCCTTCAGATGCGGGCTGTCCTCGGTGTCGGTTACCAGCCCGCCGCCGTGGAACGACATCGCGGCGGCGACTCGGTCGGGTACCCGGCCGGCGACGACCACTGATGTCCGCCCGCCCATGCAGTAGCCGGTGGTGCCGAACCTGTCCCCGCTCACCTCGGGACGACCGGCGAGGTAGTCGAAGTATGCGCGGGCGTCGGCGGTCATCGTCTCCGGTGTGACGCTGCCGATCATCGACATCAGCCGCTTGCGCTCTTCGGGATCACCGAATGCGGTCTTCATGTCGATCGGTTTCCAGTCGCCGAGGCGGTAGTAGACGTCGGGCACCAGCACCGCGTAACCGAAGTCGGCCAGCTTGGCGCCCATCTCGTCGAAGCTTTCGCGCGCACCGCCGGCGTCGGGGTACATGACCACCCCGGGCCAGGGACCGTCGCCCTCGGGGGTGAACAGGCGGACGGTACAGGTGCCGTCGGGAGTGGTGATGGTATCGGTGATATTCGGCATGCCCTCCGTTCTACTCCCTGGCTTTGGACGTAAGGTGAACGGCGTGCCGATCGCTACGCCGTACGAGGATTTACTGCGTCTGGTGCTCGAGCAGGGCACACCCAAGGCCGACCGCACCGGCACCGGAACTCGCAGCCTGTTCGGCCACCAGATGCGGTACGACCTGTCGGCCGGCTTCCCGCTGATCACCACCAAGAAGGTGCACCTGAAGTCGGTGGTGCACGAGTTGCTGTGGTTTTTGCGCGGCGACTCAAACGTCGGCTGGTTGCAGCAACACGGAGTCACGATCTGGGACGAATGGGCCAGCGACAGCGGCGATCTCGGTCCGGTCTACGGCGTGCAGTGGCGATCCTGGCCGACGCCTTCCGGTGAACAGGTCGACCAGATCAGCGCAGCGTTGCAGCTGCTGCGGACCGATCCGGATTCCCGACGCATCATCGTGTCGGCGTGGAATGTCGGCGAGATCCCGCAGATGGCGTTGGCGCCGTGTCATGTGCTGTTTCAGTTCTATGTGGCCAACGGCCGGCTCAGCTGTCAGCTTTACCAGCGCAGCGCCGACCTGTTCCTCGGTGTGCCGTTCAACATCGCCAGCTATGCGCTGCTGACCCACATGATGGCCGCGCAATCAGGTTTGGCGGTCGGCGAGTTCATCTGGACCGGCGGTGACTGCCACATTTACGACAACCACATCGAGCAGGTGACCGAGCAGCTGAGCCGCGATCCGCGGCCCTACCCGACACTGGTTTTGGCGCATCGCGATTCGATCTTCGACTACACCTACGACGATATCGTCGTAGAGAACTACCACCCACACCCCGCGATCAAAGCCCCCGTCGCGGTATGAGGCGCGCATGAGCGAACTGGGCCTGATCTGGGCTCAGTCGACGTCGGGAGTCATCGGCCGCAGCGGCGGTATTCCGTGGCAATTGCCGGAGGACCTGATCCGCTTCAAAGCCCTCACGATGGGTCACACCGTGGTGATGGGCCGGCGCACCTGGGAGTCGCTGCCGGCGAAGTTTCGGCCTTTGCCGGGCCGCCGAAATGTCGTGCTGACCCATCAGACCGGCTTCGTTGCTGGAGGCGCGACGGTGGTGCGAAGTCTCGACGAGGGGCTGACCGATCCGGACACCTGGGTTGTGGGCGGCGAACAGATTTATGCGTTGGCGATGCCGCTGGCCAGCCGCTGCGAGGTTACCGAGGTCGACGTCGACCTGCCACGCGATGACGGCGATGTCATCGCTCCGGTGCTCGACGAAACGTGGGTCGGCACGACCGGCGAATGGGAGACGAGCCGCACGGGACTGCGCTACCGGTTCCACAGCTACGTTCGCTCCTGAGCACGCTATCTGCGCCGACGGCATGACTGACATACTCTCGATTAGAGGCCGGTCACAACGGGTCGAGCAGGCGATTTCAGAAGGGGAATTGACGATGGAACCCGAATTCGCGAGGACGTTTTCTCGCACGTTGGCGGGCTATAAACCGGCTGCGGTCGACGCCTACATCGAGATGCTGACCACTAAGCAGCGGTTGCTGCTCGACGACGTCGAGAGCCTGAGGGCCCGGCTGAAAGACCTCGACGATGAATCAGCCGGCTTGCGCAAGGAGGTGGCCCTCCTCACGGACACTTCACCGTCGCCGCACGCGGTGCAACAACGGATGGCAAAGATGCTGCGGCAGGCCGTCGACGAGGTGTCCGAGATGCAGGCGGAAGCGCGCACCGAGGCAGCGGCGCTGATCGCGGATGCCCAGGCCGAGGCCGACGCCGAGCAGCAAAAGCACAAAGAACTACTGGCGGACTTGAGTGCGCAGCTAAACGCCCGCCAAGCTGAATATGACGAAGCCAAAGCAAAGGTCGCGGCCGAATTGGACAGGATGACCGCTGAAAATCAATCGGCGATCGAGGAGGCCTTGCGGGACGCCCAGCAGGAACGTGAGCAGCTTCTCGCCGACGCGAAGCTGGAGGCTGATCACTATCGTGAGCAGGCCCGGCAGGCGGTGGACGAGGCGGGTCGGCAGCGAATCGAGATCCTTGAGCAACTGATGGGCGTGTACCGCGACCTGGAATCGGTCCCGGCCACCCTCGAGTCCGCTTACCATGAAGTCAAGAATGCAACGGAGGCGAGTGCAGAAGCGCCGTCGGAGGAGACAGTCAACGCTGGCTGAGCTCGCGGTGTTCTCGGCGCTGTGACCCGGCCCGTTAGGCTGACCGCCGCGCAGGCCCGGCGGATAGCCGTTGCAGCCCAAGGATTTAGCGAGCCGCGGCCCGCCGGCGTGGTCACGCGCGCGCACCTGCGACGGCTGATCTCGCGCATCCAGGTGCTGCAGCTCGATTCGGTGTCGGTCGCGGTGCGGGCCCACTATGCCCCGGTCTTCAGCCGGCTCGGGCCCTACGACCGGGGCGTTTTGGACCGTGCGGCGTGGGACCATTCGGCCCGGTCACCGCGGCTGCTGGTGGAGTACTGGGCGCACGAGGCCGCGCTGATGGCCGTCGATGACTGGCCGCTGTTGCGCTGGCGGATGCGTCAGTACCGGCACGGCCGGTGGGGCACTCACATCGTCAAGGCCAACCCGCAACTCGTCGAGGACGTCGTCGCCGCCGTCGCCGAACTCGGGCCGAGTACCGCCGGGCAGATCGAGGCGCATCTGGCCGCCGAGCCGCGCGGGCCGAGGGGCAGCTGGTGGGGCAGCCGCAGCAATACCAAATGGGTGGCCGAGGCGCTGTTCGCCTCGGGGGTCCTCACCACCGCCACCCGGGTGGGCTTCGCCCGGCACTA
>NZ_DATMLH010000165.1:0-4829 GCF_035570115.1 Mycobacterium sp.
ACCGATCGTGCTGCGCATCAACCCCGCCTTGGCGGCAAACGCCGACTGCGAGGCCACCAACTGCGGAATATGAGCATCCAACATACTCATCAAGTAAATCCTTTCTCTAATCGACTACCGTTGCCAAACAAGCACATTCAGCGGTCATCCCCCTCCCCCGGCGGCGCATCGGGCCCCCACGTCCCCGGCACCATCGGCATACTCGGCCCCCCGCCAAACCCATTGCCGCTCAGTGTCGCCAATCCCGCCGCCTCAGCGGCAGTGTCCTTATGCACCGTCCCGACAAACCCCAACGGCCCTGCACCGGAATCCGACGCCAGCACCGAGGCCTCTGTTGGCGCACCCCAGTCGGGGTCGACATCGATATTCATATCTGCGAACTCGTCGGCGTGGTCGTGCATCTCGGCGCGTCGACGCCGCCGTACTCGCGCCTTCGCGCGACTCACGGCACCCACTGCGGCCGCCGCGGGGATGTAGCGGCCGGGTGCCTTGTCGATCCTGCGATCAATCAAGGTCGGCCCGGACCCGGCATCGGGACCAAGACCGCCCACCATGTAGGCGAAGCCGGCGGCAGGTGCGGCCGCCGAGACGCCGGCCATGGCGCCTGTCACTGGTGTCGACGATGCGGTCGTGGTCGCGGTAACACCGGGCGAAGAGAAGCCGACCGCGGGTAACTCGGCGGCTTGTCCGGCCAGGATTCCACGGGCCCCGACCACTGCGGGTACGACGGCCGGCCCAGCCAAAGCGGCCGGCGCGTTGAGAGCCAGACCGAGGATGAGCCCAAGCCAGGCCGGGGAACTGAGCACGATCGACCAGAAGGTGTTTCCGAACGGGATGAAGAACGCCTCGTAGCCAATGAAGAACAACAGTGGAAACCACACGCTCGGGTCGGCGAAGATCGCATTGAGCGTCCCGGCCGGGTTCTGGATGAGTTGGAGGAGCTGGTCGAAAATCTCGGTAAAGAAGTTCGATCCCGATGATGACTGGGCGGGGGTCGCCAGCGCGGTATTGGCTTTTAGCACCGGCGGTGCCGCCGTGGTGCGGGGGGCCGACGCCAACGCCGACCCGGAAACCGCCTGATAACTGACCATCGTGGTGGCCGCCTGAATCCACATCCGTGCGTAGTCGGCTTCGTTCAGCGCGATCGGAATCGTGTTGATCCCAAAGAAGTTCGTCGCCATCAACAGGCCGTGAATGAGGTGATTGGCGGCCAACTCCGGAAGCGTCGGCATCGCAGCCAACGCGCTGGTATAGGCGGTCGCCGCGATCTCGTGCTGAGCAGCCACCCCCGCGCTCTTCGCGCTGGCCTCCGTCAGCCACGCGAGATAAGGGAAGTGAGCGCCGACATACTGCTCGGCGCTTGGACCCTCCCACGCGCCGGCCTGTACCGCGCCCAACAGTGTGGTGAGTTCGCTGGCAGCCGAGGCATATTCAGTACTCAGCGACGTCCAGGCCCCAGCGGCCGCCAGCAGCGACCCGGGTCCAGGACCGCTGCTGAGCAGCGCTGAATGCACCTCCGGCGGCGAAGCCATCCACACCGGCGCTGTCATCGTCAGCCGTGGAAGCCGAGATACGACGACGCAGCGGCCACATCACGGGCGGCGTAACTCACGCCGGACTCACCGACACCGACCCCGGCACGGCCGAGTTCTTCCACGCCTTCGGCAGCAACCGCGGTGTGCTCGGTGCCCTGCGCGCTGAATCCGGCCGCAGTCTGCAGCGACACCGGATCCGCCGCCGACGGAACTACGGCGGAGATCAACGGGGCCGCGCCCGCATGCGCGGCGGCCAGCCGGGCGGCGATCGCTTCGACCGCGGCGCTGGCGGAGGCCAAACCCTCCGGGACGACTCGCAACGTCATGGCAATTCCATCCTTTCGATGAACCACTTTCGATGAAACTCACCGACCATCGACGGCCACACTTTCGTCGACGAGCGGGTTGACCAACTGCACATATGTGGGGGTGTCGGTGTCGCCCAGCAGGATTGCCCGACCTGCGGGCAACCGGTCGAATCGTTGACCGCGAATCTTTCCGCCGTCCGCCGGATTGCCCGACAACATCAACGTGGTTGCCTGTAGGTCGTTGAACCGGCGCAGCAACGGGCTGGTCATCAGCGCATGCGCGGAACCGGTTGCGCGCGCGGTGACGATCACCCGCAGCCCCAGGTCGCTGGCCTGTGCCAGCAACCCGAGCAGCGGAGTCCAGGGCCGCTGCCCGACGAACGGACCCGTCATCGCCGGCGCATCCGGTACCTGATCGACGTCGTCGACGATCAGGTAGTGGGTGTGCCCCTCGTATGACCAGCCGGTCAGCTGGGCGGTCGAGAGCCCCGCCGGTGGTTGCCGCTTTTCGATGAGCGCCGACAAGCCGAGTATCGCCGGCAGCACCCGGTCGACATTTGTGGTGTATTCGTTGTCGGGGAACAACGGCTCATCGACGAGATGCAACCGGCGATCCAGCACCGTGAACGCGACCCGGTCGGGAGTCGAGTTGTCGCGGATGGTGCGGATGATGTGGCGCAACAGCGTGGTCTTACCCGATTTGGTGTCGCCCAGCACCATCAGCAACGGATTCTCGGCGAAGTCGAGTTCGACTGCGGCCAAGTCTTCTTCGCGCTGGCCGATAACGATCCGGTCAGTGCCTCGATACACCGCGCCGACCGCGGCGGGCGCCAGGTTGGTCGGTAGCAACCGCACCGGCGGCGCCGTGACGCCGGGATGGCGGGCGTTGATCGCGGCGACCTGGTCCAGTTCGGGTGCCGCGAACAGGAAGTGCTCGGCGGCCATGGTCAGCCCGCGACCCGGCTGGTCGGCGGGCACCGCCTCGGCCGGACGGTGCAGTGCACCGACCAACCGGACGTTGCTGTCGCGGGCGTCATGCAGCTTCAGCTCCAGCCGCAGCCCAAGACCGTCTCGCATCGCCAGCGGCACCTCCAGCCAGCTGGGGGTGGTGACGACCACGTGGATGCCGTAGGCCAGCCCGATGTTGACGAGCTCGGTCACCTTCGCCAGCAACGGGTTGCGGGTGTTGAACTGATCGGTGTTATCCCGGCTGAAGGCATAGAGATTGTCGATAACCAGGAAGACCTGGCCCCGCCCGTCATCCGGCCCTTGCTTGTCCCGGAACACCTCGCGCTGCTGGCGTGACCGCAGCAGCTGCTCGAGCTCCCCGAAGGTGCGGCGGATCCGCTCCGGTTCCAGCGCCGAGGCCACGCTGCCGACATGCGCCAAGTCCTCCAACGCCCGCAGCTGACCGCCGCCATAGTCCAGGCAGTAGAAACTCACTTCGCTGGGCGAGTGCAGGCTTGCCGCCGACAAGATAAACGTCTGCAGGGCGGCCGATTTGCCTGACTTTGCCCCACCATGGATCACCATGTTGCCGGCCGACGACCGTGCATCGAACACCAGCGGGTCGCGGCGCATCTCGAACGGCTTGTCGATTTCGCCCAGCGGCCAACGCCACTGGCCCCGCGGCAGCGCCGCGCGGGCCAGCACCGTGCTCAGCGGGATCGCGTCATCGAGCGGCGGCAGCCACAGCTCAGGTGCGCGTGGACCATAACGTGCCAGCTGGTCACCGATGGTGGCGATCAACTTGCGTGATGGGGCGACCGGCTCGTCGTGGCCGTTCTTGGCGATCACCGTGGTCTGGTCGGGTTCCACCCGCCCGGCCCTGAACAGCTTCGGCTCCGGAACCGAATGCACCACAAGCATTTTCGGCGCCCGAGGCGGATCGTAGACGCCGTCGACGTAGGTGCTGCGGAATCGAATCGGAGCGGCGCCGGGCGCGGGCACCAGGAACCCAACGCCTTTGTGCTCCTTGCCCGACTCGATGTGGTACGCGTCCTCCACACCGATGATCGACCGCGACACCGAGGGGCTGGCCACCTTCAGACCGATCCGGTACGAGGTGTTCTTGTCGATGTCCTTGATCTTGCCCACATCCAATGTCTGTGAAGCGAAAAGGATGTGGATCCGGAACGACCGGCCCTTGCGGGCGACGTAGTCGAACAGCTCCGCGTACTCGGGGTGGTCGGCCAGCATCAATGTGAATTCGTCGGCGACGACGAACAGCGTCGGGATCGACGGCAGATCATGTCCGGCGGCGATCGCGTTCTCGTACTCGGTCACTGAGTTGAACGCGCTGCCCTGCACCTTGCGACCGGCCTCGCGCAGCATCATCTCCCGACGCGCGACCTCGCCGCGCAGCGTGTCGGCGAACCGGTCGGCAAGCGATTTCTTCTCGGCCATGTTCGAGATCACCGCGACGACCTGAGGGAAGTTGCGGAAGATGTCCGCGCCGGCCTCACCCTTGAAGTCTGCGTAGATGACGATCAGCCGATCAGCAGAGTGAGTCGTCAACAGTGACAACAGGATCGACATCAGGGTCTGTGACTTGCCGGAACCGGTCATACCGATCATCAGGCCGTGCGGGCCCATCCCGCCCTCGGCCTCATCCTTGAGGTCGAACATCAGCGGCTCGCCGGTCGCGGTGACACCGATCGGAACGCGCAACTCGTCGTCGCGGCGGCGCGGCGCCCACACCGTGGGCACGTCCAGCCGCGACGCGTCGGGGATCCCGGTCAGCGTGGTGAAGGAGGCACCGCGGGTGGCGGCCGAACGCAGCCCGATGTGGGTCGGGTTGGAGTCCCACCGGGACAGCTGGCGGGCGAGGTGGGTGGCCTCGTCGACGCCGAGTTGGTCGGCGGCGTCGACATAAGGCTGCCAGCCGCCCGTCTGCCAGCGTTGGATGGCGCCCCCCGCGATCCGCAGGATCGGCTTCTCCGGATCCGAATACTGTTCGCGGTGGGGTGGTGCGGCCACGCAACGC
>NZ_DATMLH010000166.1:0-11941 GCF_035570115.1 Mycobacterium sp.
GTGTGGATGTGGGACGAACGCGTCGCGGTGTCGGACAGCATCGGCGACATGGTCGGTCAGCAATTGAGCCGGCTGACCCCCGATGTCGCGCTGGTCGTCGATACGTTGTCGCAGTACGAGCCGCTGCCTGTCGACCTGCTCTGCGACTTGGTGCACCGCCGCGATCTCGAGGTGGCCGAACAGATGAACCTGGTCACCGTGGAACGCAGCGGTTCCAGGCTCATGGCCCGACTCGCCCATCCGCTGTTCGGTGAGCTTCGGCGCGCCGCGGCCAGCGAAATGTATCTGTCGCGAATCCGCGGCAAGTTGGCGCAACGGTTGGCCAAGGAGGCCGACGCAGACGTGCACGCGACGGTGCGCCGCGCGTTGCTCACCCTTGAATCAGACCTTCCTCCTGACCCTCAGCTGTTCCTGGAGGCGGCACGCTTCGCGATGACGCTGCTCGACCTCGACCTGTCCGACCGATTCGCCACCGCCGCTGCCGATGCGGGGGCCAGCGAGGCCGTCGGCCTGCGCGCGATAAGCCTGGCAGGGCGCGGGCATGGAGACAAAGCCGAGGTGATCCTGGCCGGAATCGGTCGGGATGACCCCGACGGACATCACTGGGCAACCGTGCGGGCGGCGAACCTGATCTGGAATCTCGGCCGACCGCGGGAGGCGTCGGCCATTCTCGACGGCCTGGCATTGACGCGGGAATCCGCGTCGGAGCGGGCAGAGCGCGCCGCGATCGAATCGTGCGTGGATTCGGTGATGGCCCGCTGCGAAACCGCGGCGGAAAAGGCACGGGCGGCGCTGCGTTCGCCGACACTGCCCGACTTTCACGCCATGTTGGCGTCCATCGCGTTGACCATGGCGGCTGGCGCGTTGGGCAGACTCGACGAGGTCTCCAACGTCGGGGCCGAGGCCATCGACCGCGCGATCATGTCGTTTCAGGCGTCGCCGGTGAGGTTCTGGTACGGCGGCGTCTATGCGCGCGCTTGCCGGCTGAGCGGGCGCATCGACGAATGCGTGCGCTCGGCCAAGCAGCTATCCGAGTCGGTACGCGACGTTCCAGGTCTGGCGTATGCGAACCTTGCTTTCTTGCTGGGCCATGCCGAGCTGGCGCGCGGCGAGATTCCCGCCGCGGTGAAACTCCTGCATGAGGCGCTGGCCGGGGCGGAAAAGCACAGCGTCAAAACCGGTTTACAACCGGCGAGTTGCTTCGCGCTGGCGGAAGCGCACGCCAAGCTGGGCCAGCTCGATGCCGCGAACGACGCGATCACCGAAGCGCGCCGATGCGTGCCGGCCGACTACCTCTTCATGCAGACGGCTCTGGCGGTGGCCGGCGGCTGGGTGCTGGCGGCCGGCGGGTACCTGACCGACGCGATCTCGAAAGTCCGTGCTGCCGGCGAGGATGCGCGTAACCGCCATCAACGAACGCATGAACTGGCCTGTGTGCAAGTGACGGCTCAATGGGGCGACACCTCGGGCGCGACGCGGGCGCGTGAACTGGCAGATGAATTATCGTTTCCGCTTGCTAATGTTGTTGCGCGGCATGCCGAATCGTTGTTAGCCAACGACGGGGAAGGTCTGCTCGCGGCATCGGCAGACTACCGGGCACTCGGCGATCGGGCCGCTGCCGCGGACGTCGCCGCTCAGGCGGCCGTGGCTTTCAGCCGCAACCAGCAGCGCAAGCGCAGCCTGCATGCCGCGGCGGTGGCGCAGCAGCTCGCCGCCGACTGCGGCGGCCTGTGTACGCCGGCGCTGCGAAACCCGATAGGTCAACCGTTGACCGGCCGTCAACGCGAGATTATCGAATTGGTCGCGGCAGGGTTGTCCAACAAAGAGATCGCCGACCGGCTCGTCACATCGGTACGCACCGTTGAAGGCCACGTGTATCGCGCGTACCAGCGTCTGGGCGCGGGTTCCCGCGAGGAGCTGGTCGAGATGTTGCACGCCGGCCGGGGCGGCTCATAATCTGTCCATTTCCCGTGCCATCCGGGCGCGCTCGATGTACGCGCCGCCATGAGAGTAGTGGGGCCGGGGCGGCGGCAATTGCAAGGCCGCGGCGACGTCACGAAGCGCGCCGATCATTCGGGTGATCGGGGTGAACCGTGGCCGTACGGCTGCCGCGGTACCGAGCATCACCTCGTGTTCGGTGATCAGAACTGGCGGCTCTGGCTCGGCGACCAGAGCCGGCGGCTGTGACGGGTTGTCTTTACTTACGTTGTCGTTACTTACGTTCGGTTGGATGCCGGTGACGGCATCCCGCGTTGCCTCGAGGGGCAGTGTCAAATCCGACATTTCCGATCGCCTCCACACGGTGTGGGCCTGTGATGATGTGTGGAACGTATGACTGGCGACGGTCGGGGAGCACGCGTAGCCGACTACTCGTGTTGCGGCTGAGAGCTACTCGGCTGCCGCCAGGCCCTAGCGAAGATCGCAGAGTCTGACAGGCTTTGTGTATGGCGGGCGCAACCGGAGGCTCCAAATGGAGTGACGCGCTGCTCGATCCCATGCGGGAGCTGGGCGATCCGCTGGCCGATGGGCCGGTCGCGGCCGTGCTCGAGCGGGGCGGCGCCGATGCGGTCAATGCGCTGATGCAGACGCTGGTCCGCGTCGACCAGCCGGTGCCGGAGGAGATGCCCGACGAGATCCGCGCCTACCTGGTCGAGACCTTGCCCCTGCCCGACTGGGCCGATATGGGCAAGATCGAGCGCGGGCAGCAGCTCTTCGAGACATGGGGCCTCGAGATCGCATGCTGCCTGTTCTGTGCATCGCTCCCGTCGGCGTACGCGGCAGCCAAAGGTGTGCAGGTGCTGTACTTGACCGCCCGGCTCGCTACCGACCCGCGCCGACGGGTGATGGAGACCGGCCAGTTCCTGATCGATGTGGGGAACGTCGGTGGGCTGGACGAAAACGGCAAGGGCCGACGCGCCATTCAGCGCGTCCGATTGATGCATGCCGCCGTCCGGCACCTGATCAAGGCCCGCAACGAGCTGACGCCCGGCATGTGGCATCCCGACTGGGGAACACCGATCAACCAGGAGGACCTCGCCGGGACACGCATGTCTTTCTCGTATGTCTTTTGCGAACCGATGCGTCGCCTTGGCGTGCGCGTTCCCGCCGAGGACGTCGAGGCTTACCTGCACCTGTGGAATGTCATCGGGCACCTGCTCGGTGTGCGCGACGAGTTGCTGGTGCACGACATCGCCGATGCCACCGCCCTGGTCGACGCCATTCGGCGCAGGCAGTTCGAGGCATCGCCGCAAGGGCAGGAACTCACTCGTGCGCTGCTGGAGCTGATGGACGAGCTGACACCCGTGCACCGTCTCGACGGCACAATCCCGCCGTTGATACGCCACCTGATCGGCGACGAGACCGCCGACCTGTTGCTGATTCCCAAGTCGGATCTCGCCGACCACCTCGGGCCGCTCGCGCGCCTCGCCAAGTGGTTCTTTGTGCACGTCTTGGGCCAGATCGAGCGCGATCTGCCGCGCTACCAACTGGCGTCACGCATGGCCGCTCCCTTCGGGCGAGACCTGCTGGACACCGGGCTCAAGTTGGAGCGCGGCGGTGATCGGGCGTCCTTTGACATGCCCGAGCACCTCGCCCGCAAGTGGGACCTTCTGGCCTGACAACTCGAGTACCGGTCCGCACAAGGGTGCAGTAGCCGTCTACTCGTGACGGCGCCACGACAGCCGAACCATGCTGGCAGACATGACGGCCACGATCACGGGCCCGGAAGTCACCGCCGGGCCGCCGGCGTCGACGGGATTGCCGTTGGCGCCCAAAAATCCGTTGCCGTACCGGCGGCGGCTGAAGGCGGCCAGACAGTTCGATACCGGTCTGGAGGTGCTGCGGGAATCGGGCGGATCGGTGACTCGAAACGTGCTGGGGCCGCGGTGGATCATGCCGCCGCTGGTGTTTGTCTCCTCCCCGCAGGGCGCCCACGACGTCCTGGCACGCACGGACGCATTCGCCGAGCGCGCGGCGACACCTATCTCATTAGAGCTTCGTCGGCTGGTTGGCGACAACCTGCTGGTGGTGCCGCATCACGAGTGGCTGCCGCGCCGCCGCGCGCTGCAGCCAATCTTCACCAAGCACCACGTTCCCCGGTTCGCCGGGCGCATGGCTGAGGTCGCCGAACAGCTTGCCGACCGCTGGGCCGTTACCGCCGAGGTGGACCTGGACACCGAATGCCGCGCAATGACGTTGCGAGCGCTGGGCCATTCAATACTCGGAATCGATCTGGCCGACCGAACGCAGGTGGTGGGAGCCGCGCTTCGGACCGCAGGCAAGTGGGCGACCGACCGGGCATTGCGTCCAGTAAACCCGCCACGCTGGTGGCCCACGCGTGGGCAGCGCGGAGCCCGCGCGGCCAGCGCTGCACTGCACGCATTGGCGGCAGAGATCCTGCGCGCGTGCCGAGCCGACCCGACACGTGACGCTCCGCTGGTACGTGCCCTGATGCAGACCACCGACCCGCAGACCGGCCAGCCCCTGTCTGATCGCGCGATCTGCGACGAGTTGGTGTTGTTTATCCTCGCCGGCCATGACACCACCTCCACCGCGTTGACCTATGCGCTGTGGGCGTTGGGCCACCGGCCCGAACTGCAGCAGCGAGTCGCGGCAGAAACGTGCGCGCTCGGTGACCGTCGGCTCACTCACGAGGACGTGCCGCGGCTGCGTTGCACCGTGCAGGTCCTGCACGAGGCCCTGCGGCTGTGCCCGCCGGCGCCGGCCGTAGGGCGGACCGTGACGGCCGACATCGAGGTCGACGGCTACCGCCTACCTGCGGGCACGGTCGCCGTCGTCGCGATCTACGCCATGCATCGCGATCCTGCCTTGTGGGAAGCTCCGCTGCGCTTCGACCCCGACCGGTTCAGCCCTGAGCGCTGCAAGGGCCGCAACCGTTGGCAGTACCTGCCGTTCGGTGGCGGCCCGCGCGCATGCATCGGCGATCATTTCGCGATGCTCGAGGCAACCCTCGCCTTGGCAACCATCCTTCGGCGGGTGAAAATTGATTCCCTGAGCGGCGATTTCCCCACCATTACCCCACTGACGATGATCGCCGCCGCTCCCGTCCGAGCCAACGTCGGAACGCGTTCGGACCGATTGAACCGGAGGATCCGCTGAGATGTCTGCCCCCGCTCCACCTAGACCGTCATTCCCACTGCATCGCATCGAAGAACCCGAAACCATCGACGATGTCATACGCACCATCGATGACATCATCGGTTGGGCGATCAAAGCGGAAAGTCCCGTCGGCTACTTCGCTGTGCTATATAGGCGGTGCACTCTCGCCATTCGAGAAGCCATCAACGAGAACGTGTTTGACGACGGGCACCGTATGGAAGAGCTCGACGTCGCCTTCGCCCGGCGCTACTTCAACGCGTTGAATGCGTACTTCCACCCGGCCGAGTACGAAGGCCTGACGCTTCCCTGGGCGGTCGCGTTCGTCGGCGACGAGGACGACCAAGCGATCATCCTGCAGCACATGCTGGCTGGACTGAATGCGCACATCACTTTCGATCTGGGCCTGGCGCTGTTGGCGATTGCGGCTGACTCGCTGGACACGCTGACGAATGATTACAACCGCGTCAACGTCATTCTGTGCGCGCAGATCCCCGGCATTGTCAAGGTCGTCGAACAACTTTCACCCGACCTGCGCTTGAGCGGCTGGCTAGTACCGGACGAGGAGGGCATTCTCAAGGACGCGCTGACGAAATTGCGCCGAGGCGCATGGCTTTTCGCTATCTACACGGCGTTGCACCCGCAGAATGCCTGGCCAAAGAGATTGCATCAGGAAGCCTGGACGGCGGCGCTGAGTTCCTGGTACCTGCAACCGTCGGAAGGGTGGACGGGGCTGCCCAGGCTTATTCGCGCCATCGCCCAGCATGAGAGCCATGACGTTGCCGGCAACATTCGGGCACTCGACGCGATCACAAGGACCCCGGAGAAGCTGGATATGACTCACCTCCGAGCTGGCGAAGTCAGGTCACGCGAGAATGAGTTGTGACCGTGCGAATTCCGGCCAACGGGCATCGCCGCGGAAGCGGCGGCAAACGTCGGCCAGCTCGGAGCGATCACCGTCACCGAGAAGGTCGAAGGAATCTAGCAGACAACGCAATTCGAACAGAGTCGCGCCTTGGTGACGTGCCAACTCAAGCGCGGCTGCCAGGGCGTGGCGACGTTCCTGCGGGTCGGTGAACGTGTGAGCGCGTAAGCGCATCAGCTCGGCGTCCTGGAAACGCATTCCCGTCTCTTCAGCGTGCCGCAGCGCCATCTCCAATCGTTCACGCGCCTTCTCGGGCTGGCCGGCGGCAACAAGCAGGCGGCCGACGATCGCATCGTGAAACGTCAGATAACTATTGAGGTTTAGCAGCCGCGACCCGTCCACGATCTGCGCTATCCGCTCGGCCCGGGCAGCCAGCGTGGCCGCGTCGGCACCGGCGCTCAGCGCGGCCAGCCCCTTGGCAGTGGCGTTTTGGGCGGCACCGACCAATCGCCACAGGTCGAGCCCCGACTGCTCGCTTTGCCTGCGAAGCTCGGCGACCAGAGTGGCGGCCTGCGAAATTTGGCCGCTTTCCAACCGGACCCAGATTTCCATGAAGTAGGTATGTGCCCTGTTGTGAGCGTTCTGCGGAAATTCCAAAGTGTCGCAGCGCCGTACTGATTCGGCCAACTGCGCGTCGGCGCTGTCGAGGTCGCCACAGACCATATGCGTAAGTGCGAGGAAGATGTGTGCCGACGATATCGGGTCGACAACCACCCACCAGGCGGATTCCAGCACCCGAGGATCGGCGGCCGAGCGGTCGGCGAGCGCCCGCAGCAGATGTTCGCGGGCGACCGTGAAGTCGCCTTCCAGCCAGGTTACGGTGCCCAACGATGACGCTATGGCCGGATCACTCCAGGGCCGATCTTTGGTTATCCGGGCGGATAGCGAGTCGAGGAGTTCATGAGCCTGGCGCAGTTGGGCGCGCGGCAGGTAGTAGCCGATCAACGCGGTGAGCGTGGTGAATAACTCGTCTTGGTAGTTGCCGGTACTCGCCAAGGCCAGGCACCGTTCGAAGTCGGCAGGTCCTACGCTGCCTTGCGCGGCGGCGGCCAAAACGCCGCGTTCCAGCCGGATCGCGATTTCGTTGCGGTCGCGGGCGGCGCCCTCGGCACAGCCGGTGAGCTGATTGAGAGCGTTCGTCAGGCACGCCAGCGCTTCTTGGATGGCGCCGCGGCGTCGGGCGTTAACTGAGGCTTTCTGATAGGCGTCGACGGCGTCATCGCACTGCAGGGCTTGCTCGTAATGCCCTGCGACCATACGCCAATCCGGCTCGACGGCGCTTGCTGCGTCGACCAGCGCGCAGGCAGCGCGCGCATGGAGATCGCGGCGCAGCGATGGTGGAGCCAGCTCGACCGCCACCTCCCGGAGCAGCTCATGACGAAATCGCCAGCCGTCGCTGCCGCGCCTTTCCAGCACCCGCGCCCGGACGAGTTCGGTGACGACGTCATCGACGTCTTCGGCGTCGCGCCCGACCACCCAGCGAAGCAAGGCGAGATCACCGGCGCGCCCGATGACGGCGGCGGCCTCGACCACCGGGACGACGTCGGCGTGGGGGTGATACAGCCCGGCGAACAGCAGCTCATACAGCGCCTCGGGTACCCCAGACTCGGCTCCGGCGGCGTCGAGTTCTCCGACGACGTGTTCGATATAGAACGGAACCCCGTCGCATCGGCCGCGTATCGCGGCCCGCTGCGCGTCGTCGGTTATCGACGGGTGCAGCGCACTGATCAGCGCATCGGACTGCTCGTCGGTCAGCGGCGCAACATCGAAAAGCGTTACCGGCCAATCGGTTCGTAGCCAATCACCGTCACGTCCGGTCACGACCACCATCAGCCGTCCGTCCGCGGTTGCGAGCAATGAGTTGAGCAGCTCCAGGCTGGACGGGTCGAACCAGTGCACATCCTCGGCGACCACCAATCCGGCTTGATCTCCGATGCAGGCCAGGACATATTGTTGAACCGTCGCGCCGATCAACTGGTAAAGGGCGCGGCCTTCCACGGCAGCCGGCTGGTAGCCGTGCTCAGGACCGACGCCGAGTACCGGCGCGAGCAGAGGTATCGTGCTCACGGGATCCATTCCGCAGGAACGCAGTTCGGCTTCCAGTAAGCGCAGACGCTCCGCGCCGTCGGTGAGCCGGGTGATGCCGCATCGGCGTTCCACGAGCCTGCGCGCCGGATGCAGGCCGGTGTCGGTGTGCAGCGGCGAACCGAACAGCTCGATCGCGGGCGCGCCTGAACTCCGGACTAATTCGGCCGCCTCGGTCGCCAACCGGGTCTTGCCGATTCCCGGCTCGCCGCGGAATATCACGCCTGGGCTGCTCAGCACACCATCGCAGGCCCGACGCCAGCTCTGCTGCAGCCAGCTGCGCTCACGGTCGCGCCCGATCAGGGGTGGCGACCACAGCGGCGGTGCTTCCGGTCGCTCGCCGAGCACCCGGTGATGGCTGACCAATCCTTCGACACCCTTCACCGGCCCCGGCGGACGTACGTCGAGTTCGAACAAGTCACGGACCAACGGCGCGACCGAATCTGACACCGCCACCGTGCCCGGCTCGGCCAAACCAGAAAGACGGGCGGTGAGGTTAGCGGCAAACCCGTACACGTCGTCCTGGTCGGTGTCGAGGTAGACCAGGCCACGATGGATGCCGACCCGCACGTTGATGGTCACGCCGAACTTGCGTTGGGCCAGCTCGCTGAGCTGTGCCACGGCACGGGTGATGTCCAGTCCCGCCGCGACGGCACGCCGCACATCGTCCTCATGCGCCTTGGGGTGGCCGAACACCGCCAACAATCCGTCGCCCTTGATCGAGCTGATATGGCCCTCATATCGATCGACGACGCGGCGCACCTCATTCTGGTAGCGGCCGACCAAGGTGCGATACCTCTCCGGTTCCAAACGGGTGGACAACGCCGTCGAGTCGACAAGATCGGCGAACATGATTGTCAGTCGGCGGATTTCACCGTATTGAGCGGGGGCAGTGAGCAGGTCCTCAGCCTCTGGGTTGCCGTGGTCGACCGAAAGAACCTGCCCGGCCAAGGTAGTCGCGGTCGCATGGTCGCCTTCGTTGATGGCCCGCACCGCGCGGTCCAGCAATTCATCGATCGACCTACCGCTCGCGCCAGGGCTCACCTGCTCCTCCTGCCCTAGATTGGCTAAGGGTACCTGTCGGCCGCGCCATTTTCACCGCATGCCTAATAGCCTCAGTTGCTCCGGCAAGACGCAGGTCAGGTGACGCGAATCGAAAACTGGGCGACTGCCGATTCGCCCGGGCGCGCCGACGGATAGCCGCCACGGCGGAGTGCATCGGTGGGCGCCGTCATCGGCTCGAAGCAAATGACTTCTTCACCCGGCGGCGCGAAGATCTGCGCAGCCGGATAGCCCTGTTCGAAGTGAACCTCAATCCGGCGGCCGCCACCGGACACCGCGAACACCGCGCCATCGGCAACCTCGTCGTAGCCGTCGTCAAAAGCCTTGTCGCCCAATGCTTCAGTCAGGGCCGGTTGCGGTGTCGTCGCACCGGTGGGCAGTCCCCGCTCGTCGAGGCGCAGCCACCGCAACGGCGGCGTCTCGATGATCCACTGGTCGCGCGACACCCCGGGCAGCTGCAGATAGGGGTGAAATCCGAAACACAGCGGAACTGCCTTTTGCCCGGTGGGGGTCACCGCGGTGCGCACGGTCAGGCTCTGCCCGGCGAGGCGCACCGTCACCGCGAGCAGATGCGGAAATGGAAAGCTGGCCAGTAACTCTGGATCGGCGCCGAAGTCCAGCTCGACGGTGAGCTCGTCCGCCGATTCAGTCGTTATCCGCCAGCCCGGATAGGCGGCCAGCACCCCGTGGATCGGCAGTCCGTTGGGATCGGCTCGCACTCGGTGCTGGCCAGGCGTCAGCGTGACTGTCGTGCCCTCTGCCGTATAAGTGTTGGCGCCCAGCCGATTTGCCCACGGGTACAGGATCGGGATACCCATCGTTTTGCCGTTGGTCACGTAGGCGTCCAGGCCGCGGCGTTGGCCGAGTAGTTCGACGCCCGAGTCGGTCAATGAAACGCCGATCATGCCGGCGTCCGGGACGAACTGGGCCTCGAGATTCGACGACGAGTCGCGCAGAGTGACAGGGTGCACCCGATAAGACTAGCCAAGGTTAGCTGTAAAGCGGATCGTGCTGAATCCGATCCGGCGGCGCCCCTTTGGCGATCAGCGCGGCCTTGGTAGCGCGCACCATCTCCGGTCCGCCGCAGATCAGAATCTGCCGGTCCCCCCAGTTGCCGAATTTGGTGACGACGTCCATCAGCTTGCCGGTCTGGCGCAGATGCAGCCCTCGCGGCGGCGTCACATCGGGATAGTCGGCGGCCCAGGCCGGGTTGTCGTTGTGCTCGGAGACCGGTGACACTGACAGCCAGGGATTGTGCGCGGCAATCTGCCACAAGGTGGGCAGATCGTAGAGCTCGCAGGGGTAGCGGCCGCCGAAGAACATGTGCACACGCGGGTTCACACCCCACCGGGTCAGGTCCATGACGATCGAGCGCAGCGGCGCGAGCCCGGTGCTGCCCGCCACCATCAGCACGTCGCCACCATCGCGGTCGACCTGCAAGCCGCCGTGTGGGGTGGACAGCCGCCAACGGTCGCCGGGCTGGGTCTCGTGGACGATGGCGTTGCTGACCATGCCGCCAGAGACCGCCCGGACATGGAACTCGATGGCGCCGCTGTCATCCGGCGGGATCGCGGGCGTGAGATATCTCCACCGCCGCGGGCACTGCGGCACCGCCACGTTGACGTACTGGCCGGCGTGATAAGGCATCGGGCGGTCCAGCTGCAGCCGAATCACGGCCAGGTCGCGGGATATCCGCCGGTGCTCGATCACCGTGCCGTCCCACCAGGCCGGCCCCTCCTCGGCCTCCGCCGCGCCACGCATCACCCCGGTGATCAGGTTCAGCGACTGCCGGGCAGCCGCGTCGACAGCGTCGGTCCACGCCTCGGCCAGCTCGTCTCGCAGGGTCGCGTGCAGCACCTGCCCTAACGTCTCGTAGTGCTCAGGCAGCACACCGTATTTGCGATGGTCGCGTCCCAGCTGCGCCAAAAACGCCACCGGCTCCTCAGCACGCTGGGCGACGAGCTCGCCGTACACCCAGTTCAACGCATGGGCAAAAGCGGCCCGCTGGGTGCCCATGTCCGGCGGGAAGAGGTCGCGTGGCGAACCGTCGAGCGAAAACCAGCGCGTGTAAAACCGGCCGATGAGCCCGTCTTCGTCGTCCGGGTCGATGGCAGCATGCAATAACGCCAGTGCATCCCGGTCGTTGAGGCTCACGTCCGACGATTTTATGCGTGCTGGAGCAGCGGATGAATTCCGTTGTAGAGCACCATCAAACCGATGAGCACCAGGACCGCGGCGAGCAGCACGGCGTTGTTTTGCTCCATCCACTCCTTGAGCCGCGCCATCGCGCTATCTAGCCGGTCACCGGCGCCCGCGTAGGCAAGGACCGGGATCGCGACCGTGGAACCGGCGACGGCGACGAAGACGGCGCCGAGTATCCAGTTGGCCGCCATGTCGTGCCCGCCGCTACCGATTGCCAAACCGGCTAACGCGCAAGAGATCAGCACCTCAGGCCTGATCACCACCAATACCAGCGCGGTAATGCCGGCGCGGGTGGGCGTGAGCGTCGAGAAAGACCGCATCCACCGTGGCGATTCGGTGTGGCTGTGGCGGGTCAGCCAGTGGTAAAGGCCGTACGCGATGAGCGCCAATCCGAGGACGATCCGCAGCCAGGACGCCCAAGTGGGCGGTGACTTGCGCAGATCCCCGAGCGCGTCGGAGGACGCGACGAAGATCGCGGTCAGTGCGGCCAGGCCCAGCAGCCAGCCGCCGAGGAACGCAAGGCCGGTCGGCCTTGGCCGCGGCGTTTGCAAC
>NZ_DATMLH010000167.1:0-25711 GCF_035570115.1 Mycobacterium sp.
GTGGTCCTTGTGCAGGTGGCTGACGTAGAGGTAGTCGCAGTCGCCGAGGGCTTCCCAGTCCAGGGTGCTGTTGTCCGGGAAGGGGAACCAGGATGCGAAGTAGGCCGGATTGACCCAGGGGTCGCACAGAATGCTGCCCGCCTCGGTCTCGATCCGAAAGCCCGCATGACCGATGCTCGTGACCTGCACTGCCGCCCCAGCTTAGCGGGCCGAGTCGTCGTCCTCGGCCCGCCACAGTCGCCGGTAGTAGTCGATCCGTGGTTGAACTAGCGGGAATGGTCACAGCCGAATATTTTGTCTGGCCACGGCCGTTTGACCGGAAACACTAAAGTTGATCACCGTGGAACCGGTGTACGGGACAGTCATCCAAATTGTGCGGCTGGCATGGCGTGTGCAGGGTTTGCGCTTCTCGGTCGTCGGGCAGGAGAACGTGCCTGCCACCGGCGGCGCCGTCGTCGCCATCAATCACACCAGCTATTTCGACTTCACCCTCGCCGGGTTACCCGCATACAGGGAGCACCGCGCGCGCAAAGTGCGGTTCATGGCCAAGCAGGAAGTCTTCGACAACAAGATCACCGGGCCGATCATGCGGGGTTGCCGGCACATCCCGGTGGACCGGTCCAGCGGCGCCACGTCGTACGAAGCGGCGGTGCAGCGGCTCAAGGCCGGTGAACTGGTTGGCGTCTACCCGGAAGCGACGATCAGCCGCAGCTTCGAAATCAAGGAGTTCAAGTCCGGCGCTGCCCGGATGGCCATCGAGGCCGACGTGCCGATCATCCCGCACATCGTGTGGGGTGCCCAGCGGATCTGGACCAAGGACCATCCCAAGAAGCTATTCCGTCCGAAGGTGCCGATCGCGATCGCGGTCGGCGAGCCGATCCTGCCGACGCTGCCGGCGCCCGAGTTGACCGCGTTGCTGCACTCCCGAATGCAGCATCTGCTTGAGCGAGTGCAGGACTCTTACGGCCCGCATCCGGCAGGCGAGTACTGGGTGCCACACCGCCTTGGCGGCGGCGCCCCGACCATGGCGGAGGCAGCCCGGTTGGACGCCGAGGAAGCCAGCCAACGTGCCGCCGCCCGAGCGGCCCGGGGCGGGGCGGACTCGGCGGGCGCGTCGGAGTAACGGCATGGAGCCGGTCTTCCGAAGTCTCGAGATCACGGCCAAGGCCCTGGTCATGGTTACCGGCACCAAGATCACCTATCAGAACCTGCAGAACATTCCGCGAACCGGCGGTGTGGTGCTGGCGATCAACCACACCAGCTACGTGGACTGGCTGCCGGCCGCGCTTGCCGTGCATTACCGAGGCCGGCGTATCCGCTACATGATCAAGGCCGAGATGCAGCAGGTGAAGATCGTCAACTTCTTGATGAAGCACACCAAGACCATCCCGGTCAACCGTGGAGCCGGGTCTGAGGCGTACGCCGAGGCCGTCCGGTTGCTGCGGGCCGGCGAGGTGGTAGGCCTGATGCCCGAGGCGACGATCAGCCGCAGCTTCGAGCTCAAGGACTTCAAGACCGGGGCGGCGCGGATGGCGCTGGAAGCAGGAGTACCGACGGTTCCGCTGATTGTCTGGGGTGCACAGCGGATTTGGACGAAAGACCACCCGAGAAATGTGGGCCGCAAAAAGATCCCGGTCATCGTCGCGGCGGGCCAGCCGTTGTCTCCGGATGGCGACGTCGAGCACCTCGACCTGGCGTTGCGCGACGAAATGACGTCTTTGTTGCATCGCGTGCAGGAGGAGTATCCCCACCCGCAAGGTGCGTACTGGGTGCCCCACCGACTGGGCGGCAGTGCACCTACGGTGGCGGAGGCAAAGATTCGCGAGGAAACTGAAAGAACCGAGCGTGCCCGGAAACGGGCGGGTGACACGGCGAGCAGCTGAGGGCACCTGGGGTCCGGGTCGGGGAGCATAAAGCGGAGGGCACGTGCGGGCCGGGTTGGGCGAAAGGAGCACCGGGCATGGCAGAGCCGCTTTACCGGTTCGGCGAGTGGATCGTGCCGCCGGTCGTCGCGATGAACGGAACCAAGTTCACGTTTCGTGGCCTGGAGAACATTCCCGAGCGGGGCGGCGCCCTGCTTGCGCAGAACCACACCAGCTACCTGGACTGGCTTCCGCCCCTGTTCGCCGCCCGTGAACGGGGCCGGCGGATGTACTTCATGATCAAGGCCGAGATGGCGGATGTGAAGGCGGTGAACTACGTCATCAAGCACGCCAGGCTCATCCCAGTGGACCGCAGGCAGGGACACGACGCTTTCGATGTCGCTGTGCGGCGGCTACGCGAGGGCGAACTCATCGGGATGCATCCCGAGGCCACCATCAGCCGCAGTTTCGAACTCCGCGAGTTCAAGACCGGGGCGGCCAGGATGGCGTTGGAGGCGCAGGTCCCGATCGTCCCGCTGGTCGTCTGGGGCGCCCACCGTATTTGGCCCAAAGACCAGCCAAAGAAGGTGTTGCGCAACAAGGTGCCGATCACCGTAGCGGCCGGCCGGCCACTGCCCCCGCACGGCACCCCCGAACAACTCAACGTCGCTCTGCGGCGGGCGATGAACGAGCTGCTGTACCGCGTGCAGGAGGAGTACCCGCACCCGGAGGGCGAGTTCTGGGTGCCGCGCCGGCTGGGTGGCGCAGCGCCGACCCGGGAGGATTCCCAGGCGATCCGGTTGTCGGAATTGCAGGACCGCCTGGATAAGTACGGTACCGATGGCGTAACCAAGCCGGGGCAGAGCCAAAGCGGAAAGCATTGACCAATTCGGCTGGCCGCGAAGGCGGGTCGGCCCGGTGACGCTGCCTGCCCTGATCGCCTGTGATGTGGACGGCACGCTGATCGGCGACGACGAGAGGATCACCCCGCGCACGCGCAATGCGGTGCGCGCCGCTGTCGAGGCCGGAGCACAGTTCATTTTGGCCACCGGTCGCCCGCCACGCTGGGTGACACCGGTGGTCGAGGACCTCGGGTTCGCGCCGATGGCGGTGTGCGCCAACGGCGCTGTGATCTATGACCCCGCGACCGACCGCGTGGTGACCGCCCGCACGCTGTCCGTGGCGACTCTGGGCGAACTGGCCGAGATCGCGACGCGGGCCATCCCGGGCGCCGGGTTGGCGGTCGAGCGGGTCGGCGCCAGCGCGCATGACACGGCCACGCCGCAATTCATCAGCTCGCCGGGCTACGAACACGCCTGGCTCAATCCCGACAACATCGAGGTGTCCATCGAAGACCTGCTGAGCGCCCCAGCGGTCAAATTACTGATTCGCAAGGCCGGCGCCCGGAGCGCCGATATGGCTGCCGAGCTAGCCAAGCACGTCGGCATCGAGGGCGACATCACCTACTCCACCAACAACGGGCTGATCGAAATCGTGCCGTTGGGGATCAACAAGGCCACCGGTATAGCCGAACTCGCCCGGCCGCAAGGCATTACCGATGACGACTGGGTCGCGTTCGGGGATATGCCCAACGACGTGCCGATGCTTTTGCGCGCCGGCCACGGGGTGGCGATGGGCAACGCGCATCCCGACGTGCTGGCCGTCGCCGATGAGGTGACCACGCCCAACACGGACGACGGGGTGGCGCGGGTGCTGGAACGCTGGTGGCTTTAGCGGGGCGATCGCCTCTAGCCCACTGGCGGCGAGAACCGCTCGAGCTGTATCGGCGGACCACTCGGCGGCGACGGCGGCAATTCCTGAGCGACACCGTCGATCACCCGGCTGACGCGACCGCTGAGCCGGTCGAAGTTCAGTGTGCCGTGCTGGAAGTTCTGCTTCACCCACTGCGGCTCCTGGAGCTCGCCGCTGGTCGGCAGTCCTAGCGCACCCCGCTCGTAGCCGAGCGAGGCCCATGCGTCGTAGATGGCTCCGGTGACCGGTTCGGCGCCGGTCGCCGGCGACCAGTACATCGCGCCCTTGTCGAAGGTCGCGTAGCGCGCCGAGTCCGCCCCGGTTGCTTCGGGTGATGACGGCGCGCCCAGCACGCTGTTGACGCCGCCGATCGATTGCCACCGGTCATAGATCGCGCCGCCCTGCAACGACAAGGCCAGGTCTTCGGGTCTGGGCGGGCCACTGAAGTGGGCCGCGGTATCGCGAATCTCGTCCAACAGCGCGTAGGCGGCGTTGCCCGGACAGTCGGTGGCGCCGACGTCGCGGTGGCTGAAGATGGTCGGCAGCGCGGCAAGGGCATCAACGGGATAGTTAGTGTTCTCTCCGCCGGCCGAGGCCAAAGTCACTGTCCCCTTGGGGTCGACGCGATCTAGTCCCAGCCGCCAGCCGAGCAACCGGCCGAGAGTGTGAAGCTGGATCGGCGTCGGCGCCACGTCGTCGAAGTTGCCGATCATCGCCACACCCCAGGCCTCGCGGTTGAAGCCGCCGGTGTGGTCACCCTGCACCGGCCCGGTCAGCGCGCCGGCCCTGCCCTCGAACACCTGGCCGTACTTGTCGACCAGCGCGTTGTAGGCGATGTCGCACCAGCCCAGGATTTGGGTGTGATAGGCGTAAATGGACTGGACGATCGCCGCCGAATCCTGCGGCTGGTAGTCGTTGCTCCCGGCGGTGTGGTGGACGACCGCGGCGCGGATAGGCGCATTGAACGGCCGGTTGCCGCAGCGCACCAATTCGTCGGCGCCCCATTGCGCGCGACCGATGATGTTGGGCGGCTGACCCGCGGCGATGACTGCGGTGGGCGGTGTCCACTGGACGTCGGCGGGCGCTTGTGGCGGCGAGATAAGAACGGCGGAGATGTTCTGCGCCAGCGGTTGTTCCGCGGTGGCGGGAAGGTAGCCCAGGCCGGGTGTGGTCGGCGTCGGGCTACTCGGCCGCGAGGTCGGCGGCGCGCCGGGCGGGCGGCTGACCGCGATTTGAACGGTCGTGGTCTTGCCTACGAATACCGGATCGGTGCCGGATGTCCCCTTGGAAGACACAGTCGAGCCATGGCCGGCCGGGGCCTGCAGCGCCTCGGTCTCATACCACGGACCCCAGGAGCCGTCGGCATGCCGGGCGCGTACCCGCGCGGAGGTGCCGCTGAGGTCTGCACCGGTCACCGCGACCATGGAAAACGGTGTGGTTTGGCTGATTTCGCGAACCGTGACGCCTCCGCCGAGGCCGATCAACGGTTGTTGGGCGAGCTGGGTATCGGCGGGGCGGGCCGACTGATGCCGCTGATCCCGATGTCCGGTGGCCGGGACTGCCGCCCACGGCAGGATGATTGCGGTCGCCGCGATGGCGGTGAACAACATCGTCGGTGCTGGACGGCGGGGCGGCACCACCCGATGTTACGTATGTGTCTAATGTTGCAGATGATTCGACACGCTACGCAAGTGAATTAAGTCAACGAACCCTCCGAACGGCACCGCAGAGATTGGGCTGCGCAGATCGCGCTCGGTCCCTCTTCTGCGGTGCCGTTTCGGGTGGCAGGTCGTGCGGCCAGGCTCGGATCAGGGTGTCGGCACCGGCGGCACCGGCAAGGCCGGTGCAGCAGCAGCCGGAGCGGCGGCGCCCCCATGCATGGCCTGCGTTATGCCCGGCATCACCAAGCCCTTGAGCAGGTCGATGGCCTGACCGGCGCCGAGCTGGTTGGCCGCGCTCATCATGTCGCTGACCAGCCCGCCGCTACTTCCGCCCGACGGCGCAGCGCCGAGCGACGGGTCGCCGAGGATCGGGTAGGTGCCGCCGGCGCCCGGGTCCAATCCGATCGGGTCGCTGATCGGATATTCGCTCGGACTGGCGCCAAGACCGGGGCTGGTCAACGGATCGAAGCCGGTCGGGTTGGTCAGCCCTGGCGTCAGACCGCCCGGGCTGGTGAGTCCGGGACTGGTCAGACCTGGGGTTGTGCCCGGGGTGAGACCCGGCGTCGTACCCGGGGTGAGACCCGTAGTCGCGCCCGGCGTAAGACCCGGAGTCGTGCCCGGCGTGAGACCCGGCGTCGTGCCCGGCGTGAGACCCGGCGTTGTGCCCGGGGTGAGGCCCGGACTGGTCAGACCAGGCGATGTCAGACCCGGCGAAGTCAGACCAGGCGACGTCAGACCGGGGCTGGTGAGGCCTGGTGAGGTTAAGTCGGGCGAGGCGAGACCGGGCGAGGTCAGGCCAGGTGATGCCAGACCGGGCGAGGTAAGGCCGCCCGGGCTGGTAGCGCCGGTCAGGCTAGGCACTGGCGGGAGGGTAACCCCGAACTGCGACAGTCCCTGCGACAGCGCAGACATTAACTCGCCGGGCAGGTCGGTCATCCCCGCGGCCTTGACGAACTCGTGGTGCTCAACCGGGGGTTTGTGGTCGGTCAGCAGACCGCTGACGGCTTCGTAAGCAAATGGACTCGCGACCGCCAGAGCGGCGACTGCGCTCATGGCTGTCGAGAGCCTGCGTCGACGTCGGTTCGGCACGGAAGTCTCCTCAATATCTGGGCTATGTGGTCTGTCGTTTCATGCGCGCTCAGCACGCGCAAGGTGCCGGGAGAGCTGCTATTCGGGGCACGTGATCGATGGTACTGACGTGATTGGTGTGACTAGAGTGGCGAGATCGAATTGTGAGCCAATCGCGACCTTCGTCACTGAAATGCGCTCAACCGCCGGCACCGGGGCTGGTATCCATGCCATTGGCCAGCGCCGCACACAGAACACCCCGGCGGAACGCCGTTGCCAAGCGGGCTACGGTCGCGCCGTCGGATACCCTAGGCAACCGATGACCACTCGTTTCGACCTCTTCGTAGTCGGCTCCGGATTCTTTGGCCTGACGATTGCCGAGCGCGTGGCCAGCCAACTCGACAAGCGCGTGCTCGTGGTCGAAAAGCGTCCGCATATCGGCGGAAACGCCTACTCCGAGGCCGAGCCGCAGACCGGCATCGAGGTGCACAAGTACGGCGCGCATCTCTTCCACACTTCGAACAAGCGGGTGTGGGATTACGTGCGGCAGTTCACCGAGTTCACCGGCTACCAGCATCGGGTCTTCGCGATGCACGACGGGCAGGCCTACCAATTCCCGATGGGGCTCGGGCTGGTGGCGCAGTTCTTTGGCCGCTACTTCACCCCCGACCAGGCGCGGGAGCTGATCGCCGAGCAGGCCACGGAGATCAAGAGCGCCGATGCGCAGAACCTCGAAGAGAAGGCCATCTCGCTGATCGGGCGGCCGCTCTACGAGGCATTCGTCAAGGGCTACACCGCCAAACAATGGCAAACCGACCCCAAGGAATTGCCGGCGGCGAACATCACCCGGCTACCGGTGCGCTACACCTTCGACAATCGGTACTTCAACGACACCTACGAGGGGCTGCCGGTCAACGGCTACACGGCGTGGTGTCAGAACATGGCCGCCGACGAGCGCATCGAGGTCAGGCTGGACACGGACTGGTTCGACGTGCGCGACGGCCTGCGAGCGGAAAGTCCCGACACCCCGGTCGTCTACACCGGCCCGCTGGACCGGTACTTCAACTATGCGGATGGGCACTTAGGTTGGCGCACTTTGGATTTCGAAGTCGAGGTACTGCCGATCGGCGATTTCCAGGGCACACCGGTGATGAACTACAACGACCTCGACGTGCCCTATACCCGCATTCACGAGTTCCGTCATTTCCACCCAGAACGGGACTACCCGACCGACAAGACGGTGATAATGCGGGAGTACTCCCGATTCGCCGACCATGACGACGAGCCCTATTACCCGATCAACACCGAGGCCGACCGCACCGTGCTGGCCGCCTACCGAGCCAGGGCCAAAGATGAAACCGCTTCGTCGAAGGTGCTTTTCGGCGGCCGGCTCGGCACCTACCAGTATCTCGACATGCACATGGCCATCGCCAGTGCACTGAACATGTACGACAACATCCTGGCGCCGCACCTTCGTGACGGTGCGGCGCTCGAAGAGAACAACAGAGGAACCATCCGCGGATGACGAAGACCACCGGCGACGATGCAGCCAGGGCAACGGCCAATGCGGGCGCCCCGATCCCGCAAGAGCGTGGCGGTAAAGCCGTGAGCCTGCTGGCCCGCGTCATCCTGCCGCGTCCCGGCGAGCCACTCGACGTGCGCAAGCTCTACCTGGAGGAGTCGACGACGAACTCCCGTCGCGCGCACGCGAGCAACCGCACCTCACTGCAGATCGGTGCCGAGTCCGAGGTGTCATTCGCCACCTATTTCAACGCGTTCCCGGCCAGTTACTGGCGGCGGTGGACAACATGCGCGTCGGTGGTGCTGCGGGCCGAACTGACCGGGACCGGGCGCGTCGACGTCTACCGGACCAAGGCGACCGGCGCTCGGATCTTCGTCGAAGGACGCGAATTCGCCAGCACCGGGGACCAGTCGGTGACGGTGGAGTTCCAGGTGGGACTGCAGCCGTTCGAAGACGGCGGGTGGGTCTGGTTCGACATCACCACCGACAGCAACGTCACGCTGGGTAGCGCCGGATGGTACTCCGACAAGCCCGCGCCAGGGGTCGCGAACATCGCCCTTGGCATCCCGACCTTCAACCGACCAGACGACTGCGTCAACGCCTTACGAGATCTGACCTCAGATCCCTTGGTGGACAAAGTTATCGGCGCGGTGATCGTGCCCGACCAGGGCACCTCGAAGGTGCGCGACCACCCCGACTTCGCTGCCGCCGCCGCGCCACTGGGTGATCGGCTCTCCATCCACGACCAGCCCAATCTCGGTGGTTCCGGTGGATACAGCCGGGTGATGTACGAAGCGCTGAAAAACACTGACTGCCAGCAGATCCTGTTCATGGATGACGATATTCAGCTGGAACCCGACACCATCCTGCGGATACTGGCGATGAACCGCTTCGCTAAGGCGCCGATGCTGGTGGGCGGCCAGATGCTCAACCTGCAGGAGCCGTCGCACCTGCACATCATGGGCGAGATCGTGGACCGGTCCAACTTCATGTGGACCTCCGCGCCCTATACCGAATACGACCACGACTTCGCCGAATACCCGTTGAGCGACAACGACCCTCGTAGCCAACTGCTACACCGGCGCATCGACGTCGACTACAACGGCTGGTGGACGTGCATGATCCCGCGGCAGGTTGCCGAGGAACTGGGCCAGCCGTTACCGCTGTTCATCAAGTGGGACGACGCCGATTACGGCTTGCGCGCCGCCGCGCATGGCTATCCCACCGCCACGTTGCCCGGTGCGGCGATCTGGCACATGGCGTGGAGCGACAAGGACGACGCAATCGACTGGCAGGCCTACTTCCACCTGCGCAACCGGCTGGTGGTTGCGGCCATGCACTGGGATGGCGACGTGTCCGGACTGGTCGGCAGCCACCTCAAGGCCACGCTCAAACACCTTTCCTGCCTTGAGTATTCGACGGTAGCCATTCAGAACAGGGCGATCGACGATTTCCTCGCCGGTCCAGAGCACATCTTCTCAATATTGGAAACCGCGCTGCCCGAGGTGCATCGCATGCGCAAGGCATACCCGGATGCGGTGGTGTTGCCCTCCTCCGACCAGTTGCCGGCGGCGTCGCAGCGGAACTATGAGATGAAGCCGCCGGTGAACCCGCTGGCAATCGGGTACCGGCTGGCCCGCGGGACATTCCATCAACTCAAGCGGGTAGACCCGACGCACCATCAGCGCCCTCAGCTCAACGTGCCGACCCAAGACGCCCGGTGGTTCCGGCTGTCCACGCTGGACGGCGCCACGGTTACGACGGCTGACGGACGCGGGGCCGTCTACCGGCAGCGCGACCGCGCGAAGATGTTCGCGTTGCTATGGCAGTCGCTGCGGCGTCAACGGCTCCTGCTGAGCCGCTTTGGCGAGATGCGTCGCGCCTACCGCGAGGCGTTGCCGGTGCTGTCCAGCAAGGAGAAGTGGGAGACGGTGCTGCTGCCGGCTCGAGACAACGTGTCCGGCAATGGCCGACATCGCAGCTGATTCGGTGCCGCCACGTGGTGAAGTGGCTGCCCTGGTAGCGATTCAATCGGCGTTGGGCGAACGCCCCGGCGCACTGGCTGCGGCGCGGGCCCTGTCCTACTTCGGTGAGCACAGCATCGGCTGGTTGGCGGTGTCGGCGATCGGCGCGATCCTGCAGCCGGCGCGGCGCCGGGCCTGGCTGGTGGCCGGCGCCGGGGCCTTCACCGCGCACGCGGCCGCGGTGCTGATCAAGCGACTGGTGCGACGGCCACGGCCGCATCATCCGACGGTCGCGGTGAACGTCGGCACCCCGAGCAGCCTGAGCTTCCCGTCGGCGCACGCCACCTCGACGACGGCGGCGTCCATCCTGCTGGCCCGCGCCACCGGAGCGCCGCTGCCTGTCATGCTGGTGCCGCCGATGGCGCTCTCCCGGGTGCTGCTCGGCGTGCACTATCCCAGCGACGTGGCCACCGGCGTGGTCGTCGGCGCCGCCGTCGCGGCGGTCGCCACCTGGGTGGACGGTCGGATCACGGGTGGAGCGAGTGAATGAGTGAGGACATCGAGGACATCGACAGCAAAGTACCGGTGACCGGACCGCCGGCCAACCTGATCGTCGGCGTGGTCAAGGCGATGCGCCCTCGCCAGTGGGTGAAGAATGTCCTGGTGGCGGCGGCCCCGCTGGCCGCGTTGGGCACCGTCGTCCACTACGACTACCTCAAGATGCTGGGTCAGGTGGCGGTCGCCTTCGTGGTGTTCTGCCTGGCGGCCTCGTCGGTCTACCTGGTTAATGACGTTCGAGACGTCGAGGCCGACCGCGAACACCCCACCAAGCGGTTCCGGCCGATCGCGGCAGGCGTGGTGCCCGAGTGGCTGGCCTACACGCTGGCAACGGTGCTCGGGGTGGCCTCGCTGGGCCTGTCCTGGTGGTTCAACCCGAACCTGGCCCTGGTGATGGCCGTCTACATCGGCATGCAGCTGACCTATTGCTTCGGACTCAAACACCAAGCGGTGATTGACATCTGCATCGTCTCGTCGGCGTATTTGATCCGCGCCATCGCCGGTGGCGCCGCCACCGAAATCCATCTGTCCCAATGGTTTTTGCTCACCGCGGCATTCGGTTCGCTGTTCATGGTGGCCGGCAAGCGCTATGCCGAACTGCAACTGGCCGAGCGCACCGGGGCCAAGATCCGCAAGTCGCTGGAAAGCTACACCAGCACCTACCTGCGTTTCGTCTGGACGATGTCGGCGACTGCGGTGGTGTTGTGCTACGGGCTGTGGGCGTTCGAGCGCGACGCAGCCTCGGGCTCCTGGTTCAAGATCTCGATGGTTCCGTTCACCA
This sequence comes from Mycobacterium sp., assembly GCF_035570115.1. Taxonomy (GTDB): domain Bacteria; phylum Actinomycetota; class Actinomycetes; order Mycobacteriales; family Mycobacteriaceae; genus Mycobacterium. Next base: position 11,169 of record NZ_DATMLH010000167.1, read on the forward strand.
TCGCGATTTTGCGATACGCAGTCGACGTCGACGGCGGCCTGGCCGGAGAGCCCGAGGACATCGCGCTGCGCGACCGGGTGCTGCAAATACTGTTCTTGGCCTGGATCGGAACCATAGGTGCTGCGGTTATCCTCGGCTGACGTGGCCCCGAAGCTCCCGGCCCCGTCTCGCAAGCCGGCTGGCCGGCGAATAACAACAGCGATAGGCCGGCCATCGTTCCCGTATGACGCCACCGTCCGGGTCAGTCTCTGGGCCAGCGTGGTGGTGGTCGGCGTGCTGTTCGGATGGGGTGCCTGGCAGCGGCGCTGGATCGCCGACGACGGACTGATCGTCCTGCGCACCGTACGTAATCTGCTGGCCGGCAACGGGCCGGTGTTCAACAAGGGTGAGCGGGTAGAGGCCAACACCTCGGTGGTGTGGACCTATCTGGTCTACGTGGGCGGCTGGCTGAATTGGCCGATGCGCCTGGAGTACGTGGCGCTGGTCTTGGCTCTTCTGCTCAGCGTGGCTGGGCTGGCGATGCTGATGTTGGGCACCGGTCGGCTGTTCGCGCCCGGCTTGCTGGGCCGTCGGGCGGTGATGCTGCCGGCCGGCGCACTGGTCTACATCGCGGTCCCGCCGGCGCGTGACTTCGCCACCTCAGGCCTGGAAAGCGGGCTGGTGATGGCCTACCTCGGGCTGCTCTGGTGGATGATGGTCTGCTGGTCGCAAGCGGTGCGAGTGCGCCCGTCCGGGCGAGTGTTCATCGGCACGCTGGCCTTTGTCGCCGGCTGCAGCGTGTTGGTGCGCCCCGAGCTGGCTCTGATCGGCGGGCTGGCGCTGATCATGATGCTGATCGCTGCGAAGGGTGGGCGGCGTCGAGTGCTGATCGTGGTGGCCGGCGGGCTACTTCCGGTGGCCTACCAGATCTTCCGGATGGGTTACTACGGGTTGCTGTTCCCGGGGACCGCGCTGGCCAAGGACGCGGCCGGCGACAAGTGGTCGCAGGGTGTGATCTATCTCTCGAACTTCAACCAGCCCTACGCGCTGTGGGTGCCGGTGGTGTTGCTGGCGGGGCTGGCTCTGGTGGTCTCCGCCGGCCGCCGGAAAGGGATTCGGTACACACCCGCACGCGCGCCCGGACCGCTGGCCCGGTCGGTGCAAAGCCCGGCCGCCGTGGTGACTTTCTTCCTCGTCAGCGGGCTGCTCCAGGCGCTGTACTGGATCCGGCAGGGCGGGGATTTCATGCATGGCCGAGTTCTGCTGGCGCCGCTGTTTTGTTTGCTCGCGCCGGTGGCGGTGGTGCCCGTGGTGTTTCCCGACGGAACCAGACTGTCCCGGGAGGCCGGCTACTGGTTGGCCGGCGCGGTGAGCGCGCTGTGGATGGCGCTCGCGGGATGGTCGCTGTGGGCGGCCAATTCGCCCGGAATGGGCGACGACGCCACCCGGGTCACCTACTCGGGCATTGTGGACGAGCGCCGTTTCTATGCACAGGCAACGGGTCACGCACATCCCCTGACGGCCGCCGACTACTTGGATTACCCGCGTATGCGTGCGGTGCTGGTGGCGCTCAACAACACGCCGGAGGGAGCATTGTTGCTGCCGTCCGGCAACTACGATCGGTGGGATCTCGTCCCGCCCATCTCGCCGAACCCGGCTGGTTTACCCGGCCCACCTCAAAAGGGGCCTCACACAGTATTTTTCACCAACCTCGGCATGGTGGGCATGAATGTCGGACTGGATATCCGGGTGATCGACCAAATCGGATTGGCCAACCCGGTGGCCGCTCACACCGCCCGCTTGCAGCACGGCCGGATCGGTCACGACAAGAACCTTTTCCCGGACTGGGTGATCGCCGATGGGCCCTGGGTGAAGTGGTATCCGGGTGTTCCGGGGTACCTCGACGCGCAGTGGGTCGCTCAGGCCACGGCGGCGCTGCAATGTCCGGCGACCCAGTCGATGCTGAGTTCGGTGCGTGCTCCGATGGGTGTTCACCGGTTTGTGTCGAATTTCCTGCATTCCTATGGATTCACCAAGTACCGAATCGACCGGGTTCCGCGCTACGAACTCATCAGGTGCGGCCTCGCCGTGCCAGAGTCAGGCGGCGTCCCGTACACCGGTCTGCCGGCCACCGGGCCGTAGCCGGCCCAGGATTTTCCGTACCGATTTCCGCCGGCTCGCTTCGGCCGCTCCAGCAATCGCCCCGACCTGCGCCCAGCAACGCGGCATATGTAGTCTTACCGGCGGGCGACCGCTCATCGGCACATTCACGACGTGGTGATCCACAGCCGAATTGGGTGGGCCCGGCAGCGGCGCGGGGGCCGGTTGGGGACGCATGCCAAGGAGAAGACAGCCCCAAAGATGTGGTTGACTAAATGGGCACAGCTGCGCCGTACGCCAATCAATCCGGCGCATGCAGTCCGACCCACAAGTGTGGGCCCGACAAAGATGGGGAAGCAAAGAATGAGGCTTGTTGACAGGTTTCGTGGCGCGGCAAAGAGGGTGCCGCGCCGACTCGTAGTGGGAGCCGCCGCAGCGGCGCTGCTGCCGGGGCTGATCGGCGTCGTGGGCGAGTCCGCGACCGCGGGAGCGTTCTCCCGGCCGGGTCTGCCGGTCGAGTACCTGCAGGTGCCGTCGGCGGGGATGGGCCGCGACATCAAGGTCCAGTTCCAGAGCGGTGGCGCCAATTCGCCGGCCGTGTACCTGCTCGACGGTCTTCGGGCCCAGGATGACTTCAACGGCTGGGACATCAACACCCCCGCCTTCGAGTGGTACCTGCAGTCCGGGCTGTCGATCGTCATGCCGGTGGGCGGACAGTCCAGCTGGTACACCGACTGGTACAGCCCGGCCTGCGGTAAGGCCGGTTGCCAGACCTACAAGTGGGAGACCTTCCTCACCAGCGAGCTGCCCGCGTACCTGGCATCCAACAAGCAGGTCAAGGCCACCGGCGGTGCCGCCGTCGGTCTGTCGATGGCCGGTGCCTCGGCGCTGAACCTGGCGAACTACCACCCCGACCAGTTCATCGAGGTCGGCTCGTTCTCCGGTCTGATGGACCCGTCGCAGGGCATGGGACCGTCGCTGATCGGCCTGGCCATGGGTGACGCCGGTGGCTACAAGACTAAAGACATGTGGGGCCCGAAGGAGGACCCGGCCTGGCAGCGCAACGACCCGCTGGTGAACGTCAGCAAGACCGTCGCCAACAACACCCGCGTGTGGATGTACTGCGGTAACGGCAAGCCGTCGGACCTCGGTGGCGACAACATGCCGGCCAAGTTCCTCGAGGGCTTCGTGCGGACCAGCAACATGAAGTGGCAGGACGCCTACAACGCGGCCGGTGGCCACAACGCGGTGTTCAACTTCGACGCCAACGGCACGCACGACTGGCCGTACTGGGGTGCGCAGCTGCACGCCATGCTGCCCGACCTGCAGCAACATCTCGGCGCGACGCCGGGCGCGGGTCCTGGGCCGGCTGCGGCTCCGGGTGCGCCCGCGCCCGCGGCCTCCGCGACCGGCCAACACACCGGACGGTAGACCAACACGACTGACGGCGGCGACCTTGCGGGGTCGTCGCCGTTAGTCATTTCCGGCGTCCGGGTCGCCCCGGGTGTGATTGACTTTCTCGCGGCAGGGGGCGATCTGCGGGATTGGCCCCTGGGTTGGTGGTCGAGCGACGAGTGAGGTCGGTATGAAGGGTCTGTCGATGCTGCTAAGGCTCCTGTGCGCCGCCGTGCTGACGATCGGGGTCGGCGGCCTCGCTGCGGTCAACGGCCCATCCGCCCGCGCCGCGGGCTACCAGACGCTGATGGTGCCATCGGCGTCGATGGGCCGTGACATCCCGGTGGCCTACCTGGCCGGCGGACCGCACATGGTGGTTCTGTTGGACGCGTTCAATGCCGCCCCGGATGTCAGCAACTGGGTGACCGCAGGTAACGCGATGAACACGCTGGGCGGCAAGGGGATTTCGGTGGCCGCACCGGCCGGCGGGGCGTTCAGCATGTACGCCAATTGGGAGCAGGACGGCAGCAAGCAGTGGGAGACCTTCCTGACCAGCGAGTTGCCGGACTGGCTGGCCGCTAACAAAGGTCTGGCTCCGGGCGGCCACGCCGCGGTGGGCGCATCCCAAGGCGGATACGCCGCGATGGCCCTGGCCACCTTCCACCCCGACCGTTACGGCTACGCGGGTTCGCTGTCGGGCTTCCTGTACCCGTCGAACACCACGACGAACGGCGCGATCCTCGCCGGTCTGCAGCAGTTCGGCGGCGTCGACGGCAACGGCATGTGGGGCGCTCCGCAGCTGGGTCGGTGGAAGTGGCACGACCCCTGGGTGCACGCCGACTTACTCACACAGAACAATTCCAGGATCTGGGTGTGGAGCCCGACGAACATGGGCGGCGATGCCGGCGCGATGATCGGCCAGGCCGGCGAGGCGATGGGCAACGCCCGGTTTTTCTACCAGCAGTACCGCAACGTCGGCGGGCACAACGGCCACTTCGACTTCCCCAATAGCGGCAGCAACGACTGGGGCTCATGGAGCGGCCAGCTGGGCGCGATGTCCGGCGACATCGTCGGCGCGATCCGCTAGCTCGCCAACCCGCCGTCTGTCGCAGGCTCGGCGCAGCGGAGGTGGTGCCGCGAACCGGTACCGTTGAGGGGTGCAGCCGACGTTACGGCCCGTGCAGTGGCCCGGACGTGGCGCGCGAAACACATTGCCCGCCGCCGACTGTGCGACCGAACGACTCTGCTAGCAGGAGACCATGGCTGTTAACTCGCGGCGTAATTCCCGACGGAAGCGCCACCGCACCCTGGCGTTGATCGCTGCTGCGTGCGTGGCGCTGGTCGTGGGGCTGGTCATCTTCGCCGTGGTTGCCGTCCTGCGGCAAAAGGAAACTCCGCCGAGCGCGGTGCCGCCTAGCATCGTGCCGCCGACCAGCAGTTCGACCTACCCACACAAGCCACGGCCGGCCTTTCAAGACGCGAGCTGTCCCGATGTGCAATTGATCGCGATTCCCGGCACCTGGGAGTCGTCGCTGCAGGACAATCCGCTGAACCCGGTCGAGTTCCCGAAGGCGTTGTTACTCAACGTCACCCGTCCGATCAGCGAGCAGTTCAACTCCGGCCGAGTCGAGACGTACACCGTGCCCTACACCGCCCAGTTCCACAATCCGCTGAGCGGGGACACCCAAATGTCGTACAACGACAGCCGCGCCGAGGGAACCCGCGCCGCGGTCAAGGCGATGACCGACATGAACGCCAAGTGCCCGTTGACCAGCTATGCGCTGGTCGGCTTCTCACAGGGGGCGGTGATCGCGGGCGACATCGCCAGCGATATCGGCAATGGCCGCGGACCGGTCGACGACGATCTGGTGCTCGGTGTGACATTGATCGCGGACGGCCGTCGTCAGCAAGGTGTGGGCCAGGACATCGGGCCTAATCCGCCCGGCGAAGGCGCCGAGATCACCCTGCAGGAGGTGCCGGTGCTGTCCGGACTCGGTTTGACCATGACCGGCCCGCGGCCGGGCGGTTTCGGCGCGCTCAACGGCAAGACCAACGAGATCTGCGGGACTGGCGACCTGATCTGTGCCGCTCCCCAGGAGGCGTTCAGCCTGGCTAATCTGCCCAGAACGCTGGATGTGCTGGCCGGCGGCGCCGGCCAGCCGGTGCATGCGCTGTATGCCACCACCCAGTTCTGGGGCTTGAACGGACAGCCGGCCACCGAGTGGGCATTGAATTGGGCGCACGATACGGTCGCGAACGCGCCGCACCCGAAACACGGGTGATCAGGCCGCCAGACACGGGTCGGCGTCATACAGGTGACGAATGCAACAAGCGGTACCTTCAGATTTGGTTCGCGGCGCGGCACCAACTAACATTAAGAGATATTTAAGAACAACTGTGTCGGCCTCCCGCGTCGACGCGTCGCGGATCGCCAGGCGTGCGTCGGTACGATCTGTGAGGTTTGCTGTTCGCGACAGCCCTGCGCAGGCGAAATGTGCGGTGTCCGATTGGCCGGCCCGCGTCGGATGTAACCGTCGATACAGCTCGCATAGCTGCAGATCGACCTAGAACTGTTGCGACAGGAGAGACTGGCATGGCGTACCACAACCCGTTCATCGATAAGAACGGGCGGATCAGGTTTCCGGAGAACACCGACCTGGTCCGTCACGTCGAGAAGTGGGCGAAGGTGCGCGGAGACGGGTTGGCCTACACGTTCCTCGACTTCTCCACCGAACGCGACGGGATCGCGCGCAATATCTCCTGGGCCGACTTCGGCGCCCGCAACCGTGCGGTGGGCGCCCGACTGCAGCAGGTCACCCAACCCGGTGACCGTGTCGCCATCTTGTGCCCGCAGAACCTGGACTACCTCGTTTCGTTCTTCGGCACCCTGTACGCCGGTCGGATTGCGGTGCCGCTGTTCGACCCGGCCGAGCCGGGTCACGTCGGCCGACTACACGCGGTGCTCGACGATTGCGAGCCGTCGGCGATCCTGACCACCAGCGACTCCGCCGAAGGCGTTCGCAAGTTCATGCGCGGCCGGCCGGCCAACCAGCGGCCGCGTGTCATCGCCGTCGACGCGGTGCCCACAGAGGTCGGCTCCACGTGGGAGCACGTGCCCGCCGGGCACGACACCGTCGCCTATCTGCAGTACACCTCCGGCTCCACCCGCACCCCGACGGGCGTCCAGATCACGCACCTGAACCTGCCCACCAACGTGGTCCAGGTGATCCATGCGCTGGAGGGCCAGGAAGGTGACCGTGGTGTCAGCTGGCTACCGTTCTTCCATGACATGGGCCTGATCACCGCGTTGTTGTCGACGGTGATCGGCTACCACTTCACCTTCATGACACCCGCCGCCTTCGTGCGCCGGCCCGGCCGGTGGATACGCGAACTCGCGCGGAAGGACGGCGAGACCGGCGGGACGATCTCCGCCGCCCCGAACTTCGCCTTCGAACACGCCGCACTGCGTGGCGTGCCCAAGGACGACGAGCCGCCGCTCGACCTGAGTAATGTCAAGTCGATCCTCAACGGCAGCGAGCCGGTGTCGGCGGCATCGATCCGCAAGTTCAACGAGGCATTTGCGCCGTACGGCTTCCAGGAGAAAGCGATCAAACCGTCCTACGGTCTGGCCGAGGCCACCCTGTTCGTCTCGACCACCCCGATGGCCGACGCGCCCAAGATCATCCACGTCGAGCGGGAGGCGCTGAACAACAAGCGGTTCGTCGAGGTGGCCGCTGACGCGCCGAACGCTGTCGCGCAGGCCTCCGCCGGCAAGATCGGTATCGACCAGTGGACGACCATCGTCGACGCCGAGTCCGCCAGCGAACTGCCCGACGGGCAGATCGGTGAAGTCTGGTTGCACGGCAACAACATGGGTGCCGGTTACTGGAACCGGGAGCAAGAGACCTCCGAGACGTTTAAAAACATCCTCAAGTCACGCACCAACCCGTCACACGCCGAGGGAGCCGCCGATGACGGGACGTGGGTGCGCACCGGCGACTTTGGCACCTACCACAACGGTGACCTCTATATCACCGGCCGAGTCAAGGATCTGGTCATCGTCGATGGCCGCAACCACTATCCGCAGGACCTGGAGTACTCGGCGCAGGAAGCCAGCCGGGCGTTGCGCGCGGGTTACGTTGCCGCGTTCTCAGTGCCCCTCAACCAGCTGCCTGCGGCGGTGTTCGACAACCCGCACGCCGGGCTGAAATACGACCCGGATGACACCTCCGAACAGCTGGTGATTGTCGGCGAGCGTGCCACCGGTGCGCACAAGCTGGACTACCAACCCATCGCCGATGACATCCGGACGGCCATCGCCGTTCGGCACGGGGTAACGGTGCGCGACGTCCTGCTGGTGTCGGCCGGATCGGTTCCCAGGACGTCCAGCGGCAAGATCGGCCGCCGGGCTTGCCGCACCGCCTATATCGACGGCAGCCTGCGCAGCGGCACCGCGGTCCCGAATGCCTTCCCCGACCAAGCTGACTGAGCCCCAACATGACTGATACAGACACCGATTCGGAACCTTTGGCGCAAGCCGCTGCCGGGCCCGCCGACAAACCCGCCCGCACCGACATGACCGTGCCAGAGGTGCGGCAGTGGCTGCGCAACTGGGTCGGCAAGGCCGTCGGGCAGTCGCCCGATGCGATCGACGAGGCCACGCCGATGGTGGAACTGGGTCTGTCGTCGCGGGATGCGGTGGCGATGGCCGCCGACATCGAGGATCGCACCGGGGTCACGGTGTCGATCGCCGCCGCCTTCGAGCACCCGACCATCGAGTCGCTGGCCACCTGGATCGTCGAGGGCGACCCCGAACTCGATGCCGGCGGCACAGACGACGCCGACTGGACGCGTCAGGGTCCGGTCGAGCGGGTCGATATCGCCGTGGTGGGTCTGGCCACCCGACTGCCCGGCGACATGAACACCGCCGACGAGACCTGGCAGGCGCTACTCGAGGGCCGCGACGCGATCACCGACCGGCCCGCGGACCGCTGGTCGGAGTTCATGGATGAGCCGCGGCTGGCCGAACGGATCAACAAGGCCCGCACCCGCGGCGGCTACCTGAGCGACATCAAAGGTTTCGACTCCGAGTTCTTCGCGCTGTCCAAGACCGAAGCCGACAACATCGATCCACAGCAGCGGATGGCGCTGGAGCTGACCTGGGAGGCGCTCGAGCACGCCCGCATCCCGGCGTCGAGCCTGCGCGGTGAATCGGTCGGCGTGTTCGTCGGGACCTCCGTCGCCGACTACAGCTTCTTGGCGATGTCCGACCCGACTGTCGCCCACCCTTACGCGATCACCGGGAACGCGAGTTCGGTTGTCGCCAACCGGGTTTCGTACTTTTTCGACTTCCACGGACCGTCGGTCGCGGTGGACACCGCCTGCTCGAGTTCGCTGGTCGCCACCCACCAGGCGATACAGGCGCTGCGTAACGGTGAATGCGACGCCGCCGTCGCCGGTGGCGTCAACGCGTTGATCACCCCCGTCGTGACGCTCGGTTTCGATGAGATCGGCCAGGTGCTGTCACCAGACGGCCGGATCAAGTCCTTCTCCGCCGACGCCGACGGCTACACCCGCTCCGAGGGTGGCGCGATGCTGCTACTCAAGCGGGTCGACGACGCCCGCCGCGACGGCGACCAGATCCTCGCGGTGATCGCCGGCAGCGCGGTCAACCACGACGGCCGGTCCAACGGTCTGATCGCACCAAACCCGGACGCCCAGGCCGACGTGCTGCGTCGGGCCTACAAGGACGCCGGCATCAACCCGCGCACCGTCGACTACATCGAGGCGCACGGCACCGGCACGGTGCTGGGCGATCCGATCGAGGCGCAGGCACTGGGACGGGTCATCGGCCGCGGCCGTCCCGCCGACAAGCCCGTGCTGCTGGGGGCGATCAAAACCAATGTCGGGCACATGGAGTCGGCCGCCGGCGCGGCCAGCCTGGCCAAGATGGTGCTGTCGCTGCAGCACGACAAGTTGCCGCCGTCGATCAACTACGCCGGCCCCAACCCCTACATCGACTTCGACGCGACACATCTGCGCGTCCTGGACACCGTCGCCGACTGGCCGCGCTACGGCGGCTACGCCGTGGCCGGGGTGTCCAGCTTCGGCTTCGGCGGTGCGAATGCGCACGTCGTGTTGCGTGAAGTGCTGCCCCGCGACGTCATAGAGCGCGAGCCGGAGCCTGTCGAGGCACCCGCGGCGCCCGTCGAGGAGCAGCACGTCGGGCTTGTCGGCGGTATGCGCTTCGACGAGTACGGCGAGTTCGTGGAATCCGCCGAAAACGGCCACGCGGCGCTCGACGACGAGTACGAGCTGCCCGGCATCACCGACGAAGCCAAGCGACTCAAAGAGATCGCGTTGGAAGAGCTTGCGGCCGAAGAGACACCGGCGCCGCTGGTGCCGCTGGTGGTGTCGGCGTTTCTGACGTCGCGCAAAAAGGCCGCCGCAGCCGAGCTCGCCGATTGGCTGGAAAGCCCGGACGGCCAAGCGTCTTCGCTGGAGTCGATCGGCCGTTCGCTGTCGCGGCGTAACCACGGCCGTTCGCGCGCGGTGGTGCTGGCCCACGACCACGACGAGGCGATCAAGGGACTGCGCGCGGTCGCCGACGGCAAGCAGAAGCCGAACGTGTTCAGCACCGACGGGCCGGTGACCAACGGCCCGGTGTGGACAATGGCCGGTTTCGGCGCACAGCACCGCAAGATGGGCAAGAACCTGTATTTGCGCAACGAGGTCTTCGCCGAGTGGATCGATAAGGTCGACGCGCTGATCCAGGATGAGCGGGGCTACTCGGTGCTCGAGCTGATCCTCGACGACTCACACGATTACGGCATCGAAACCAGCAACGTGACCATCTTCGCGATCCAGATCGCGCTGGGCGAGGTGCTCCGCCATCACGGCGCCAAACCCGCGGCGGTGGTGGGTCAGTCGCTGGGCGAACCCGCGTCGGCCTACTTCGCCGGCGGGCTCTCGCTCGCGGACGCCACCCGGGTGATCTGCTCGCGCTCGCATCTGATGGGCGAAGGCGAAGCGATGCTCTTCGGCGAGTACATCCGGTTGATGGCGCTGGTCGAGTACTCCGCTGATGAGCTGAAGACCGTGTTCGCCGACTTCCCCGGCCTGGAGGTGTGCGTTTACGCCGCACCCAGTCAGACTGTGATCGGCGGGCCGCCCGCAGAGATTGACGCGATCATCGCCCGCTGCGAGGCGGAGGGCCGCTTCTCCCGCAAACTTCAGACCAAGGGCGCCGGCCACACCTCGCAGATGGATCCGCTGCTCGGTGAGTTCTCCGCTGAACTGCAGGGCATCACGCCGATGAGCCCGACCGTGGGCATCTTCTCCACGATCCACGAGGGCACCTACATCAAGCCCGGCGGCGTGCCGATCCACGATGTCGCCTACTGGATCAAGGGGATGCGGCATTCGGTCTACTTCACCCACGGCGTCCGCAACGCGGTCGACAACGGCTACACCACGTTCTTGGAGCTCGCGCCCAACCCGGTCGCGCTGATGCAGGTAGGTTTGACCACCGCTGCCGCGGGATTGCCGGATGCGCAGCTGATCCCGACGCTGGCCCGCAAGCAGGACGATGTCGATGCGATGACGTCGGCGATGGCGCAGTTGTTCGTGTTGGGGCATGACCTCGACGTCCGCACGCTGTTCACGCGCGCTTCCGGCCCCGAGGACTATGCGAACGTCCCGCCGACCCGATTCCGCCGCAAGGAGCACTGGCTCGACGCGCACTTCTCCGGTGACGGATCGGTGCTGATGCCCGGCACCCACGTGGCGATGCCGGATGGCCGGCACGTGTGGGAGTATGCGCCGCGTGGTGCGACTGACCTGGCCGCACTTGTGAAAGCTGCAGCAACACAAGTGCTTCCGGATGCGCAGCTCACGGCCTCCGAGCAACGGGCAGTGCCCGCCGAGAACGCCCGACTGGTGACGACGCTGACCCGCCATCCCGGCGGAGCGGCTGTTCAGATCCACGCGCGCATCGACGAGTCCTTCACGCTGGTCTACGACGCACTGGTATCGCGGGCCGGCCACGCCTCCGTGTTGCCGACGGCCGTTGGCGCGGGTGCGGCGATCGCCCCGACGGTCAACGCGGCGCCGGCCGAAGCGGCGGCAGCCGTCGCCGAGCCGGCGGCTGCCGATGACGATGCGGGCACGCTGACCGACAGCCTGACCGCGCGTCAGGTCGCCGGGTTGAGCAGGTGGTCACCGGATTCCGGTGAGACGGTGGGCGAGCGGCTGGCCAGCATCGTGTCGATGGCGATGGGCTATGAGCCCGAGGATTTGCCGTGGGAGGTGCCGCTGATCGAGCTCGGCCTGGACTCGATGATGGCGGTGCGGATCAAGAACCGCGTCGAGTACGACTTCGACCTGCCGCCCATTCAGTTGCAAGCGGTTCGCGATGCCAACCTCTACAACGTCGAGAAGCTCATCGAGTATGCGATCGAGCACCGCGACGAGGTGCAGGATCTGCACGAACACCAAAAGACCCAGACCGCCGACGAGATCGCCAAGGAGCAGGCGGGGATGTTGTCCGGGGCGACGCCGGCTGCGGTGACGGCGCCCGCGCCGGCTTCCGACGCGCCGATCCCGCCGCCGCCGACTAACCCGTCCGGCCCGGCCGCGCCCGCCCCGCAACCGAACCTGGCGGCTGCCGCGCAGGCGCTCAACCAGCAGGCCGTCGCCGAGGCGCTCGGTTCCGACATTCCCCCACGGGACGCCGCCGAGCGGGTCACCTTCGCCACCTGGGCGATCGTCACCGGCAAGTCACCGGGCGGCATCTTCAATGCGTTGCCGAAGCTAGACGACGACGCTGCCGCCAAGATGGCGCAACGGCTTTCCGAACGGGCTGAGGGCCCGATCACCGCCGAGGACGTCAAAGCCGCCGCGACCATCGAGGAGCTGGCGACCGCGGTGCGCGAGTACCTGGAAGCCGGCCAGATCGACGGATTCGTGCGCATCATCCGCGCCAGGCCGGAAGGCTCCACCAAGCCCGCGGTGTTCGTGTTCCACGCTGCGGGCGGGTCGACTGTGGTGTACGAGCCCTTGCTGAACCGCCTGCCGCCGGACACCCCAATGTACGGTTTCGAGCGCGTCGAGGGCACCATCGAGGAGCGTGCCGCCCAGTACGTTCCCAAGCTGCGCGAGCTGGGCGGCGACGGGCCGTTCATTCTGGTCGGCTGGTCGCTGGGCGGGGTGCTGGCCTACGCCTGCGCGATCGGGCTCAAGCAGCAGGGCTGCGATGTGCCGTTCGTCGGGCTGATCGACGCGGTGCGCGCCGGTGAGGAGATCCCGCAGACCAAGGAGGAGACCCGCAAGCGCTGGGAGCGCTACGCCCGGTTCGCCGAGCGGACCTTCAACGTCGAGATCCCTGACATCCCGTACGAGCACCTCGAAGAGCTCGACGACGAGGGACAGGTCAGGTTCGTGCTGGAGGCCGTCAAACAAAGCGGTGTGCAGATCCCCGGCGGGATCATCGAACATCAGCGCACCTCGTATCTGGACAACCGTGCGATCGACACCGTCCAGATCCAGCCCTACGACGGTCATGTCACGTTGTACATGGCCGATCGCTACCACGACGACGCGATCACCTTCGAGCCGCGCTATGCCACCCGCAAGCCCGACGGCGGCTGGGGCGAGTACGTTGCGGATCTGGAAGTTGTCCCGATCGGCGGCGAACACATCCAGGCCATCGACGAGCCGATCATCGCCAAGGTTGGCGCGCATATGACCCAGGCGCTCAACAAGATTAAAGCAGAGGATCGGCTACAAAAAAGGGAAGCCAAGTGACCACCAAGACCAGCGCCGAGCTACTGGCTGAACTCCGCGAAAAGCTAGAGCTCGCAAAGGAACCCGGTGATCCGAAGGCAATTGCACGGCGCGAGAAGAAGGGTATCCCGAGCGCCCGCTCGCGCATCTACGATCTGGTCGACCCAGGCAGCTTCCTGGAGATCGGGGCATTGGCGCGGACGCCGGGAGATCCGAACGCGCTCTTCGGCGACGGGTGTGTGACCGGCCGCGCCACCATAGACGGCCGGCCGGTCGGGGTGTTCTCGCACGACCAGACGGTGTTTCAAGGCTCGGTCGGTGAGATGTTCGGCCGCAAGGTTGCGGCCCTGATGGAGTGGTGCGCGATGGTCGCCTGCCCGATCATCGGCATCAACGACTCCGCCGGTGCCCGCATCCAGGACGCGGTCACGTCGCTTGCCTGGTACGCCGAATTGGGCCGCCGCGGCGACCTGTTGAGCGGACTGGCGCCGCAGATCTCGCTGATCTTCGGTAAATGCGCTGGGGGAGCCGTCTATTCGCCGATCCAAACCGATCTCGTGGTCGCAGTGCGCGACCAAGGCTACATGTTCGTCACCGGTCCCGACGTGATCAAGGACGTCACCGGTGAAGACGTCAGCCTCGACGAGCTGGGTGGCGCCGACGCGCAGGCCCGCTACGGCAACATCCACCAGGTCGTCGAGTCCGAGGCCGCTGCTTTCCAGTACGTCCGGGACTTCCTGTCGTTCTTGCCGTCCAACTGCTTCGACAAGGCCCCGACCGTCAACCCGGGGCTGGAGCCGGAGGTCACTCCAACCGACCTGGAACTCGATTCGATCGTGCCGGATTCCGACAACACGGCATACGACATGCACGAGATCCTGCTGCGGATCTTCGACGATGGCGACTTCCTCGACGTCGCCGCTCAGGCAGGACAGTCCATCATCACCGGGTTCGCCCGGGTCGATGGTCGACCGGTCGGCGTGGTGGCGAACCAGCCGTCGTACATGTCGGGTTCGATCGACAACGAGGCCTCCGACAAGGCGGCCCGGTTCGTCCGGTTCTGCGACGCGTTCTACGTGCCGCTAGTGTTCGTCGTCGACACCCCTGGCTTCTTGCCGGGGGTTGAGCAGGAAAAAGGCGGAATTATCAAGCGCGGCGGGCGATTCCTGTACGCGGTCGTCGAGGCCGACGTGCCGAAGGTGACGATCACGATCCGCAAGTCCTACGGTGGCGCCTACGCGGTCATGGGATCCAAGCAGCTGACCGCTGACCTCAACTTCGCCTGG
>NZ_DATMLH010000168.1:0-21655 GCF_035570115.1 Mycobacterium sp.
CGCGACCGCAAGCGTTACACAGTGTTGTGCAAGCGATGAGCACTACTGATTGATGAACTCGTCCGGCTAGTTCGAACCCGGCCGGCGCCACATCCCTTGTCGCAGCCGGGATATGGCTCTAGCCCTGCGAAGCAAGACCGATGTTATCTCGGTATATCCGGCACTCTGGTTCTCCGCTCAGCACAACATCAACTGAGCAAGGAGTTACAGCCAATGACAGCTATGGGAGCAATCGGCGCGGTTGGGGGCCGCTGCGGGGGGCGTTTAATGATCGACATGACTCAGTTTTCGCATCCGGAAGGTACCGGGCCACCGTCTTGGGCGGATTCGGCGCCGCCTCTACAGCCCCAGCAGCAGCCTGCCCCGCAACGTGTGGGGTTGACGTGGAGCGCGCTCACCGAAGGTGGTTGGTCGCTAGTCGTCACGAAAGATAAAGGCTCTGTCGCGGCCTCGTTGAGTCCTGTCGAGCATGCCTTGAGCGACAACCGCGAGTATCTGATCGGAGCACTCGAAGCTGGCTGGTGGCTCGCCTTGGAAGTCGACGGCAAGCTAACCACGCTCGCGTCGCCCTTCCTTTCCGAAGAAGCTGCTAGAGAGCGAGCCGAGGCGTTGGAGGCCGGCCACAGGTAAGCCTCTGCATGGAAAACGCCCCAACCCGAACCTTTTTACTGCGCGGCAGCTACGGCAATGCCCGCCCGCAGAAAAGTAGCCAACCAATAAGGGACAGGTCGGGTGTCTCTGGGCCGGATAGAACCGGTATCTCCTATGCCGCGGTGACTCGGCTGCCCCGCACGTAAACCTCGGCGATAGACGATTCCCGAATACCCATCAGGAGCGCGAAGAGCGTCTGGTCGCGGGCCAGATCCGCATCGCCTGAGCGGACGCCGTAGTTCAGCACGGCCTGCAACGCCGGGGTACCGGACGGGTCGACGACGACGAAGTCGGCCTCCTTGCCGACGTCGAAGTTGCCGAAGCGGCTCTCCATGTCGAGTGCCCGCGCACCGGCCAGGGTCCCGGTGAACAACATTTCGGCCGGATGCAACGACACGGCGTCTTCTCCGGACTCACTGATGTGCACCTTGAAGGCGTCGCCCAGCACCCGCGGGATCAACCACTCGTCCCCACCGCCGATATCGGTTCCGGCGGCAATGTTGACCTCCGACGCCACCGTCCGCTTCCACGGCATGGTGCCCGATCCCAGGAACGACTGGGAGACCGGGCAGTGCGCTATCGACGTTCCGGTCTCGGCCATCCGCGCCAGCTCGACATCCTGGCAGTGCACGCCGTGCGCGAGGATGGTCCGCCTGCCCAGCAGACTCTTGCCGCCGACCGCCGACCCTGGCAGGAACTTCCCGTCATAGGTATCGAGGTAGGAGTTCACCTGGTATGCCCGCTTGGTCGCTTCGACCTCACCGGTGTCCGGGCGGTTGTTTTCGTTGAGGTGGCTGTGCACGTAGACACCGCTGCTGCGGACGGAATCATAAAGTTCACCAAGGTTTTTCAGTGTTGTGGGCGTCACCGCTAGGGAGAATCGCGGCACGATCGCGACATGCAGCAGCGCCGTGTCGACGTTGCCCGTATCGGCGGCGTGCCACTTGTCGATCTCTTCGCGGGTGAGCCGGATCGCGTCGCTTTCCGATGTCAACAGCGGGCGCGCGGTTTCGGGTCCGACGGTCTGGATGCCGCGGCCGCTGACAATCCTCAACCCGCTCCGTTGTGTTTGGGTGAACAACGCATCCTGCGCTTCGGGGAATGGCGAACCGAACACCATCGCCGCGGTGGTTCCTGCCGCGATGCGCCGGTTGCAGAACTCAATTGCTGCCAGTTGGGCGAATTCGGCTTCAGCGAAGCGGGATTCGGCGCGATACATGCACAGGTTGAGCCACTCCAGCAGGTGTCCGCCGCCGTAAGAATCGGCTGCGTAAGTCTGCGGGAAGTGCACGTGGGTATCGACGAAGCCTGGCAGCAGAAATCCAGGCCGGTGATCCACCACCGTGGCAGCCTGGTGGCCTGCCGGGATCGCGGTTCGCTCACCGCAGAAGGTGATCCCCCCGCCGTCATCGATGATCAGTGCGCCATCCGGAATCGATACCAGTCCGGCGGCAGCTTCGCTGACCGTCGGGCTACCCGCGACGTGATAGATGTGGCCGAGATGAACCTGGGTCATTGCACGCGGCGCCGGAATCCGGTTGCCGTGGTGAGCGCGGTGCTTGTCGTGGTGTCGTGGATCTGGTTGGTGGTTGAAGTGTTCATGGCATTGATCGTTGATCCGGCGACGGCTCCGCAGTAGCGGTCGCGCCCTTGCAGCGATACAAGTGCGCCTTGTATCCGGGAGACCCCAGCAGGCTGCCGTTACCGACTGGTCGCGATGTGGTTGAGCAAGTCCCTTGCCGCCCCCGCAGGCGGAGTCTGGGCGCCCATCCAGATCGCACGCAGATCGCGTCGCAAGTCCAGATCCCCGACCGGAATTGCGCGCAGACGACCATGAATGAGGTCATCGCTGACGGCGAGCCGGCTCATCAACGCCGGACCGGCACCGGCCAGCACGGCAGCGCGAACCGCTGCCGCGGAAGCCAGTTCGAGTGGATGAGCGGCGGGCACTGGCTGGTCGCCATCCAAATGCTCGTTGGCGCCCAGCAACAGGCGCCACCCGGACTCGCGGGATACCAACGGCGTTTGGCGAAGCTCGGCCACAGTGATCGGAGCCGATCGCCGCACCCACTTGTGATCGGGTGGCACGACAACGATCAACTCATCGCGCCCGATAACGCGGCTGCGCAACCCATGAAGTGTGGCGCGAATCTCGATGAAGCCAAGTTCGGCCTCCCCGTCGCGCACAGCGGTGATTGCTCCCTCGCTGTCGGTTGCGATGAAGCTGACCTCCGGCGCGATGCCGCCGTGCCGCAGGGCCGCTGCCTGGAGCGACACCAGCCAGCGTGGCAGCAATTGCTCGGCCACCGTTTGGCTGGCGACCACTTTGAGCCGGCTACGACGCTCGGCGCGCAACGACGCCAGTCCGGTGTCGACGCGCTGCGCGACATCGAGTATCTGGTCAGCCCACTCGGCGACGACCTCACCCGCTGGGGTCAGTTGGGTGCCACGCGTGGTGCGCGTCACCAGGCGCACGCCGATCTGGGACTCGATTGAGGTCAGCCGCGCCGAAACGGCCTGTTGACTGATCCCCACTTCACGGCTGGCCGCACTCAAACTGCCCGTCTTGGCGATCGCCGATAACACCTCGAGCGCGGATAGTTCGGGCATCCGTGCACTTAACGCCACGCCTGATCGTAGCGCCCCAAGCCTCATTGCCGTGCCGAAACGCCAGGTTAGGGCGGGGGAAGGACCATGCTGGCAGCCCTTGATACAAGGTGGACTTGTATCCCTGCAAGGACACGGCCACTACTGCGCAGCCGTCGCCGGATCAACGATCAATGGCATGAACACTTCAACAAACACCAACCAGATCCACGACACCACGACAAGCACCGCGCGCGCCACGGGCATCGGATTCCTGCGCCGCAACATCGCCGGCGGTCTGCTGGCCATGGCGTTCGCCGCGACCGGCATCGGGCTCGCGGCGACGAGCTACGCCGACGACGGCGCGGCGGCCCCGGACCTGGCGGGCGCCGTGCACGCGGGCCCTACCTGCAAGACCGAGCCGTTTGGCTTGGGCTGGCGCCGCACCTTGTGCGACGGTCCGATATCCACCGACGGCAGCTGGAGCCGGGAACGCACCATCTGGGTTCCTGCCCATTATTCGACGCCGATCTGCACCTCCAGGAGCAGCAGCTCGTACTCGTCGTACAGCGACTGTTACGGCGGATACATGGTCAATGAGCGCCTGATCAGCAACGAAACCTACCCGGTGCGACCCGACACGGTGCTGCCCGATGAACCGGGCCATCTGGGCTAACAGCGGACACGAAAGGGCAACTGCATAACGAACCGTCAGGGGCGGCCCGCAAGGGCCGCCCCTGACTCACTGAGCTTGTGCCGCGGGCAACTCGTCGAATGCCTTCAACGCTCGATCAGCCGCGCTGCGTGCGCTCTGCGGGTTGGCTCCGGTGATGAGCCGTCCGCCGGTAATGGAGTAGTCGTCAAAAGGCTGCATGGGAGAGCTGTAGTCTGCTCCCGCTTTGCTGACTGCGTCCGCGACGAGGGCGACCCCACATGAAGTGCTCCTTAACTTGCTGCATCGTTGCTCGTTGCCCTCGCGGCATTGACGGCAATTCCTGCGTGGCCCACTTGGTGGTCATACCATCCACTCATGGCGATCGCGACAACTCGTCCTGTTACGGGTGAGATCCTCGCTCGGGCGGCCGCCGCTGCCGAGTCGTACCGCCTGACGAGCGAGTGGAACAACGCCGACGTCAAACAAACTGCACGCTAACGGAACTCGCCGCGAAAATTAACAGAACGGATGCCCAGGATGCCTGACGAAAAGCGGGGGCAGGCCGCCCTGTTCGATGCGTTGACGACAAAGGGTACGGCCTTTTCGGAGGCCGAGCGCCGCAAGTACGGTCTGCTTGGGCTGCTGCCAACGGGGGTGAAGACCCTGGAAGATCAAGCCGCGCATTGCTGGCATGAATTTTCCACTCGCCACGACGATCTCGACAAGCACATCTATCTCCGTGCGTTGCAGGACCGCAACGAAACCCTGTTCTACCGCGTGCTGCACGACCACATCCCCGAGACCCTGCCGATCGTGTATACGCCCACAGTCGGCGAAGCCTGCCAGCGTTTCGGCGAGATCTATCGCCGACCACGGGGATTGTTCGTTTCCTATCCCGAACGCGACTGTCTCGACGAGGTGCTGCGCAACCGCCCCCAACACGATGTCGATGTGATTGTGGTGACCGACGGTCAGCGAATCCTTGGTTTGGGGGATCAGGGCATCGGCGGGATGGGCATTCCGATCGGCAAGCTGTCGCTATACACCCTGATCGGCGGCATCGATCCCGCGCGCACCCTTCCGATCGTGCTCGATGTGGGCACCGACAACGCGGAACTCGTCGACGACCCGCTTTACCTCGGTTGGCGCCACCGACGCATCGAGGACGACGACTACTACGCGTTCGTCGACCAGTTCGTCACCGCGGTGCACGAACAACTGCCCAATGTGCTGCTGCAGTGGGAGGACTTCGCCACTGTGCATGCTGAGCCGATCCTTGCCCGCTACCGCGACCAGCTGCTCACTTTCAACGATGACATTCAGGGCACCGCGGCCGTCACCCTCGGTGCGTTGCACGGTGCCGCGAAAGTGGCAGGCCGCGCTCTGTCGCAGCAGCAGATCGTCATGCTCGGTGCGGGCTCGGCCGGCATCGGCGTGCTGGACATGATCCGCCGCGAGATGATGAACCAGGGACTGTCCGAAGATGCTGCCCGGGAACGGATCTGGGTTGTCGACGTGGACGGGCTGCTCACCGACGACCGCACGGATCTGTCAGCCGGGCAACGCGACTTCGCTCAGCCCGCCGACCGGGTCTCGGGTTGGGGGCTGTCGGAACCGGCCCAACTTGCCGACGTCGTACACCACGTCGACGTCGGTGTGCTGCTGGGGCTGTCCACCGCCGCCGGTGCCTTCACCGAGAGCATCGTGCGCGAGATGGCCGGCAAGACCGAGCGGCCGATCATCTTCCCGTTGTCCAACCCGACCAGCCGGGCCGAGGCGCACCCGGCGGAATTGGACCACTGGACCGACGGGCGTGCTCTGATTGCCACCGGATCACCGTTCGCGCCGCTGCACCGCAATGGCGTGGAATATGCTGTTGCTCAATGTAATAACGTCTATATCTTCCCCGCGATGGGGCTTGCCGTGACCGCAGCCCAAGCGACCCGAGTCACCGACGAGATGATGCGGGTTGCGGCGGCGACCCTGGGCGAGGCGTCGCCCGCCCTCGCCGATCCTGACCAGTCGTTGCTGCCCGCGTGGGTGGACCTGCCCGATATCGCTGTCCGAATTGCGCACGCCGTGGCCGTCCAGGCCGTCGCCGACGGCGTCGCCCCGAAGCGCAGCGGCGAGGAACTCACCGAACGGATCACGCAGGTGCGCTGGCTCCCGGTCTATCCTCAAGCACCGGCCTGATCGCTACCGACTGCCATTCCACGGCACGCTTCACCAGCACCCCACCCCCGCCGCGACGACATTGGTCGGCAAAGGTCGTTTATTTGTGCGATCAGGTTGGTATCTATTGGGGGAGCGACCGGGGTGAATCCGTGTTCAGCAAGGCCGGCGCGGATTGGTGAGCCGAATGCACGAGCAGCATGACGAACTGGTGGCCGCACGCGACCAGATGCAAAATCTGGTGCGGGTCATCGTCGACATCGGCTCCGACCTTGACCTGGGTGTGATGCTGCACCGAATCGTCGATGCAGCGATGGAGCTGACCGGCGCTCCCTACGGAGTTCTGGGTATACGCGGATCCGATGGCACCCTGGTCTCTTTCGTCTGCACGGGAATCGACGACGACACAGCGCGGCGGCTGGGCGATCTGCCGGTAGGTGAGGGTCTCCGGGTCGACGATCTGACTGCTTATCCACCGGCCGCCGGGCTGCACGCGCACGACCCGCCGATGCGGGCGCTCCTCGGAATACCAATCACCGTGCGGGCCGCTGACTTTGGGAGCCTCTACCTGGCCGACGACCGGCCCCGCCGAGTGTTTTCCGACACCCAGGAGAGCGCCGTGCGGGCATTGGCAACGGCGGCGGCCGCCGCCATCGATAATGCGCGACTCTTCGAACGAGAACGTGAATCAGCGAAATGGATGAAGGCCAGTCGTGAGATCACGGCCGCGCTGTTGTCCGGCGACCCACAGACGGGGCCGCTGCAGCTCATCGTGAACCGGGCGTTGGAGTTGGCCGACGCTGAGCAGGCGATATTGCTGGTTCCGAGGGAGTCCGAGCTGCCAGCCGATGAAGTCGACACCCTGGTCGTGGCGGCTACGGCGGGCCGGTACGCCTTGGAGGTGATTGGTCAGCAGGTTCCGATGGACGGCTCGACCACCGGCGGTGTGGCGCGTCGCGGTCTGCCGCTGATCACTGATTCTTTCCAATATCCGATCGAGGGTTTCACCGATGTCGGTGAACGCTCGGCGATCGTCATGCCGCTGACTGCGGACGACAGGGTGCTTGGGGTGATTGCCGTTGCGCGTCGCCCGCTGCAGCCGTCATTCGACAACGCTTACCTCGAGCTGGTCAGTGACTTCGCCCGACACGCTGCTATCGCGTTGGCGCTGGCCGCAGGTCGCGAACATGCGCTCAATCAGGAGCTCGCCCAAGCCGATACCGTCGATGACGCGGTGCGCGCCGCAGCAGAGCAACTGCGTCGGTTATGGCGTGCCCGGCGCGTTCTGGCCGTCACCTTCCCGACCCGCGATTCCTCGACGGAATCCGCCTACGGCACACCGCAAGTGGTGGCGGTCGGCGAACCCGTGCAGTGGCGCGACCTGTCATCCCAAACACGACAGATGCTCAGCTCTTTGCGCGACGGCGACCTTCTCACCCCCAAGACGGCAAAGGCCGGGACGGCGGGCATCGCGCTGCAGCATCCCGAGGGCGTGCTCGTCGTCTGGATCGATCTGGCCGAAGAACGGCCGTTCACCCTGGAGGACCAGACTTTGCTCACCGTGCTGGCGGGGCGCCTCGGCCAGGGCCTGCACCGGGTGCACCAGGTTGATCAGCAGCGCGAAACCGCGTTGGCGCTGCAACACGCAATCCTCGGCCCCGCTCATCTACCGCCCGGCTTCGCGGTCCGCTATCAGGCTGCCAGCCGGCCCCTACAGGTCGGCGGTGACTGGTACGACATCGTCGACTTGCAGGACGGGCGCATCGCGTTGATTGTCGGCGACTGTGTCGGGCATGGCCTGGCGGCGGCCGCCGTGATGGGACAGGTGCGCAGCGCCTGCCGCGCGCTCCTGCTCGACCACCCCAGCCCCCGTGTTGCGCTCGCGGGGCTGGACCGGTTTGCCGCGCGGCTACCCGGCGCCCAGTGCACCACCGTCGTCTGCGCGGTGCTCAATCCCGACACCGGTGAACTGGTGTACTCCAGTGCCGGGCACCCGCCGCCAATCCTGGTTCTTGCCGATGGGACAACGCAGCTGCTCGACGAAGGCCACACCATTCCCCTGGGAATACGAGCCGAACGGCCGCGCCCCGAAGCCCACGTGACTTTGCCGGCGCGCGCGACCCTGCTGCTCTATACCGACGGTCTGGTCGAGCGTCGCCGCAGGGGACTGGACCACGGCATCGCCCGCGCATCCGTCCTCCTCCAGGACGGCCGCGGGCTCACCCTGGACGATTTGGCGGACCAGATCATGTCCCGTCTCGCGCCAAGCGATGGCTATCAGGATGACGTTGCGCTGCTGCTCTACCGCCATCCGGCCCCACTGCAGCTGGAGTTTCCCGCCCACGTTAGCCAACTCGCCCCCACCCGCGCCGCACTGCGCAGCTGGCTGATGCGGGCCCGGGTGGACCCCGTGCAAACTCAGGACATGGTCATCGCGGTCGGAGAAGCCATCGCCAACGCGATCGAGCACGGTCACCGCCACAGTCCGGAGGGCATCATCAGCCTGCGCGCGACCGCACTGTTCGACCAGGTGCAGTTGACCGTCGTTGACACCGGTTCGTGGAAACCTCCACGACCGGACGCCGCCGCCCACCGCGGCCGGGGGATTAAGCTCATGCGAGCGCTGATGCATACTGTCGCGATCAACCCCGGCGCCACAGGAACGTTGGTTCAGTTGTCGGCGAGGATCACCTGATGCGTACATTGCTCACCGTCGACACCGCCCGCCGTGACGACGGCAAACTCGTGCTGGTCGCAGTGGGGGAAATCGACCTGAGCAACATCGACACTTTCACTCAGGCCCTCACCACGGCCATCGCCGAGACAGCTGGCACCGGCGGGATGCTGACCGTCGACCTCAGTGCTGTGGAGTACCTGGACAGCGCCGCCGTCAACGCCCTGTTTACCCATGCTGACCACATCCAGCTGATCGTCCGCCCCCTGATGATGCGCATTTTCGAAATCACCGGCCTCACCGAGCTGACCGCCATCGAGCCGGCGTCGCCGCAAGCAGAACACTGATTAAGCGTCCGGAGCGCGAGCGCTTTCATCGTTTCCGAGCCGTGTGCCGACGTTGGGATGGAAGCTCGCGTTTAGGTACTCGGCTGGTGGGTATCACCGGGATGCGCTGCGCATCACGGTGATCGGAGCGGTCATGACGCAGGATTTCTGGCGTAATGCCTCAGCAGCGACCCGGAGCGTAGGGTCGCAAAAGGGGCGGCCTGGATGGTGCGTTCACGACGGGACGGCCGATTGTCTTCGATCGCGCACCTATCAACAATCCGCCAGTGTTTTGAGAGCGACGAGACGAAGGAGTCCAGTGGCAAAGTGCGGGATTTTGGTCGGCATAGCGGCCGCGGCCACCGTGGTTGCGGGCATGGCTGGCTGTTCGAGCAACAAGTCCAATACAAACTCACCCACCAGCTCACCGGCGGCTGTCGGTAACCAGGTCATCATCGATGGCCAGAATCAGAACGTCACTGGTCAGGTCAGTTGCACTCCGGCTAATGGCAACGTCAACATCGGTATCGGCGATCCGTCGACCGGGATCGGCGCGGTGGTGACCGCTGCTGATCCGCCAGTCGTGCAAGCGGTCGGACTGGGTAACCTCACCGGCGTGACGCTGGGCTACTCGTCCGGCGCACCGAATCAGGGCACCGTCCAGGCCACAAAAAGCGGCAACTCCTACACGATCAAGGGCACTGCGACGGGGGTAAACATGTCCAACCCAGAGCAGCAGCTGACCAAACCATTCGAGATGGATGTGACGTGCCCCTAAAGCAGCGGTCTTACGGCACAGCTCAGCGTGGTAGCCACGCTCCCGATCTCGTGCGCAGAAGGGTCTAACAGGTATGTATGTGAAGCGCGTGGCAGGTGCGGCGATTGCCGCAGGCGTCGGCATTTCTGCACTGACGGTGGGCGTCGAGCCCGCCAATGCCGCGCCGTTGCAGCCAGCTCCCACTTGGCATGGGCCCTTCGCCGACGGGCCGGGGCCCGGTGGACCCGGTGGGCCTGGTGGTCCTGGACCGGGTGGACCCGGTGGACCCGGCGGCCCTGGGCCGGGTGGACCTGGTGGGCCTGGGCCGGGCGGGCCTGGTGGTCACGGGCCGGGCGGGCCTGGCGGTCCAGGACCTGGACCGGGGCCAGGCGGACCCGGTGGACCCGGCGGCCCTGGGCCGGGCGGGCCTGGCGGTCATGGGCCGGGCGGGCCCGGTGGGCCGGGTGGACATCAGGGGCCTGGCGGACCGGGTGGACCCGGTGGACCTGGTGGTCCTGGACCGGGTGGACCCGGTGGACCGGGTGGACCCGGTGGACCCGGTGGGCCGGGTGGACATCAGGGGCCTGGCGGACCGGGTGGGCCCGGTGGACCTGGTGGTCCTGGACCTGGCGGGCCCGGTGGACCTGGTGGACCTGGGCATGGACCCGGCGGGCCGGGAGAACCTGGGGGACCAGGGCATGGACCCGGCGGGCCGGGTGGACCCGGTGGACCTGGGGGACCGGCGCCGTACACACCCAGGGGTTCGTACGAGCGGGGTGGTCCCCAGATGGGCGGCCCCAGGGATGCGCCGCACGGCTTCAGCGCACCCGACCACGGTGCGCCGCCTCCGCCGCGACAACACGGATGGGGTTGGAATGGTGGGCCTCCACCCGGAGCGCAGCCGCCTTGGTGGGACGGGCCGCCGCCCCCGGGTGGCTGGGGCGGTCCGCCGCCTCCCGGTGGTTGGAACAGCCCATGGAATGGTCCGGCGCGTGACTGGGGCTACGCGCAACGCGATTTCGGGCCATTCAATTACAACGGCTATAACGCGATCCCGATGTTCAACCCGGTTTTCGGGGGATGGGGCTTCTGGCTCTTCGGACTCTGGATTCCGCTGTACTGAGACAACGTAAAACTCACGGCCTCCGGACCTTGCTGTTGCAGGTCCGGAGGCCGTGAGGTGTCTACGCCGACAGCGATAAGGCCTCGACATGCCAGCGCCGGAAAATGATGCGTGCATCGCGATTCCGGTGCAAGATGTGCGGCGTGGCTATGTACCAGGGCAGGGCGCTCGCAGACATCAATCTCAGTGGTATTCCGTTGGCGGAGGCGCTCGAAGCCTTCATCTGCCGACGTGATCCGAGCCTGGAAAACGTCCAGCTGAGACGCGCGACTCCAACTGGTGACATCGAAACGCGGGTACAGCCCAATAAGCGGTGGTACGAGGTCATCTTCGAGACCGAAGACGCAGTCGACGAGGACGACGACATTGACGAGGACGACTACAAGGCACAGCAAAAAGCCAAAGCCAGGGCAAAGGCCAAGGCAAAGGCAGAGGCAAAGGCGCAAGTAAGGACATGGCCGCCACGAAGCCGGCCGTTCATGATCCCCGATGATGCAGGGCCGCAGTCCTAAAGGATCGTGCCATGACCCGCGCCGTCGACGATGCCGAGCGAAGCGATGAGGTGGGGACGCCACCCGCTTGCGGGGGAGAGCTGCGCTCATGACCGGAATGCGTGATCGGGTGGTGGATCGAGCTCGCGGGATGCGTGATCTGGTCCGTGCAGAGGCTGCGGAATCGGAGCGTTTGCGCACGCTCTCGGCGCCGATCGTCGAGGAGATGTGGGTCAGCGGCCTGATGTCTGCATTCAATCCGAAAGCGGCGGGCGGCGTCGAACCATCGTTCCACGAGATGATCGAGACGTGGATCGAAATGGCTTGGCAAGACGGGTCTTTCGGCTGGATTGGCATTGCGAATCTGCCTTCGACCTTCGCCGCCGCGACTTATCTGCCCGATGAGGGTTTCGCCGAGATCTTTACTCGCAACGACAACCACGTCACCATCGGCGGTCAGTACTTCCCCAACGGGCAGGGGGCAGTTGTCGACGGCGGCTACCGGTTGAGTGGTGCATGGAATTTCGGCTCCGGCACCGGGCACTCCGCGTACATCGGCGCCGGCTTTTTCCCGATGGACAACGGTGAGATGCGTTGGGTCAGCGAGGGCATTCCCGAAATGCGGGTCGCATTTCTTCCTCGCGAGGAGGTCACCTTCACCGACGGATGGCATGTCCAGGGACTCAAAGGCACCGGCTCCTACGACTACAACGTCGCCGACCTGTTCGTGCCGGAGTACCGGACCATGCCCCTGTTCACCCGTGCGCCTCTCCGCG
The DNA here is from genome assembly GCF_035570115.1 of Mycobacterium sp. Classification (GTDB taxonomy): domain Bacteria; phylum Actinomycetota; class Actinomycetes; order Mycobacteriales; family Mycobacteriaceae; genus Mycobacterium. The sequence goes on from NZ_DATMLH010000168.1 coordinate 12,212, forward strand.
GAACCTCGGCGGCCAGCCGGATGGGTCTGATGCCGATCACCGCCGCCGGCCACGCGTCGTTCGCGTTGGGAGTGGCCAAGAGCATGCTCGACGATGTCGAGGAACTCGCGGCCACCAAAGTACGGATGAGCGACATGGCGACCTTGGCCAGCCGCCCCACCTTCCAAAAGGGACTCGCCCACCACGTCGCCGCGTGGCGCGCAGCTCGCCTGCTGGTGATCGACGCCTTTTCTGCAGCCGAGGCAGCGGTCGACGCGGGCGGCGACCTGACCCCCGCGATGCGGGCCGACATGCGGGTGGCGGCGGTCTATGCCACCGACACGGCACGGTCCTGCGCCGAGTGGGCCCATTTGGCGGCTGGGAGCACCGCGATTCGCGAGGGCAGCCGACTCGAGCGCGCTTTCCGTGACATCTACACCGGCACCCAGCACGCGTTCATCAGCGAGAAGGTCGCAATGGACGTCGCGCAGATCTGGCTCGGCATCATCGAGGACCAGTTCGGACTCTGACTGCGCCGCAACAGAACTCGAGAGGACCAGCCATGCCGAGCGCTGATCGCGCCCGTTCCCGCACGTTCGTCGTAACGGGTGCGGCGTCTGGCATCGGGCTGGCCACCGCCCAGCGCCTGCTGGCCGAAGGCGGCAGCGTCGTCGGCGCCGACCTGGTCGCCGCACCGGACCTCGGCCCTGACTTCCGATTCGTGACGGCGGACGTGACCGACGAGGCCGCGATCGCCGCCGTGCTGGCCGCCGTCCCCGACCGGCTCGACGGTGTCGTCCATGCCGCAGGCGTTGCCGGCGGTGGCCCGGTCCACCTGCTGGACCGCGCCGAATGGGAGCGGGTGATCGCGATCAACCTCACCGGCACATTTCTGGTCGCCAAGGCGGTGCTGGCCAGGATGATCGACCAACCGCGGGTCAACGGCGAGCGAGGCTCGATCGTGACGCTGGCAAGCATCGAGGGACTGGAAGGCACGGCGGGCGGCAGTGCCTATAACGCCTCGAAGGGTGGCGTCGTCCTACTCACCAAGAACATCGCGCTCGATTACGGCCCCAGCGGTATCCGGGCAAACGCCATTTGTCCCGGTTTCATCGAAACGCCGATGACCGGCAGCGTCTTCGGCTTGCCGGGGATGGAGGGTCCGAAGGCCTCGATCACCAAGGAGCACGCGCTGCAACGGATGGGTCTCCCGGAAGAGATCGCCGCCACGGCGGCGTTTCTCGTCTCTCCGGACGCGTCATTCGTCAGCGGCCAGGCCATCGCCGTCGACGGTGGCTACACCGCCGGCCGCGACCATGGGGTGGTTCAGCTCTTCGGCCTTCCCCAATAAACAGTCGAATTCGACTCTCTCAGAACCGGAATGACGGAAACGGGAAGTTGAAATGCGGGAGTCCGGGCATCGTGGGACCGGGCATCCGGGGAAACATCGGACCCGGCATGCCGGGGAATCGGGGACCCATCGGACCCGGCATCATCGGACCCGGCCCGCCGGGGAAGCGGGGACCCTGGGAGAACCCAGGACCCCCAGAGAACCCGGGACCTCCAGGGAACCGAGGGCCTTGAGAGTACCGAGGGCCTTGAGAGTACCGAGGGCCCTGGGGGCCCGGGAAATTCATTGGCGGCTGGGGATTCTGCCCACCGAACTGCGGGATGGACCCGCGCATCGATGGCATGTTCGGCAGCAGCTGCCTGGGGACGCCCAGATTCATCCGAGGTTGACTAAACGGGACGTGGACAGGCGCCGGAACACCCACATGCATCGGCACCGGGACGGGCACCGGCACGGGTGCGGCGGGAACCGGCAGGGGCAGTGGTGCAGGGGCCGCGATCCGCGCCGGAGCGGGCAGGCGTGGCGGAAGCGGTGCCGCATGAATTGCGAGCGGGTGCGGCGCCGGAATAAGCGGGGCCACCGCTGGTAACGGTGCCGACTGGGCCGGCGCGATGAGAGCTTGGCCGGGAATAGGCCGCAACGCGACCGCCGGTCGCATACCCAGTGCCAGCGCGATCTCCAACGCCAACGCGGCGCTGACAACGACGACCGCCAATGCGCTGCCCACCAACATGAGCGGTCGACGGCGCTGGCTCGTGTCGAAATCATGCTCGGTAGCGACCTCGGCAATGTGCGCGACACCGGTTTGCGCATCGGCGTCGTGGTCGGGCGCAGCGCTGTAGGCGAGATCCTCCTCGCGGAGCTCGGCACCGGAGCGGTGAACGGGCACCTCGAGGTAACCGGGCGAGACGGCGAACGGGTCCACTTCACCGGTGCCGGGATCTTGCGCGTAGGCCAACGCGGCGGTGGAGGATGCGAACAGGGGCGCGTTGGCGGATGCCAGCGCTGCCCCGCGGGCCAGCGCCATGTCCGGCTCCTCAGGGGCGCTGACCGGAAGGTATGACGCCACCTCCAGCGCCGGCTTGATCGGCGCGATATCCACGTCGCAGCCGACAATGAACAAACCCTCCGCGTAGCTTTCCGGCGCGTTGAGTCCGGCAATCATCGCGGCCAGTTCGGGCACCGGGTTGGCGCCATTCAGTGGACGGCGCCGCACATCGGTGATCGAACCGTCAGCGGAGTCGATGACAGCCAACGTGGCGGTGTCGGGTTCGACGAACAGCATCGCCGTGTATTCGTAACCGATTGCATTGCCTACGGTTTGGGCCAGCGCAGCAGCAGCCAAAAATGCCGACACCAGCATCACGTTCTCGATCTTGCGAGCGGCCAGTGCTGTCGCGAGCGCGGCGGCATCGCGTGGATCGGTCCACGTCACACCGGCCGACGTCAGTTGGTGGCCGCCTTGGCCCGCGCCTTCACGGGTACCGAAGATGGCCGCGATCACCTGGTCCGGTGCGCTCAACGTTCTCGGGTCGTTGGCATCGCCAACATCGAAGTAATCCTCATCGACAGTGACGCCGTCAGCGTTTTCCCCTTCGACCAGCACCATGCGGATGGTTGCTGGAGCCATCGATACCCCGAGGACGATGTCCAATACTCCTCCAAGTCGTTCGCCGGCTCGCCGAGGTGAGGGCGGATTTAGGGATGCACCCTGGCTACCGTCGAACTATTTCGGACTACTTCGCTACGGCGGCGTGTGGCGTTACAGGTGGTTTCAGATCAACCGTTAGTCATGACGGCCCGTTGGCAACTACCTACTGTTCCTTCTGTAAGGCTGGCTTACCAGTCGCCGGGGTCGTACACCGACAGCGCAGCGTCCACGCTGTCATCAATCGGCAGCAACTCGCCCAGGCCGCACGCGGCGACGATCCGGGCGACAAGCGGCTGATTGCCCACGAGTCGTACGTCGACGCCACGCTGCCGGCAGCGCTCCGCCTCCTCGGCCAACGCGGCGTAGGCGCAGCACCCCATGAAGTCCAGCCCGCCGGTGTCGACCACAAGCGGTCCCGGCGGGCCTGCTGCAGCCGCGGCCTCGCTGAGCAGGCGTCGCCAGGTGGCTTCGTTGGATGCGTCCAATTCACCTCCGGCGGTGACGATCACCGCCAATCCGATCCGCTCGGTGGTCATCCGCAGCGTGCTTCGCGCCTGCGCCAACTCGGAGATGAGGCGGCTGCTCAGCATCAGGTGATTGCAGGATGGCTCTGCCATGGCAAAAGTGCCCATGTGGTCCTCCTAATCGGCGGCGCTGTGCGTCGCGATATGGATGCCCGCCCTACGTGGCTTAAGACCGACGTCGATTAGTAGATCTCATTTTTATAACAGAAGCTGTTACGCATGTCCATGAAAAGCTGCCTGAGAATTCACTGAGCCTGCGGCTGCGATGGGGGCCGCGCAGCAAACTATCGGATCTCGCATCTGCATAGTTCATCCACCCCGCTCACAATGGCGATTGGTCTCGAGATGATCGCGCGCTCGCGTTACCAAAGATCAGAATTATCAGTGTAACTCGGTTGAGCGCGGAGGGTGTCCCCGCGCGGCCGGCAACGCGGAGATGTCAGCTCGTCGAGACGCTCAGATGGCCTTCTGGCAAAGCTATTGAAACGTCGCCGCGAAGATTTGAAGCGCCGATTTTGCCGGTTTCGAAAAACAGGGCGGGATATGTGCTAACGCCCGCCTCGGCTCCCTCGGCGAGCGCCAAAAAGACGCGTGTTCTTTGTCGGTGCCCGCGATATTCACGCGGCGCCGTGGCCGGATTCGCTCGAGTGTTCGGCCGCGAGTTCGGCGATCGTGCGGGACACCCGCTCGCGCAGCAGGACTGCGGCGATCACCCCGCACACGACAGCGACAACCAACGCAATCCATGAGAAGCGGGTCAGCCACCGTTCGGCGGCCACGCCCGCGTAATAAACCAGAGCGGTAGTGCCGCCCGCCCAACACACCGCGCCCGACACGTTGGCGACCAAAAACCTTGCGTAGCGCATCTTTAACGCCCCGGCCAGTGGCCCGGCGAATATCCGGAGCAACGCGATGAAACGGCCGAAGAACACCGCCCGCGCGCCCCAACGGTCGAACAGTCGCTCGGCATACGCGACGTGTCCGGGGCCGAAGTGGTTCGGAAAGCGCCGTCCCAGCCGGTCGAACATCGGTAGGCCGAGCCGGTGGCCGATCGCGTAGCCGGTCGAGTCGCCGATCACCGCCCCTATCACCGCGGCAGCACCGACGCCGATCGGGTTGACCGCCAGCTCATGCCGCGACGACAGCAGTGCGGCGCTGACGAGGACGATCTCACCCGGCAGCGGGATGCCCAGGCTCTCCACCCCGACAACCACGCCAACTACGACGTACACAGTGAGTGGGGGTATCGACTGCAACAGGGCATCGACCGTCATGGGTTAAGAATGCCTCACGCGTCAGCGGCCGAAGGACGAGGCAACATTTTTACTTGATTGCGAGCGCGGAAACCGGGCCGCCGGATGCGCCGGTCAGGGGCAGGGGTGATGCTGAGAACATCAACTCGTAGATCCCGTCCGCCTTGCTGTCGGCGGACAGCGCGTCGAGGTCGAACATTTCGCCGAAGGCTAGCCCGGTGTGGGCGAGGCTGACCAAGTGCAATGGCTGGAAGCAGTCAATCTCGTTGGGCAGCACCTCAATTCCCCAGGTGTCGGTGGCGACGGCGGCGATGTCTTTGTCACGTATCCACGGAGCGGAGTGCAGCGACAGCCCCGGCGAGGGACCGCCGGCGTAGTCTCCCCAGTTCCCGCGCCGTGCGGCCATGAACCCGGTGCGGATGATCAGCGCGTCGCCGGGCCGGATCTCCAGATTCTTGGCCGCAAGGTACTCGTCGAGGTCGTCGGTGGTAATGGCGTAGCCGGGCTCGAGGGTGTCCACGCCGCGGTATTCGGCCAGGTCGACGAACACCCCGCGGGTGACGATCTTGCCGGTGTAGTTCTGTACGCCGTTGCTGCGGCTGCCCGCCGTTCCGGCGTCACTGGCCGGGTGCCCGTTGTACATCTGCCCGCGCCAGAAAAAGTGGCACAGCGCATCCCACTGGGTGCCGGATTGGGTGGGCATGACCAGGACGTCGTCGTAGTAGCCGAGGGTGGGTTGCCCGGTGGGTTTCCTCAACTCGGTCAGGGTTCGTGTCTCCAAGTTTTCTTGTTCGCCGACGAGGTAACCGGGTCCCGAGGCGAGTTGGTACAGATGGGGATTGGCTCTGCCGAGGTAGCCGGTCTGCGGGCCGTGCTCGTCGTAGGGCATGGTCAGAGAGATGGTCTTGCCGACCTTCACCAGTCCCGCGGCTTCGCGGATTTTGTCGGGTGTGATGAGGTTGACTGTGCCCAGTTGGTCACGCGGGCCCCATCGGCCCCAGTTGGAGCAGCGCTGGATGTAGTCCTCTAAAAGCGCAAGGTCGTTCGTCATCTACCGGCCCTCCTTTTTCATGTAGGCGTCGGCAGCGGCCCAGTCGACGGGTCCGTGATCCAGGGGCACCTGCAGCGATTTGAGGAATGTGGCGCATAGGACGTAGGTGCCCGCCAGTAGGGTGATCTCGGCGACTTCGTTGTCCGGGAAGTACTTCCGCACCTCATCGAGAGTGTCTTGTTCGGCTCCGATATTCGTGACTAACGAGTCGACATACTTGACCACCGCCGTCAGCGACGGATCGTCAAACTCCCGGTGCTGCGGGTTGATCAGGTCCGCCAGCAGTTCTGGGCTGGTCCCGGTCCGCAAGGCTTCCGAATTGTGTTGAACCAGTTCGTATTCGCAATCAGCGACCGCACCGACCCGCACGATCACCTGCTCGCGCAGCAGTGGCGGGATCTTGGCGTTGCGAAAGCTCAACCCGTACTTCCAATACGGCACCGTCAGCCCCTGCGTGTGGAGCATCATCCGTGTCAAGTTGATGGGAAACAACTTGTATTCGGTTTCTTTTTCGGCGTCGAGCTCTGGGTATGGAAAACCGGTCATGGCACAACCTCTTTCATGCATTGGGTGAAATTGACTATTCGGTAATGTGGGTGAGGCATCGCGCGGCACCCGTCCTCAAGACCCGAGGGTGTCATCGAGCCAGTCGAACATGCGCTGATGAAACAGCGTCAGCGCTCCGACATGGCAGTGCTCTTCGGCGCCCTCGGCGGCAGTAAACGTCACAAAGGTTTTCGGGCAGTCCAGGGCCTCGTAGAGCATGCGGGGCTGCCCGGAGAAGAACTGGTCGTTTTGCGCCTCGCAGACCAGCGTCGGACAGGCGATCTGATCCGCCACGTGGGTGAGGTCATACTTGCTGAACTCATCGAGGAACTCTTGGCCGGTGGCGAGTCCCATTGTCCATATGGCGTTCGACACTGCCCACCGCAGCTGCGTTGGCGCCTCGGCCCGGTGGGCCATCAAATTATCCAGCGCCGCGACTCGTTGCGTGGCATCAAGCTGTGGTCCAGGCAGGGCCGCCGCAAAGTTGAACACACCGTCATAGGCGATACACGCCGCGATCCGGTGCTCGAAGGCCGCCGCGCGAGGAGCCAGGTAGCCTCCCATGCTCATGCCAAGCAACGCGATGCGTTCGGGGTCGACCCCGGGAAGGTTGACGGCGAAGTCCACCACAGGGGTGACCACGGTCTCCCAATCGGGTCGGAATAGCAGTTTGTTGTGCCGTAACGCCGACCCCTGCCCGGGGCCCTCGAAAATCAGGCAGTTCCACCCGCGCTGCCGCGCGGCCTCCCCCGCGGTAAAAAACAACTCTTCGACCGTGGAGTCATAACCACCGTGTGCGAGCAGGGTACGTCCGGGTTCCTCGCCGCTGGAATTGAGGTAATAACCCTCGAGTTCGATTCCCTGGTAGGGGATCCCGACCCGTGTCCACTTCGCCTGAATTTCCGGCGCGGCCCGAAACGTCTCGATCGCGCGCGCCGAGGTGTCGGCTACGCGCGGGTCGTTCCATGGATCGTCGCGAAGGAAGAACTCAGCAGTCCGGTAGTAGTTGGAGGCGCGCAAGTAGGCACTATTAGCACTGGCCGTGTGTCCGTCGGCAGCACACTTGTCGGCGATGGTCGCTATCCGGTCTGCCAGGGCGCGCCATTCGCGATACCACGACTCCGTGTCACCGGGCGTGATCCGTTCCGCGGTGGCGATGACCTCGCCGATATCGGCCCCGCCGTAGACGGTGTAGCCGACCGCGCGCAGCGTCTCGAACGAGAACGATTCGTCGGTGTCGAAGATGAATTTCATGTCCGGCTCCTTGCCTGAGTTATAGCAACATAGCGTTGCTTTAAGCTACAATGACACAGGCGAGTCATTAAAGCAACTAGTAGAGGCGATTAGTGTCAAATCGGCAGGTCGTTCAGGGTGTTCGGACCGGCGGTCGGAGCGCACGGGTCCGTGACGCGATCCTTACCGCCGTCCTCGACGAGCTGGCTATCAACGGCTACGCAGCGCTGAGCGTGGAGGCGGTGGCCTCCCGCGCCGGCGTCAACAAGACCACCGTCTACCGACGGTGGCCCACGCTCGACGACCTCCTGGTCGATGCGCTCACGACGTGGTCCTACGACGCCATCCCAGACCTGGACACCGGCAGCATCGACACGGACCTACTCGCACTCGGCAAGACATTGGCCGACCAACTGAACGCCGGCGTCGGACGCCAGATTGTTTCGGTCGTCCTTACTGCTGGCCTCCGATCGACTCAGCTTCGCGACGCAACCCGACGCTACTTCGACCACCAGGCTGAACGCGCAACCCCTCTCGTCGCGCAAGCTATCGAGCGCGGTGAGCTTCCGGCAAACACCGACACGAACGCCTTGCTCACTACCTTCCGGGCACCGCTGTTCTATCGCATGGTCACCACCGGCGACCCCATCGACGAGGACCTCATCGCACACTCTGTGCGCATCACCTTGACGGCAGCGCGTGCCGGATTGTTATCGAGCTGATCTGTGATCTGTCCAAATACCAAGCAAATCCGACTAAGTCGGCATCAACACTGAAGGTGAGTCCAATGGAAGCCAATGTGCCGCGGGCCGCGGAATGGATCGCCGAAAACGACACGCTGGTCAGCCGGCAGGGGCATCGCATCGCATTCAGGCGGCGTGGGGAGGGGCCCACTGTGCTGCTGCTGCATGGGTTTCCGACGTGGTCTTATGACTACGCAGAAGTGGCTAGCGATCTTGCTCGCGACCATGATGTGATCACGCTCGATTTTCTGGGCTACGGCGCCTCGGACAAGCCGAACCCCCACGAGTATTCGGTGGCCGAATCAGCCGACATCGTCGAGGATCTCGCCGCGCATCTGGGTGTGAAGTCGGCGCGGTTGGTGATCCACGATTACGGCGGAATCGTCGGTCAGGAACTCGTCGACCGAGCCAATCGGGGCCAGCTCGGCTTCGCGATCGACAGCATCGTCATGTTGAACTGTGGCATCGTGTACAGCGCATACCGCCCGACACGCCAACAGAAGTTGCTGATTAAGCCGGTCGTGGGCAAGCTGCTGGCCAGTCGTGTCAGCGCTGGGAGAGTCCGTTCCCTCCTCGACGCGGTTCGCGGATCGAGGCTTACCGATACTGAGTTCGACGACCTCTGGCTAGGTATGTCGCGGCAAAACGGGCAGAAGTTGTGGCATTTGCTGATCAAGTACAACGCCGAGCGGCAGGTCCATCATCGTCGGTGGGAAGCGGCTTTAGCCAGTTGGGATGGCCCATTGCATCTCGTGTGGGGCCTGGAGGACCCGGTATCGGGCCGCCACGTCCTTGAACAGGCCGTCAACGTCTTGCCGAACGCTACGGTGACTGAGCTTGCTGGTGTGGGCCACTACCCTCCGTCCGAAGCCCCAGAGGCCGTCGCCGCAGCCGTACGGACGCGCCGGTGACCTGCGAGGGGCGCCGCGCCGTTGCGCAGGTCGCGCTCGGCACCAGCTGATGCCGTTGTGCCACAAGATATCTCCGAAGGAGCAGGTTAGGCGCGGGCACCCGCCCCATGGTCCTGTACCGCCATTTCGATGAGAATTCTGTAAATCAGAGGTAGACGCAAGGGTGTGATCGGCCCGCCGCCGGTGGGTCAGGCGGCGCCTC
>NZ_DATMLH010000169.1:0-9079 GCF_035570115.1 Mycobacterium sp.
GGGGCAGTTTCAGGTCGCCGAGAACTGGCGCAGGCTGGCGGCCAGCGCCACCGGTACCCGCGCCTTGATCCGGGTGCCGTCGCTGATGTGCTCGGTCTGCTGAACCCGGCCGTCGGCATGCACGCGGGACACCAAATCACCGCGGTTATACGGGATTACGACGTCGATCGCAGTATCGGTCGGCGCGGCCAGCTCGGCCATCCGGCGGCGTAGTGCGTCGATGCCATCCCCGGTGCGGGCCGAGACGAACACCGCCCCGGGCAGCGCACGGCGCAACTTGGCCAGCGCCAAATCGCCTGCGGCGTCAACCTTGTTGACCACCAGCAGCTCCGGCGCCGGATCGCCGTGATGGTCGGTGGTCACCTCGGAGATCACCTGGCGCACTGCACTGATCTGGGCCAGCGGGTTGACGTCCGAGCCGTCGACGACGTGCACCAGCAGATCGGCGTCCACGACCTCTTCCAGCGTCGAGCGGAACGCTTCGACCAGCTGTGTCGGCAGGTGCCGCACGAAACCCACGGTGTCACTGACCACGAACGCGCGTCCGTCGTCGAATTGTCCACGGCGGGTAGTGGGTTCCAGGGTCGCGAACAGGGCATCCTGCACCAGCACGCCGGCGCCGGTCAACGCGTTGAGCAGACTGGACTTGCCGGCGTTGGTGTAGCCGACGATCGCGATGGATGCCAGGTCGCTGTCTAGCCGTCGGCTGCGCTGAGTGTCGCGGACCTGCTTCATGTCCTTGATGTCGCGGCGCAGCTTCGACATTCGCTCGCGGATGCGGCGCCGATCGGTCTCGATCTTGGTCTCACCGGGACCGCGCAAACCCACCCCGCCGCCGCTGCCGCCGGCGCGACCACCGGCCTGCCGCGACATGGACTCACCCCAACCACGCAACCGCGGCAGCATGTACTCCATCTGCGCCAGCGTCACCTGCGCCTTGCCTTCCCGGCTGGTGGCGTGCTGGGCGAAGATATCCAGGATCAGCGCGGTGCGGTCGATGACCTTGACCTTGACGGCCTTCTCCAGCGCGGTCAGCTGCGCCGGGGACAGTTCGCCGTCGCAGATCACGGTGTCCGCACCGGTCGCCAGCACCACCCCACGCAGCTCCTGCGCCTTGCCCGAACCAATGTAGGTCGACGCATCCGGCTTGCTGCGGCGCTGGACCATGCCTTCGAGCACCTCAGAACCGGCGGTCTCGGCGAGCGCGGCCAACTCCGCGAGGCTGGCGTCGGCGTCGGCGGCAGTGCCGTCGGTCCACACGCCGACCAGCACGACCCGCTCGAGGCGCAGCTGGCGGTACTCGACCTCGGAAACATCGGCAAGTTCGGTGGATAACCCGGCGACGCGGCGCAGCGCAGCGCGATCGTCGAGCGCGAGTTCACCCGTGCTGGGGGTTTCCTGATCGGGGAATTCCGGGTATGTCATAGGCAACTACATATGGTGCACGCCAAATCGCTGATATGCACGTGAATTAACGCTGGGCGCTGTGCCACCATTCCTCGCTGAGTTCGCCTCGGGCCACCAACACCGACGGCCCACGCAGGTAGCTGGTGGCCTCGGTGATGGTGACGACGACGTCGCCGCCGGGGACCCGCACGGTGAGTGTGCCGCTGGCCGTGCCCGCGTGGCACAGCGCAGCGACGGCGGCCGCGACGGTCCCGGTGCCGCAGGAGCGGGTTTCGCCCACGCCACGCTCGTGCACTCGCATGCTCACCGCACCGTCGGCCGGCGCGGTGAGCACTTCGACGTTGACCCCGCCCGGAAACTGGGCCTCATCAAAGGTCACCGGCGCCGCGACGTCCAGCGCCGCCAGCGCCTGCGCCGTGAGCTCAGGGTCGACGCAGGCCAGGTGCGGGTTGCCGACATCGACCGCCAACCCGCTGAAGGTGCGGCCGCCGACGACAGCCTGTCCCTCACCCAACGTGTTCACCTTGCCCATGTCGACGCTGACGTCGGCGTTGGTCGCATCGACGTGGTGCAGGACGACGGGTCGCGGGCCCGCCAGCGATCCGACGACGAAGTCATCGCGGGTTTCCAGGCCACTGGCACGCAGGTAGTGGGCGAACACCCGCGCGCCGTTGCCACACATCTGTGCCGTCGACCCGTCGGCGTTGCGGTAGTCCATGTACCAGTCGTCGACGGTGACGCCGTCCGGCACGCGATCGAGCGCCCCGGCGGCCAGCAGGGCACCCGCCGTGGTGATCCGCAGCACCCCGTCCGCACCGAGCCCACGGCGCCGATCGCACAACGCGGCCACCACCGCGGGCGTCAGGGTCAGCTTGGCGTCCAGATCGGGCAGCAACACGAAGTCGTTCTGGGTGCCATGGCCTTTGGCGAAGATCATGTGCACCACTGCTCGATCCCGGCTACACCGGCACCGTCGTCGTCGGCGCGGATCATGTGCGGATCACCTGCTCAGGATACGTGCCGCCAGGCTCGTAGCGCGGCGTCGGCGTTGTCGGACGCGCTCGCATCCAGCCATCGGATGCGGTGGTCGCGGCGAAACCACGACCGCTGGCGCCGCACATAGCGGCGGGTGCCGACGAACGTCGGTTCTCGCGCACCGTCGCCGTTGCCGCCCGCATCTAGGTCGGCGATCACCTGCGCGTAGCCCAACGCGCGTGCCGCGGTGACGCCGTCACGCAGCCCGCCTACGAGCAGTCTGGTCACCTCGTCGACCAGACCGGCAGCGAACATCGCCTCGGTCCGGCGGGCCAGTCGTTGGTCGAGAAGCTCAGTCTCGCAATCTAATCCGATGATCACGGTGTCCCAGCGCGGTGTGCCGATGACCGGCGCCGACGCGGCGAACGGCTGACCAGTGAGTTCCACCACCTCAAGCGCACGCACGATCCGCCGACCGTCGGTCGGCAGGATCGACGCCGCGGCCGGGGGATCGCGATCGGCCAGTTCGGCGTGCAACCGGTCTGCGCCGACCTCGGCAAGCCGCTGCTCCCATTTCGCCCGCACCGCCGCGTCGGTCGTCGGGAACGACCAGTCGTCGAGCAGCGATTGGATGTAGAGCATCGAGCCGCCCACCAGCACCGGCACCCTCCCCCGGGACACGATCGCCTCGATGTCGGCGGCGGCGGCGTCCTGATAACGGGCGACGGTCGCGGTCTCGGTGACGCCGAGGACGTCGAGCTGGTGATGCGGGATACCGCAGCGTTGATCGACAGGCAGTTTCGCGGTGCCGATGTCCATGCCGCGGTAGAACTGCATCGCGTCGGCATTCACGATTTCCGCGCCGGCCGCACCGCCGAGCCGCTCGGCAATCTGCAGCGCGAGCTGCGACTTACCGGTGCCCGTCGGGCCGACGATCGCCAGCGGCCTCACAGCTGCCAGACACCGGCGAAGTAACCGACACCGTAGGGCGCCGCCCGGTAGAGCTCCTTGGCCGACCGGGGTACCGGCTCGGCCAGGCCCGCGAGCACCTGGAAGGCCACCCGCCCCACGACTTGCCGGGGCAGCCGGGTCAGCGCAGCCACGTCACCGCAGCTCAGCGCGTCGTCCAGGGCACGCTGAACAGCCACGTCGTTGGGGTGGTGGCCGCCCGGGGCGGACGGGGTCAAGGTGTTGGCACCATCGGCGACGACCACCACGCCCGCCGGCTCGGCCCATCGGTCGATCTCGTTGCGCAGTTGCCTGCCCAGGGCCAGCGCGGCTTCCGCATCGTGGTTCGCGGCGTAGACACGGACTTCGGCGCGAGCGTCTGGCTGAGCCTGATCCCGCATCCACCCGGTGATCAACGCGCACAGCGGCAGCTCGACTGGCCGACCGCTTGCCTGCGGCGAGAGCCGCACCACCAGATCGGCGCCGAAACCGGCAAAGGTGCCAACGCTTTCCGGGCCGACGACAACGTCCGCCGTGTCGTTTGACCCAACCCCGACGACCACCCAGCGCGGTGGCAGCGCGGCCGCGGCGGCCACCATGGCCGCCCGGAGCTCAGCCACCTCGTCGGCCGCGGCCCCGGCGAGCTCGGGGACCAGCACCGGCGCAGACGGAATGATCGCGATGGTGCTCAACACGTCACCAAACTAACGTTCCGACGGCGACAGCGGTTGCCCGATGGCCTTGAACCGCCCCGTGCCAAACTCCTCCATCGTCGTGGCCTCGCCGCGAGCCAGCGCCACGGTCGCGACGATCATCACGATCACCGCCGCCGCCAGGACAAGCAATTTCGTGTCATCGACGCGCAGATCTTCCGAAAGCACGGTGATGCCCAGGATCCATCCCACCACCGGTTTCGCCAGTGTCATCGTCGGCAACGAGGCCGTGAGCGAACCCGCGCGAAAAGACGCCTGTTGAAACACCATGCCGGCCAGCGCAACAGCAAGCAGGGCATACAGTTCCGGCGCGCGCAACAACGCCGCCAAGCCGCCGTGGCCGACTTCGACGGCACCTTTGGTCAGCACCGCGAACAGCGCCAGCGACGAACCCGCCACCAGCGCCAGCAGCACCGCGGCGACGGCACCAGGACAGATTCGGGCGCCGAGGACGCAGAACACCAATGCCGGGCCCATCACCAAGGCCACCACCAACCACGTCTGCAGCGGGGCGCGCTGCTGGTCCGCCGCTGGATTGCCGACCGCGACGATGACCGCCACCGCACCGGCGAGCAACGCCGCCCAGATCCATTCCCAGGCGGTTACCCGGTGGTGGGTGATCCGCGCGTTGATCGGCAACGCGAACAGCAACACCGTCACTTGCAGCGCAGTCACCAGCATCACCGACCCCAGGCTCAGCGCCGCGGCCTGCAGAGCGTAATTCGCCACCGCGGCCAGGGCGCCCAACCACCAGCGGGTGTCGCGTAATGACAGGAGGAACAACTCCCACGCGCCGACCGGTTTGTCCACGATCTCGTGTGCGGAACGCTGACGGATGACGGAACCGATCGCTGATACCAGCGCGGCGCCCAGCGCCAGCACTATGGCGACGTCTGCACCGGCCATGGGCGACCTCCTCCCCGCTGGGTTGCCTGATAGAGCAACTGTTCCATAGCCACGCTACTGATCTGACCAACGTCGGCTTGGGCGCGGCGCGCCACCGCAAACATCAAAGCTGACGAGAAGCTGCGACGAACGCGCTGCAGCTAACGTTACGACGGCGTGTTCCCGACGACGGTTACATCGCGCCCGGCGCCGGCCGCGATGCTGGCCGCTTCGCCGCGAGCCAGGGCAATGGTCGACACGACCACCAAGACCGCGGCGGCGATCAGCACAAACACCTCGGGACCGTCCGCGTACAACGTCTCGTCGAGCACCAGGACACCGAGCAGCGACGCCACCACCGGCTTCGCCACGGTCACCGTGGGTAGCGAGGCGGTCAGCGCACCGGCGCGAAATGACGACTGCTGAAAAATCATCCCCGCCAACGCCGCCGGTATCAGACAGTAGCCCTCGGGCGCCCGCAGCAAGGCCCCGAACCCGCCGGAAACCGCCCCGACGGCGCCCTTGGTCAGCACCGCGAACAGCGCCAGCGACGAGCCCGCCACCACCGCCAGCAGCACCGGCGCCACCGGGCCGCCCGACCAGATACGGGCGCCGAGCACACACAACACCAGGATTGGCCCCATCACGACGGCCACCGCTACCCAGGCCTGCAGCGAACCCCGGGGGTGGCCGCCACCCGGGTGGCCGACGGTGACGAGGATCGCCAACGCGGCGGCCAGCAATACCGCCCACATCCATTCCGAGCGTGTCACCCGGTGATGAGCCAGCCGCGCGTAGATCGGCAGTGCGAAGAGCAGCGAGGTCACCTGCAGCGCCGTCACCAGCATCACCGAGCCCAACGCCAGCGCAGCGGCCTGCAGGCTGTAATTGGCGACGGCGCCGGTGGCGCCCAGCCACCACCGCCTGTCGCGCACCGACAACCGGAAGAGCTCGAGGTGGCCGACCTGCTTATCGGTGATCTCCTGCGCCGACCGCTGGCGGACCACGTCGCCGATCGCGGACGCCAGCGCGGCGCACAGCGCGATCAACGCCGCGTAATCCGCTTTCGACATGCCGATCTCCTCGTCGACGGCCGGCCGCAAGCCCCGACTTGGACCGCCTGTTCACCACCCGTTTCCAGGGATACCCTATGGCGCTGGAGACGAGCGCTGCCGTAGGCACAAGTTGCGTAGACCCAGTTGTTGCCGTAGTCGGAGTCGATGCCGTCGACGGCGCGGTGGGGTCCGTGTCGCTGCCACGGCTACGCCTCGCCGTTCGTCGCTACCTGCCAGCTAACGGACCTCTAACAGCGCTTGGTTCCGGTCGGAAAACGCCGTCTGGCCGCCGCCGTCGGCGGTCATGGTGGCCGCTTCGCCGCGGGCCAGCGCCGTCGTCGCGACCACCACCGCGACCACCGCCGCCACCAGCACAAACATCTGCGGACCGGGCGTGTCCAACGTCTCGCCGAGCACGGTGACACCCAGCACCGAGGCCACCACCGGCTCGGCGACGGTCATCGCAGGCAGGGAGGCGGTCAGCGTGCTGGCACGAAACGCCGACTGCTGAAATACCGTCCCGACCAGCGCCGCCAGTATCCAGGCATAAAGTTCGGGCGCTCGCAGCAATGCACCCGGGCCGTCGCGGACCACCTCCATGACCCCCTTGGTCAGCACCGCGAACAACGCCCACGACGACGCCGACACCACCGCCAGCAGCACCGCAGCGAGCGCTCCTGACCAGATCCGCGCGCCCACAACACACAACACCAGCGCCGGTGCCATCACGACGGCGACGACGATCCAGATCTTCAAAGAGCCGCGCTGGTGGCCGGCCGCCGGATCGCCGACGGTAATGAACACGCCCACCGCCGCGGCCAGCGAAACCGCCCACAACCATTCCCGACGGGTCACCGGGTGACGGGTCAAACGCGCATTGGTCGGCAAGGCGAACAGCAGCGCCGTCACCTGCAGCGCCTGGACCAGCACCACCGACCCGAGCACCAGCGCGATGGCTTGCAGTCCGAAGCTGGCCGCCGCCGCCAGGCCGCCCCACCACCAGCGGATGTCGCGTAACGACAAGCGGAACAGCTCGAAGTGGCCGACCCGTTCGTTGGTGATTTCCTGCGCCGACCGCTGACGGATCACATCCCCAACCCCGGATATCAACGCCGCGACCAACGCCAGTAACGCCGCGATATCGACCTTCGCTATGGGAGACCCCCTCGTCCAGCTCCGGCCGGAATGCCGCTATCCACACATGCCGACCATAAATTGTTTCACGAACGAGGGGTATTTCTGGCTAACGCCACGCCCCGAATCGGCGCCGCAAAACCTGGGCACTTCAACGGCTAGCGCCAACTGGGAACGCACCGCCCAACAAGCTGCTTCAATACTGGTGAGATCCAGACGGGAGTACCGGTAGCTTCTCCCGCGAGTGCATTTGACGGCGCCGCAATGCGCGGCAGGTGCGCGGCCAATCACCGCGCGAAGGGTAGGTGACGGTAGCTCATGACGTCTGAAGATCCCCATAACGGACCCCGGCCCATACCACGGCCGGGACCGCGACCCGGGCCCAAACCAACACCCCGCCCCCACCCCCACGCAGTCTCCGGGCCGCTGGCCAACGATCCACACCGATTCGGACGCGTCGACGCCGACGGGACGGTATGGCTGATCGGCGCGGCCGGCGAACGGGTCATCGGATCCTGGCAGGCCGGCGACCCCGAAGCCGCGTTCGCTCATTTCGGTCGGCGATTCGACGACCTGAGCACCGAGGTCACGCTGATGGAGGAGCGGCTGGCTTCGGGCACGGGCGACGCGCGCAAGATCAAAGCCCACGCGGTGGAGCTGAGCGAGACGCTGCCGACCGCAAATGTTCTCGGCGATGTCGATGCGCTGGCCGCGCGGCTCGCCGGCATTGGTGAGCAGGCCGACGCGGTCGCCGCCGCCGATCGCTCCCGCCGGGACGAGCATCGCGCAGCCCAAACGGCCCGCAAGGAGGCCCTGACGGTCGAGGCCGAGGAGCTGGCCAACACTGCGACGCAGTGGAAAGCTGCCGGCGACCGGCTGCGCGCAATCCTCGACGAATGGAAGACGATCAGCGGTTTGGACCGCAAGACCGACGACGCGTTGTGGAAGCGCTACTCGGCTGCGCGGGAAACCTTCAACCGGCGACGCGGATCCCATTTCGCGGAATTGGACCGCGAGCGGGCGGGTGCCCGCGAGGCGAAAGAGCGGCTCTGCGTGCAGGCAGAGGAGCTCGTCGATTCGACGGACTGGGGTGCGACCAGCGCCGAGTTCCGCAAGCTGCTCACCGATTGGAAGGCAGCCGGACGTACGGCCCGCGATGTCGACGACGCGCTGTGGCGCCGCTTCAAGGCCGCCCAAGACACTTTTTTCAAGGCGCGGAACGCCGCGACCGCCGAGCGAGACTCCGAATTGCACGCGAACGCCACCGCCAAGGAAGCGCTGCTGGCCGAAGCGGAAAAGCTAGACACGAGCAATCACGAGGCGGCGAGGTCGGCGCTGCGGACGATCGCCGATAAGTGGGACGCGATCGGCAAGGTGCCCCGAGAACGGTCGGCCGAGCTCGAGCGCCGGCTCCGCGCAGTGGAAAAGAAGGTGCGCGACGCCGACGAATCGGACTGGTCGGACCCGCAGGCTCAGGCCCGTGCCGAGCAGTTCCAAGCGCGTGCCGAGCAGTTCGAACGCCAGGCCCAGAAGGCCGAGGCGGCCGGGCGCAGCAAGGAAGCCGAGGAGGCCAAGGCCAACGCCGAGCAGTGGCGGCAATGGGCTGACGCCGCCGCTGATGCGCTGACCCGCAAGCCCTAGCCCGGCTACCCGGCGAGCGCAGCTATTCGGGCGCCTGGGGCGGCTCGGTGTCGTCGAGAGTTTCCAGCAGCGTGCGGGACTGCCGATGCGCGGCGGCTCGACGGCGCTGCTCCTCGGCGGCGAGTTGCACGATCGTTCGCGACCACACCACCCGGGCCCAGTGAAACGTCAACAGGATGACGGTGATCCAGGCGACCACCAGACCTACACCGGGGCCCGGATGGCCCGCGGCCACGGTCTGCCGCGACCAAACGGCCAGCAATCCTGCAGCACTGGCCACCGCCGAACCCGCCAAAGCCACCCAGGCCAACGCCCAGCGCC
>NZ_DATMLH010000170.1:0-11642 GCF_035570115.1 Mycobacterium sp.
GAGGAGGGCGCGCTGAAGGGGCCGTCGATCATGCCGGGCGGCCCGGCCGAGTCGTACAAATCGCTGGGCCCGCTGCTCGAGGAGATCTCCGCGCACGTCGATGGCGTGCCCTGCTGCACACACATCGGCCCCGACGGCGCCGGCCACTTCGTGAAAATGGTGCACAACGGGATCGAGTACTCCGACATGCAGTTGATCGGCGAGGCCTACCAGCTGCTGCGCGACGGACTCGGCAAGACGGCACCCGAGATCGCCGACGTCTTCGCCGAATGGAACAAGGGCGACCTGGACAGCTTTCTCATCGAGATCACCGCGGAGGTGCTGCGCCAGATCGACGCTAAGACCGGCAAACCGCTGGTGGACGTCATCCTGGACGAGGCCGAGCAGAAAGGCACCGGCCGCTGGACGGTGAAGTCGGCCCTGGACCTCGGAATTCCGGTCACCGGTATCGCCGAGGCGGTGTTCGCGCGCGCCC
Source organism: Mycobacterium sp. (assembly GCF_035570115.1). Lineage (GTDB taxonomy): Bacteria > Actinomycetota > Actinomycetes > Mycobacteriales > Mycobacteriaceae > Mycobacterium. Next base: position 476 of record NZ_DATMLH010000170.1, read on the forward strand.
TGTCGGGCTCGGTGGCCCAGCGGAAGGCCACCACCGGTCTGGCCTCCGGCCATCTGGGCGAAAGGCCAAGCGATGCCAAGCAGTTCATCGATGACGTCAGCAAGGCGCTCTACGCGTCGAAGATCATCGCCTACGCGCAGGGCTTCAACCAGATCCAGGCCGGCAGCGCCGAATACAACTGGGGCATCACGCTGGGCGACATGGCGACCATCTGGCGTGGCGGATGCATCATCCGGGCCAAATTCCTCAACCGCATCAAGGAGGCCTACGACGAGGATGCCGACCTGCCGACGCTGATCGTCGCGCCATATTTCCGCAGCGCGATCGAGGCCGCGATCGACAGCTGGCGCCGCGTGGTGGTGACCGCCACCAAGCTGGGCATCCCGATTCCGGGCTTCGCCTCGGCGCTGTCCTACTACGACGCCCTGCGCACCGAGCGGCTGCCGGCCGCACTGACCCAGGGCCTGCGGGACTTCTTCGGCGCGCACACCTACGGGCGGATCGATGAGGACCCGAGCAAGAAATTCCACACGCTGTGGAGTGGGGACCGCACCGAAGTGCCGGCCTAGCAGGGTCGAATAAGGGGTATATCGACACCGATGAGGTTTCTGGACGGGCATCGCCCCGCATACGACCTGACCTACGACGACGTGTTCATCGTGCCGAACCGTTCGGACGTGGCGTCACGTTTCGACGTCGATTTGGCCACCCACGACGGCTCCGGGACCACCATCCCGGTAGTGGTGGCCAACATGACGGCCGTCGCGGGCCGGCGGATGGCCGAGACGGTGGCCCGACGCGGTGGACTTGTGGTGTTGCCGCAAGATCTACCGATCACCGCGGTGCAGCGCACAGTGGACTTCGTCAAAAGCCGTGACCTGATTGTCGATACCCCGGTGATACTGGCGCCCGACGATTCGGTGTCACATGCGCTGGCGCTGATTCACAAGCGGGCACATGGCGCCGCGGTGGTGGCCTTTGAGGGCCGTCCGATCGGGCTGGTCACCGAATCGTGCTGCGACGGTGCGGACCGTTTCGCGCGAGTGCGCGACATCGCGATCACCGACTTCGTCAACGCTCCGGTGGGCACCGACCCGCGAGAGGTGTTCGACCTACTCGAGCAGGCCCCCGTCGCCGTCGCGGTGTTGACCGGCCCGGACGGCACATTGGCCGGCGTGCTCACCCGCACCGGGGCGATCCGCGCGGGTGTCTACACCCCGGCCACCGACGCGAAAGGCCGGCTGCGCATCGGCGCCGCGGTTGGCATCAACGGCGACGTGGCCGCCAAAGCGCAGGCGTTGGCCGAGGCCGGCATCGACCTGGTTGTCGTTGACACCGCGCACGGCCACCAGGTGAAGGCGCTGGATGCCATCAAGTCGATTTCGTCGCTGGACCTGGGTGTGCCGCTGGCCGCGGGCAACGTGGTGTCGGCGGAAGGCACCCGCGACCTGATCGGCGCCGGAGCGTCCATCGTCAAGGTCGGTGTGGGCCCGGGCGCGATGTGCACCACCCGGATGATGACCGGTGTCGGCCGGCCCCAGTTCTCCGCTGTGCTCGAATGCGCCTCGGCGGCAAGGCAACTCGGTGCACATGTGTGGGCCGACGGCGGGGTCCGCCACCCGCGGGACGTGGCGTTGGCGTTGGCGGCCGGCGCGTCCAACGTGATGATCGGATCGTGGTTCGCCGGCACCTACGAATCCCCCGGTGACCTGATGCGTGACCGCGAGAACCAGCCCTACAAAGAGAGTTACGGGATGGCGTCCAAACGCGCGGTGGTTGCCCGCGCCGGAGCTGACAGCGCCTTCGAGCGTGCCCGCAAAGCGTTGTTCGAGGAAGGCATCTCGACCTCGCGGATGGGGCTAAACCCGGACAGCGGCGGTGTCGAGGACCTGATCGACCACATCACGTCCGGGGTGCGCAGCACCTGCACCTATGTCGGTGCTTCGACGCTCGCCGAGCTGCATCAACGCGCGGTGGTCGGCGTGCAATCCGCAGCGGGCTTCGCCGAAGGCCATCCGCTGCCGTTCGGCTGGTAGCTGGAGACCGGTTGCAAGTGTCGTCGCTCCAACCAGGGCATGGGCGTGTCAAGCCTTCGCTAACATAAAAGCTCAGGTAGACAATGGATACGTTCGAAGGAAAGGGTCCCCGTGCCGCAGGCACCCGCGCCGTCCGGCGTGTGTGACGCCGACTCTGAGGAGCCTCCTTCTCCCTGGCGGCATCGATGAATCTCGTCGTCACCCTGCTCAGCCTGCTGGCGATCGTGCTGCTCATCGCGGCCAACGCGCTGTTCACCGCAGCCGAGTTCTCATTGACCACCCTCGAGCGCAGCACTGTCGAGGCCAACGCGCGTGATGGTGGTCGTCGCGACCGCTATGTGCGCCGCGCCCACCACACGCTGTCTTTCCAGCTGTCCGGCGCCCAGCTGGGCATCTCGATCACCACGCTGGTCACCGGATATCTCACCGAGCCGTTGGTGGCGGAACTGCCGCACCCGGCCATGGATGCGCTCGGGGTGCCCGACCGGGTCGCCGACGCGTTCGTCGCATTTCTGACGCTTGTGGTCGTCACATCGGTGTCGATGGTCTTCGGTGAACTGGTGCCCAAGAATCTCGCGGTGGCCCGGCCACTGCCAACCGCCCGTGCCGTCGCCGGCCCGCAGCTGCTGTTCTCGTTCGTGATGACTTTCGCGATCCGGGTGACAAATGGTGCGGCGAACCGGATCCTGCGCCGGCTGGGTATCGAGCCCGCGCAGGAGCTGCGGTCGGCCCGCTCAGCCCAGGAACTGGTCTCGCTGGTACGCACGTCTGCTCGCAGCGGCTCGCTGGACCCCGCCACCGCGGCATTACTGCATCGATCACTGCAGTTCGGCACGCTCACCGCCGAGGAGCTGATGACGCCGCGGTCGAAAATCGTTGCACTGCAAATGGATAATACTGTTGCAGACCTCGTCGCGACGGCCACCGAAAGCGGTTTCTCCCGGTTCCCGATTGTCGACGGCGACCTCGACGAGACCGTGGGTATCGTGCACGTCAAACAGGTCTTCCAAGTGCCGCCCGCGGAGCGGGCGCACACGTTGGTGACCACCGTCGCCCAGCCGGTCGCGGTAGTGCCCTCCACGCTGGACGGCGACGCGCTGATGGGAGAGATCCGGGCCAACGGCTTACAGACCGCCATGGTCGTCGACGAGTACGGCGGTACCGCGGGCATGGTGACCGTCGAGGATCTGATCGAAGAAATCGTCGGCGATGTCCGCGACGAACACGACGACGCCACACCGGATGTGGTGGCCTCGGGGAATGGTTGGCGGGTATCAGGTCTGCTGCGCATCGACGAGGTGGCGACCGCCACCGGTTATCACGCACCGGAGGGTGAATACGAGACGATCGGCGGGCTGGTGCTCCAAGAGCTCGGCCGCATTCCGGTGAGCGGGGACACGGTACAGCTGAGCGGATATGAGCCCGACGGCATACCGGACAGCTCGGCCTGCTGGCAGGCCAGGGTGATCCGGATGGATGGCCGCCGCATCGACCTGCTCGAGCTGATCCAACTGGATGCGAACGCTGACTCCGGGGCGGGACGAGGCCAATGATGGGCGACCTGCTGGGAGTGTTGGCGAGCATTCTGCTTGTTGCCACCAACGCGTTTTTCGTCGGCGCGGAATTCTCGCTGATCTCGGCGCGTCGAGACCGGCTGGAAGCGTTGGCCGAGCAAGGCAGATCGAGCGCGGTCACCGTGATTCGGGCGGGAGAACAGCTGCCGCTGATGTTCGCGGGAGCCCAGCTGGGCATCACGGTTTCGTCGATCCTGCTCGGCCGGCTCGGTGAGCCCGCGGTCGCCGACCTGCTGCGCCGGCCGTTCGACTTCGTCGGCGTCCCACCCGCCCTGCTGCACACGGTGTCATTGGCGCTTGCGTTGGCGATTGTGGTGACGCTGCATATGTTGCTCGGCGAGATGGTCCCGAAGAACATCGCCATCGCCGGCCCGGAGAGAGCGGCCATGCTGCTGATCCCGGCCTACCTGGTGTATGTGCGGGCCGTCCGGCCGATCATCACGTTCTACAACCGCTGCAGCAACGCCACCTTGCGGGCGCTGCGGGTGCGCCCCCGCAGCGAGCTCGATGTCACGGTCTCCACCGTCGAGCTCAGCGAGATGATCGCCGAATCGGTGTCGGAGGGCCTGCTGGATCCCGAGGAGCACACCAGACTCACTCGGGCACTGCAGATCCGCAACCGGATGGTCGCCGACGTGGCCGTGCCGGTTACCGACATCCGTGCGGTGCCGGTGGCCGCGCCGGGCTCCGGGCCGACGGTCGAGGCGGTGGAAAAGGCGCTGGCCGCAACCGGCTACTCCAGATTCCCCATCGTCGACGCCGACCACCGGTTCATCGGCTACCTGCACATCAAAGACGTGCTGCCGCTTGGTGATAACCCCCGCGCCGTGGTCGACCTGGCGCGAGTCCGGCCGCTGCCGCAAATTCCCGAATCGTTGTCGGTTCCCGAGGCGCTGTCGCGGATGCGCCGCAGCAAGAGTCATCTGGCGCTGGTCACCGGCCGGGACGAGACGGTGGTCGCGATGGTGGCGCTGGAAGATCTGGTCCGGGATTTGGTCGGCGTCGTAAGCGATGGGATGCAGCGTGCCTGAGGCCTCCCGGCCCGAGGTGCTGCTCACGCCCAGCGATTGGCTGCCACGGCGCGATAGGCACCGGAGCAGGTTGGATGCGCTGCTCGGACCCTACTTGCAGCAACGCGGTGCGGGCAGGGTCAACCCGGTCGTTGACTTCCTGTTCACGTACTACAACCGGACGCCTGGGCAGCTTCGGCGCTGGCATCCGGGATTCGGAGTCACGCTGACCGGTCCGCCGGCGCAGGAATACGCGAACCTTCGTGGATACGGCCGGACGGATTCCGGAGTCAGCGCGCGGCCTGACCACTTGACCCAGCGCCGCGGCACCATCGAATACGTCGCCCAGCTGATGGCGGCAACCGCCCGCCGCCAAGCTCATCTGTCGTGCTTTGGGTTGCACGAATGGGCGATGGTCTACAAGGCCGATCCCGAGAAGTTACGCCACAACGTCCCGCTGCGGCTGGGCCACGACGACACCAATGCCGTCGTGGAGTCGATGCCGTTGCGGTGTACGCACTTCGACGCCTTTAGGTTCTTCACCGACTCTGCCCAGCCCCGCAACGCCATCCAGCTTTCGCGCGCCGAACAAGTTGGCGTTGAGCAGCCTGGTTGCGTGCACGCGGCGATGGACTTGTATCGATTCGCCGGGAAGCTGCTGCCCCTGGTCGACTCCGACCTGTTGATGGATGCGTTGGAGTTGGCTTACGCGGCGCGCGAACTGGACATGCGCGCCAGCCCGTACGATCTGCGCGGCTACGGATACGAGCCGATCCCGGTTGAGACGTCGGCAGGCCGTGCCGAGTATGTGCGGCAGCAGGCCGCGGTAGCGAGGCGGTCAGCGGGTGTCAGGTCGTCACTGCTCGCGCGGTGTGAACAATTGCTGGCATGGCGTCGGACCTCAGGATCCCTTTCCACCGCGAATTGACACCGTTGACGTGCAACGTCAGTGCGTTGCCGGCAGGCCATCGCGTCACGTGCGGCGGCGCTACGGGCAGCGCTGCTGACCCGGTGCGACCTGCTACTCCAGCGCGCCGGGGCGGGTGGTCGGGCTACTGGCCGGTAGGCTGGACGCAACTTTGTTCAGGTCAAAGCGGAGGAGAATGATGACAGACCGCGTGCCGGTTGGGAACCTGCGCGTCGCACGGGTGCTGCATGACTTCATCAACACCGAGGCTTTGCCCGGCACCGACATCGACCCCGACAGCTTTTGGGCGGGCGTCGACAAGGTAATCACCGACCTGCAGCCACAAAACCAGGATCTGCTGGAGCGCCGTGACCAGTTGCAGGCGCAGATCGACAAGTGGCACCGGCATCACGTCATCGAGCCGATAGACCCCGAGACCTACCGCCAGTTCCTCACCGAGATCGGCTATCTGCTCCCGGAACCTGCCGATTTCACCATCACCACAGCGGGTGTCGACGACGAGATCACCAAGACCGCCGGCCCCCAGCTGGTGGTGCCGGTGCTCAACGCGCGGTTCGCCCTCAACGCCGCCAACGCCCGCTGGGGTTCCCTCTACGACGCTCTGTACGGCACGGACGTCATTCCGGAAAGCGACGGGGCCGAGAAGGGCACCGGCTACAACAAGGTCCGCGGCGACAAGGTGATCGCCTATGCGCGCAAGTTCCTCGACGACGCGGTACCGCTGTCGTCCGGCTCGTGGGCCGACGCCACCGGTGTCACCGTCAAGGACGGCCGACTGCTGGTCAGCCTGGAAGGCGACGAACTGTCCCGCGGGCTGGCCAACCCCGGCCATTTCGTCGGCTACACCGGAGAGCTCGGCTCCCCCGACTGGTCCGTGCTGTTGGTCAACCACGGCCTGCACATCGAGATCCTGATCGACCCCGAGTCGTCGATCGGCAAGACCGACGCCGCCGGGATCAAGGACGTGATCCTGGAATCTGCGATCACCACCATCATGGACTTCGAGGACTCGGTGGCCGCCGTCGATGCCGACGACAAGGTGCTCGGCTACCGCAACTGGCTCGGGCTGAACAAGGGTGACCTGGTCGAGGACGTCAGCAAAGACGGCAAGACGTTCACCCGGGTGCTCAACCAGGACCGCACCTACAAAACACCCGACGGCGGCGAGCTGACCCTGCCCGGTCGCAGCCTGTTGTTCGTCCGCAACGTTGGCCATTTGATGACTAACGACGCCATCCTGGTGGACGGAGGCGACGGCGAGGAAAAAGAGGTGTTCGAAGGCATCATGGATGCCCTGTTCACCGGACTCACCGCGATTCACGGATTGAAGTCCGGCTCGGACAACGAAGGGGCCAATGGTCCCTTGGCGAACAGCCGCACCGGCTCCATCTACATCGTCAAACCCAAGATGCACGGACCGGACGAGGTCGCGTTCACCTGCGAGCTGTTCAGCCGGGTCGAAGACGTTCTCGGCCTGCCGCAGGGCACCTTGAAGGTGGGCATCATGGACGAGGAACGCCGCACCACGGTCAACCTCAAGGCGTGCATCAAAGCCGCCGCCGATCGGGTGGTATTCATCAACACCGGCTTCCTGGACCGCACCGGCGACGAGATCCACACCTCGATGGAGGCCGGCCCGATGATCCGCAAGGGTGCGATGAAGAGCACCACCTGGATCAAGGCCTACGAGGACGCCAACGTCGACACCGGCCTGGCCGCCGGCTTCAAGGGCAAGGCACAGATCGGCAAGGGCATGTGGGCGATGACCGAACTGATGGCCGACATGGTCGAACAGAAGATCGGCCAGCCCAAAGCGGGCGCCACCACCGCCTGGGTACCCTCGCCGACCGCGGCCACCCTGCACGCGATGCACTACCACTACGTGGACGTGGCGGCCGTACAGGCCGAGCTCGAGGGCAAGAAGCGGACCACCATCGACGAGCTGCTGACCATTCCGTTGGCCAAGGAACTCGCCTGGGCTCCCGAGGAGATCCGCGAGGAGGTCGACAACAACTGCCAGTCCATCCTGGGCTACGTCGTCCGGTGGATCGACGCGGGCGTCGGCTGCTCGAAGGTGCCCGACATCCACGACGTGGCTTTGATGGAAGACCGTGCCACACTACGGATCTCGAGCCAGTTGCTGGCCAACTGGCTGCGCCACGGGGTGATCACCGAAGAGGATGTGCGGGCCAGCCTGGAACGGATGGCTCCGATGGTGGACCAGCAGAACGCCGCCGACTCGGCATACTTGCCGATGGCGCCCAACTTCGACGACAGCATCGCCTTCCTGGCTGCCCAGGAGTTGATCCTGAATGGAACCCAGCAGCCCAACGGCTACACCGAGCCGATCCTGCATCGGCGCCGTCGTGAATTTAAGGCTCGCGCGAGTGATTGATGTCGGCTCGGTGCGCATTGACTATCCCAATGACTAGACGCTGCAAGTACTTCTGGTGTGCGGGAGAGCATCGGCATGGGTAGGCACAGAGCTCCGGATCCGGACGAGCCCACCGGCGGCGGCGAACCGTCGGACGACTATTCCGAGCCGCACGATTTCGGCGACATCGGTGGCTATCGGGAGTCCACGGACTTCCCGTCCGCGCCACCCCCGGACACCGCTGGCAGCCTCGGTCCGCACTATCCCGATCACCTCGCGGACGACCATCCAGACGAGTTTCCAAGCGATCCCGGGTATTTTGACTACACCGATCCCTCCGATCGCGACGAGGACCACGAGGAAGATCGGCGCACCGCCGATGTTGACACGCCGGATGACTTCCCGGACTTCCCGCGACGCGGGCCGGAGTCGCCCGCGCCACCGCCACCACCGCCGTCCGGCGGTCATCGGGGCCTCAGCGATTGGAGAGGTGGTCACCGCAGCGACGGCGGGCGGCGCGGCGTCAGCATCGGTGTGATCGCGGCGTTGGTCGCGGTCGTCGTGGTGGTGGCCGGGGTGATCGTGTGGCGATTCTTCGGCGATGCGTTGTCCAATCGCTCGCATAAGGCCGCGGCGTGCACGGGCAGCAAAGAGGCGGTCGCCGTCATTGCCGATCCGTCGATCGCCGAGCACGTGCAGCAGTTCGCCGAACGCTACAACGGGTCGGCTGGGCCGATCGGCGACCATTGCCTCGAGGTCGGTGTCAAATCGGCGGGCTCCGACGCCGTCGTCGATGGCTTCATCGGAAACTGGCCCGCAGAACTCGGCCAACGACCCGCGCTGTGGATCCCGGCCAGTTCTGTGTCGGCCGCGCGGCTCACCGCGGCGGCGGGCAAGGGAACCGTCACCGAAAGCCGCTCGCTGGTCAGCTCGCCGGTGGTGCTCGCCGTGCGGCCCGAACTTCAACGCGAGCTCGGCGCCCAGAAATGGGCGACGCTGCCCGAGCTGCAGACCAAACCCGATGCGTTGGCCGGGTTGAAGCTGCCGAACTGGGGACCGCTGCGGCTGGCGCTGCCGCTCGGCGGCAACAGCGACGCCGCGTATCTGGCCGCCGAGGCGGTGGCGGCGGGTTCCGCGCCCCCCGGCGCGCCGCCGATCGATGGCAGCGGCGCGGTGCACACCCTGATGGCCGGTCAACCCAAGCTGGCCGACAACTCGTTGGCCGAGGCGATGAACGCGCTGCTGCGGCCCGGTGATCCGGCGACCGCGCCAGTACACGCGGTGGTCACTACCGAACAGCAACTGTTCCAGCGTGGCGAATCGTTGCCCGACGCCGGCAGCACGCTGAGTTCCTGGCTGCCGCCGGGGCCGGCCGCGGTCGCCGACTATCCCACCGTGCAGCTCAGCGGATCGTGGCTGTCCCAAGACCAAGTGACGGCGGCGAGCGCGTTCGCCCGTTTCATGCAGAAGTCCGATCAACTCGCCGAGCTGGCCAAAGCGGGTTTCCGGGTCGAAGGAGTCAAGCCGCCCAGCAGCGATGTCACCAGTTTCGCGGCGCTACCGTCAACGCTGTCGGTGGGTGACGACGCGATGCGCGCGACGTTGGCGAATACCGTGACCACACCGTCGAGCGGACCGGCGGCCATCATCATGCTCGAGCAGTCGATGACCACCGACGAAGGCGGCGTAACCCGGCTGGGCAATGTGGTCAACGCGCTTGACAACCGGATCAAGGCGCTGCCGCCCAACTCGGTGATCGGGCTCTGGACGTTCGACGGCAAAGAAGGCCGAGCGGAGGTGTCGGCCGGCCCGCTGGCCGATCCCGTCAACGGTCAACCCCGGTCGGCGGCGCTAACGGCCGCCCTGGACAAGCAGCACGCGTCGTCCGGTGGCGCGGTGTCGTTCACCACGCTGCGGATCATCTACAAGGACGCGGTGACCAATTACCATCCCGGGCAATCGAATTCAGTGTTGGTGATCACGGCCGGACCGCACACCGACCAGAGCCTGGGTGGCCAGGGCCTGCAGGATTTCATCAAGGAGAACACCGACCCCGCCAAGCCGGTGGCCGTCAACGTGATCGACTTCGGCTCCGATTCTGACCGAGCGACCTGGGAGGCCGTCGCGAAGCTGTCCGGCGGCAGCTACCAGAACCTGGCCACGTCAGCATCTCCCGAGCTGGCCACCGCGGTGACTAATTTTTTGAGCTGACCGGCTATTGGGTGAGCAGCCGCAGCGCGGCCTCGGTATAGGCGTCCGGGTCTTCGATCTGGGGGTAGTGGCCCAACCCGGGAAGCTCGACGACGGGGCGTCGGGATTCAATTCGCGCAAGCCGGCCAGCACGTTGGTGGTGGCCACCGGATCTTGCAGACCCCAGACGAATCCGAGCGGTTTGGGCCAATCGCGCACCGCGCCGTGCCAGCGGCGGGCATAGCACACGCGCTCGTCCAGGTAAACAGACAGCCGATGCGGGATTCGATGACCGCCGTTGTGGGAGACCAGCGCCCACCGGGCGGCCGCTTCCTCGGCCGATAGCGAATGCCCGACGGTGAAGCGCCGGCCGAACTCGCGGGTGAACATCCGCCGTCGGTACCTGCTCGGCGATCTCGGCGTGGGCGGGTCTGATCACCGAGCTAGTGGACACCGTGCCGAGCCAGATCCTCGCCGCGCTGTAGGTCAGGCTGGGTCACACATAGGCCTGCACCGGCTGGCACGAGCAGACCAGGTTGCGGTCGCCGTATGCGCCGTCGATGCGGCGCACCGGCGGCCACACCTTGGGCCGGAACGCCTTGCCGAGTGGGTAGGCAGCGACTTCGCGGGTGTACGGGTGTTCCCACTTGTCCACCACCAGGCACTCGGCGGTGTGGGGCGCGCCGCGCAGTGGGTTGTCGTCGACCGGCCACTCCCCCGCTCCGACCCGGTCGATCTCGGCGCGGATGGCGATCATGGCCTCGCAGAACGCGTCGATCTCGGCCAGGCTCTCGCTCTCGGTGGGCTCCACCATCAGTGTGCCGGCTACCGGGAAGCTCATGGTCGGAGCGTGGAAGCCGTAGTCCGCCAAGCGTTTTGCGATATCGTCCACGGTCACACCGGTCGACTTGGTGATCGGTCGCAGATCCAGGATGCACTCGTGGGCGACCATGCCGCTCTCGCCGGTGTAGAGCACCGGGTAGTACTCGTCGAGCCGGCGGGCGATGTAGTTGGCCGACGCGATCGCCGTCAATGACGCGGCCCGCAAGCCGTCG
>NZ_DATMLH010000171.1:0-4681 GCF_035570115.1 Mycobacterium sp.
ACCGGTCCAGATCACCCCGTGTCCGCCGACGGCGGCGATCATGGCACCGACGATGCCGCCGACCAGGGCATGCGAGGAGCTCGACGGGATACCCAGCAGCCAGGTCATCAGGTTCCAGACGATCCCGCCGACCAGACCGGCAAAGACCAGTTGCAAGGTCACCAGGTGACCGTTCACCAAGTCCTTGGCGATTGTTCCGGCGACAGCGGTGGACAGGAACGCTCCGCCAAGGTTCAGCACGGCCGAGAGCGTTACCGCGGCCTTAGGCGAGAGCGCGCCACTGGCGATGGAGGTGGCCATGGCATTTGCGGTGTCGTGAAACCCGTTCGTGTAATCGAATGCGAGGGCGGTGATCACGACGATGATCAGAAGGAACAACTGGAGGTTCACGGGCCTAATTCTGGGGGTAGGTGGGTGCGGTTGTCGAAAGAACGGCGATGTGAATAGCAGGTATTTTGCACTCGTCGCCAGATGTTTGCTTCGGGTTAACTTTCGGGATTGCGACGGTCACCCCCGAGTGTCACGGCGCAGCGGGTGATCACCGGGTATTTGGACGAAAATCAGGGTTACGCCGTCGGGATCGGTGACATGCATTTCATGCAGACCCCATGGTTCGCGGCGGGCCTCGCGGGCGATCGACACGCCTCTGCTCTCCAGCTCCGCCTGGGTCGCGGCGACGTCGCGCACTTGCAGCCACAGCGCACCGGGGAAAGGTCCGGCCGGGTGGTCCGGCGCGCCGTGGCCGGCCAGCTCGATCAGTGACTGGCCGGCGTAGAAGACGGTGCCCGCGCCGTAATCGCGGAAGATCGCCAACCCCAGCTCATCGCGATAGAAGCTCAGCGACCGCTGGTAATCCGCCGGCCGGAACAGCATTCGACTGGCGAGAATCTCCATGCCTTCGTGTCTATCACGCGTCGCCGGGTTGAAGGCGCTGCCGTCGTATCATCGTGGTCGCCAAACCGGGACCGATGGTGTCCAGCGCCTGCGAGAAGACGGCCATCCGCGGCGCGATCCGGACCGGCCGGGTGCGCGCGGCTGTGATCATCCAGCCGGCGGCCTCTTGTGACGTCAACGCCGGCAGCCCTTGGTATTGCTTCGTCGGCGCGATCATCGGGGTAGCCACCAGCGGGTAGTACAGCGTGGTCGAGTGCACGCCCTTTGGCGCCCATTCGGTTTCGATCACCCGGCTGACCGCGGACAGCGCGGCCTTCGACGCGTTGTACACCGAGAACAGCGGTGACGCCTCGCTGAAGACCCCCCAGGTCGCCACGTTGATGATGTGGCCGTCGCCGCGCTGCAGCATCCCGGGCGCGAGCCCGCGGATCAGCCGCAGCGGCGAGTAATAGTTGAGCACCATCGTCCGCTCGACGTCGTGCCAGCGTTCCAGCGACTCGGCCAGCGGTCGGCGAATCGAGCGACCGGCGTTGTTGATCAGGATGTCTACGCCGCCAAGACGCTCCTCGACGTCGGCTGCCAGTGCGTCGACGGCGTCCAGGTCGGACAGATCGCAGGGGATAGCGATCGCGGTGCCGCCGCCGTCTTCGATTCGGCCTACCAGCGCCTCCAGCAGGTCCTTACGGCGGGCAACGACCACGACGGTGGCGCCGCGGCGGGCGAACTCCTCGGCGGCGCTCTCGCCGATTCCAGACGACGCTCCGGTGAGCAGGACGCGCTTGCCCTCGAGGTCGACAGATTTCGCGGCCGGGCGGTGCGCCGCGAGTCGCGCCGCGATTGGCGGGCGCATGGTGGCCAGCACGAACTGCTCGGTCAATCGTCGAAGCGGGTTTTTGCTCACAGGTCGCGAGTCTAGGGGGAGCCTGGATTGCTAGAAGTAGCGCGGGAACCCGCTCCAATCGGGAGGCCGCTTCTGCAGGAATGCGTCGCGGCCTTCGACGGCTTCGTCGGTCATGTAGGCCAGCCGCGTAGCCTCGCCGGCGAACAGTTGCTGGCCCACCAATCCGTCGTCGAGCAGGTTGAACGCGTACTTCAGCATCCGTTGCGCCTGAGGTGATTTCGCGTTGATCTCGGCCGCCCATTGGACACCCACCGACTCCAGTTCGGCGTGGTCGACAACGGCGTTGACCGCGCCCATCGCGTGCATCTGCTCGGCGGTGTAGTCGCGGCCGAGGAAGAAGATCTCACGGGCGAACTTCTGGCCGACCTGCCGGGCCAGGTATGCGCTGCCGTAGCCGCCGTCGAAGCTGCCGACGTCGGCGTCGGTCTGCTTGAACCGGGCGTGCTCGCGGCTGGCCAGGGTCAGGTCGCACACCACATGCAGGCTGTGCCCGCCACCGGCCGCCCACCCGTTGACCAGGCAGATCACCACCTTGGGCATGAACCGGATCAGCCGCTGCACCTCGAGGATGTGCAGTCGGCCGGCCCGGGCGGCGTCTACCGTGTCGGCGGTCTCGCCGGCGGCGTACTGGTAGCCGCTGCGCCCGCGGATGCGTTGATCCCCGCCGGAGCAAAACGCCCAACCCCCGTCCTTGGGCGACGGCCCGTTTCCGGTCAGCAGCACCACTCCGACGTCGGGCGACATCCGGGCGTGATCGAGCGCCCGGTAGAGCTCGTCGACCGTGTGCGGGCGAAACGCGTTACGCACCTCGGGTCGATTGAACGCCACCCGCACGGTGGCGTCGGCGACGTGGCGGTGATAGGTGATATCGGTCAGTTCAGCGAACCCGTCGACCGGCTTCCAGTCCTCAGCGTGAAAAGGATTGTCGCTCATCGGGTTACACCGGGTCCAGCCGGAATACCGCGCAGCGGCCGGCCAGCGCCTCGAATTCCTCCGGTCTGCCTTCGGTGACGAGTCCGGCCCGCTTCATGAAGCCGACACCGGTGGGCACCTCGGTCGGAAATGCCCGCAGCAACGGCCGCGCATCGTCGGTCGACAACTCCACCATGTTCACCCGTCGTACATTTCGGCCGCGGGCCAGCCTGGCCTGTCCTGCGGCTCGCACGTTGGCCACCCAGTCGGCGCCGGGGAATCCGGCGACGACGTACTCCTGACCGTCGACGGTCATCGGGGTGACCGGGGTCGATCGCTCGTGTCCCGATTTGCGTCCGGGCACGGTCAGCACGACCGGGCTCTCGCCGCCGAAACTCATGCCCAACCGCGACATCTGGATGACGACCTTGTTCGCCGGTTTCAGCCACCATGGCGGCCGGACTGGTTTGCTGCCGGACATACCGGCGACGTTACCCGTCACCTTGGATGGCGCTTCGGCAAGCCCTAATGTGTGACTTCGTGAGCGCTAAACCGCATCCGCATGAGCCTCATGTGGGTTCGGTCTCGGCCCGATTGAATTGGCTGCGCGCCGGGGTGCTCGGCGCCAACGACGGGATCGTGTCAACCGCGGGCATCGTCGTGGGCGTGGCCGCGGCGACCGTCGCTCGGGCCCCCATCATGACCGCGGGAGTCGCCGGGTTGGCCGCCGGCGCGGTGTCGATGGCGTTGGGCGAATACGTGTCGGTCAGCGCGCAGCGCGACACCGAGGAGGCGCTGCTGGGGCAGGAGCGCCGGGAGCTGCATGACGACCCGATGGCCGAGCTGGACGAACTCGCGGCGCTGTATGAAGCCAAAGGGTTGTCGCCCGCGACAGCGCGGACGGTCGCCGAGGAACTGACCGACCATGACCCGATCGCCGCGCACGCCGAGGTAGAGCTCGGGTTCGATCCCGCGGACCTGACCAACCCATGGCAGGCCGCGTTGTCGTCGGCGTTGTCGTTCAGCGTGGGCGCGCTGCTGCCGCTGATCGCCATCCTGGCCGCGCCGATCGCGCTGCGGATCCCGGTCACCGTCGCGGCGGTGCTGCTGGCCCTGGTGATCACCGGGGCAGTGTCGGCCAGCCTGGGCGGCGCACCCAAACACCGTGCGGCACTGCGCAATTTCATCGGCGGAGGCCTGGCCCTGGCGGTCACCTACCTGATCGGCCATCTAGTCGGCGCCGCGATCAGCTGACCACTAATTGTGTTCGAGGAACCCCTCGATGCCGTCCGGCATTGCACTGGATCCTGGCTCGGTGACGGCGTCCAGCCGAGCGATCGCCTCGGCGTCCAGAGTCACGTCACCCGCGCCGAGGTTCTCCTCGAGGTGTGCGATCGACCGCGTTCCCGGAATCAGCAACGTCGTCGGCGTGTGCGCCAGCAGCCAGGCCAAACCGACTTGAGCCGGCGTGGCGCCGACCTCACCGGCGATGTCGATCACCACGGCATTGTCGGACGCCTTGGGAAAACCGGGAAATGCTGACCCGAGCGGGAAATACGGCACCCAGGCGATGTTCTCGGCCGTGCAGACGTCGAGCATCTCCTCTTGCGAGCGGTCCATCAGGCTGTAGGAGTTCTGCACGCACGCGATGCCGGCAGGCAGCGCGCGTTGCAGGATCGCGAGCGGCACACTGCTGACGCCGATCCCGCCGATCTTGCCCTCGTCGCGCAGCGCGATCATCTCGGCCAGCTGGTCATCGAGGTCGACGACCTGGTCACCTTCGGCCTGCACGCCCGGGCCCAGGTCCATGCGCCGCAGGTTCACCACCGGTATCCGGTCGAGGCCCAGTTGGCTCAGGTCGTCTTCAACGGCGGCACGTAGCTCGGCGGGCCGCTGCGCCGGAGCCAGGGGTATCGGCTCCTCGCCGGTGTAGCGCGCCCCCACCTTGCTGACGATGACGAGGTCGTCGGGGTA
>NZ_DATMLH010000172.1:0-7219 GCF_035570115.1 Mycobacterium sp.
GCCAGCCTGGTCGAGGAGCGGATGAAGGACGACCCTGAGATGACCCACGACGTCATCCACGCACTCAACCAGTGGATGTACGAGACCTGGACGTTTAACTACCAAGAGCGCATCTTCGCCACCCCGGTTATCACCTTGCCCATCGTCGAGCGCGCGCTGGAAGAGCTCGAATGGTGCCTGGAACGCGGCGCCCGTACCGTGCTGGTCCGCCCGGCGCCGGTGCCCGGATACCGCGGCAGCCGGTCGTTCGGCCTCGAGGAGTTCGACCCGTTCTGGCAGGCCTGCATCCGGGCCGAGATCCCGGTCTCCATGCACGCCTCCGACAGCGGTTACTCCGAGTTCGCGAACGTGTGGGAGCCAGGCGACGAGTTCCTGCCGTTCAAGCCAACCGCGTTCCGGAGCTTTGCGATGGGCCACCGGCCGATCTTGGACGCGATGGGTGCGCTGGTGTGCCACGGCGCGCTGTCCCGCAACCCGGAGCTGCGGATCCTGTCGATCGAAAACGGCGCCGACTGGGTGCCGGACCTGTTCAAGGGCCTGAAGGGTGTCTACAAGAAGATGCCCCAGTCGTTCAGCGAGGACCCGGTCGAGGCGTTCAAGCGCTGCGTCTACATCACACCGTTCTGGGAGGACCGGTTCGCCGAGATCGTCAACATGATGGGCACCGACCGGGTGATGTTCGGATCGGACTGGCCGCATCCCGAGGGTCTGAAGGATCCGATCACCTTCGTCGACGAGCTCGCCGACTTCGGTGAGGAGGACGTCGCCAAGATCATGGGCGGCAACCTGATGAAGCTGATGAAGGTCTCCAAGCCGGTCAACGCGTAACCGCCTATCGCCTACCGTTGCCGTAATAGGGTCGCCGACATGGAGCAGCGCACCCTCGAAGCGGTTATCTACGAACGTGACCCGCCGATTGCGCGGATCATCCTCAACCGCGCCGACAAGGCCAACACCAAAGACGCGACGCTGGTGCGGGAAGTCGACGAATGCCTGCACGAGGCCGACCGCGACCGCGAGATCAAGGTGGTGATCCTCAAGGCCAACGGCAACGGCTTCTGCGGCGGCCACGTGGCGCGGTGGGGTCCAGACGAGAATCCGTACCCGGACTTCGGGGACACGTTCGAGGATCTCTACAAGGGCACCGCCGACCTGTTCTTATGGCCGACGTTGTATCTGTGGGAGTTCCCGAAGCCGACGATCTCGCAGATCCACGGCTATTGCATGGGTGGTGGCATCTATCTTGGCCTGCTGACCGACTTCTGCGTGGCATCCGAGGACGCCTATTTTCAGATGCCGTTGGCGCAGAGCCTCGGCGAGCCCGGCGGCCACACCATGATCGAGCCGTGGCTGCTGATGAACTGGCATCGCACCATGGACTGGCTGTTGTTGGCGCCGACGCTGTCTGCGCAGGAAGCCCTCGATTGGGGGCTACTCAACAAGGTGGTGCCGCGCGAGGATCTCGAGGATGTCGTCGAGGAGATGGCACGCAAGATCGCCCGGATCCCGTTGACCACGTTGATGGCGGTGAAGAACAACGTGAAGCGGGCTTGGGAATTGATGGGAATGCGAGTGCACCTTCAGGTCAGCCACATCTTGACCAACATGGTCGGCGCGGCTTCCGACGTTCAGGCACGACGGGCCGAACTCATGCAATCAGGTTTGAAGCCGAGGGATTTCGTCGACCGCGACGAACCAGGATCCGGGCCGCCAGCGTGAGGCTGGCCGCACACTCGGCGGGCATGCGAGGCTAACGGCTCCGCTCGCCGGCCCTCTCACCTGCGAGCCTGCGTCCTGCCGCGTGCCGCGCGGCGACATAGCCGAACACCATCGTGTAGGCGATGCTCCCGCCCGCGCCCAGATAGTTTCGGCCCATCACCGTCGCGGTGATGTTGCCCGTCGCGTACAGCCCCTCGATCACGCGGTCGTTCTCGTCGAGGACCTGCGCGTACTCGTTGGCGACCAGCCCTCCACACGTTCCGACATCGGCTGGAACAACCCTCGTGGCGTAATACGGTGCCTTATCGAGTGGCCCGAGTGCCGCGTTGGTGCGGTACCCAGGATCGCCGAGGCAATCGTTGTATGCCGACTGGCCGCGGCCGAAGTCGGGGTCGAGGCCCTTGGCCGCAAAACCATTGAAGCGCTTTACCGTCTGCTCCAGCGCCCCAGACGGGACCTCCATCTGGCGCGCGAGATCGCCGATGGTGTTACCTCGCAGGACCGCGCCCCGTCCGATCAGCTCTTCGGGGAGGCTGCGTCTCTTGAAGGGGTTCGCTCCCGAAACGTATCTATGTATGTAGCCCTCGTCGAAGACCATCCAGCACGGCACCGCCTTGTTGGCGTACATCGCCTTGCCCACCTCGACGTACGAGTTCGACTCGTTGCAGAACCGCCGGCCGGTGCCGTCGACGTAGATGGCCCCGGGCCGCTGCCGACCGCTTCCAAGCGCTCTCGCCGCGTCACCTCCGTCGGCGATGAAAATCGATGGCAGCCACCAGGCTTCATCCAGCAGATCGGTTTTCGCCCCGAGTCGCATCGCCGTCTCAAGCACCTCGCCCGTGTCGCCGGCGTTGGCGATCGACCACCGGCCATCATTCGGCTGGTCGCCGCCGTAGCGGCGGCGCATGTCCGCGTTGCGGCTGAAGCCGCCGGCAGCCAGTAGGACGCCCTTGCGAGCCTCGACATTCAGCGATGCGCCGTTGTGCGTAACGCGCGCGCCGATGACACGGCCGTCGTCGACGATCAGGTCCTGCATTGCGGCGTCGGTCCAGATCGGCGGCTCGCCGCACAGGTCGATCAGAGCCTTGAGCATCTGACCAATGAGTGAGGCACCGTTGGTGAGGAGCTCCCGACGACGCAGCCTGGCCGCCCTGGTACGCGCGAACACCCGCGTCGCGACGGCGAAGGCCCGCGGCGATCGATTGAAGTACTGCACCGCGCGCAGCTCGTTCGTCTTGAGGACGAACCCGCCATAGCTCTTGGCCATCGAGGGCTGGACCTTCTCGCTCCAGTTGCCCAGTGCTGCCGCGTCGTACGGGATGCCCTCGATCGCGCGCCCAGCTTCGTTGCCGCCCCTGTGATTCGGGTAATAGTCGCTCCAACCCGGGCATCGCACGAGCCGAACGCCTTTGCGCATCAGGAAATTGATCATCTCGTAGCCCGCGGTGAGGAACATCTCGCGGCGTGCCGGCGATGAGGGCTGACCGATGTCGCCAACGACGTCGTCGAAGTACGCCAGACCGTCCTCGTGCGAGTCCGGGATGCCATCGGCGCGCATCAACGGGTTGTTCGGCAGCCACACCATGCCACCGGAAAGTCCGGTGGAACCACCCACCAGAGCTTGTTTTTCGATTACCAGCGGCTCGATCCCGGAGTCGAGCGCCGCCAGGGCCGCGGCCATCCCGCCTCCGCCACTGCCCGCGATGAGCAGGTCGACGGAGCGGTCCCATTGGGTGGTCATCGTGCCTCCGAGCTGAAGCCGAGATCGACGATCGGCACATCGATGGTGGTGTTGGTTTTCTGGATCGCCGGTACCAGCGTGTCGTGGGGCAAGCCGGCGAGGAAGCCGTCGACGACGCGTTCGAAGTTCGAGATCAGCCCTTCGATCTGGTCTGACAGCCGCATGTATTCAAATCCCTTGGAATGCAGCCCTTTTTGCTGCCGCGGCAAGTTGGAGAAGTCCTGTGCGGGGATCGGCGGCCAGCGCGGGTCGTCCGGAGCCATCGGTTCTGGTGGTGTGGGCTTCCCCGCGGACAGGTCTGAAGGGAAACGGGTGAGCGACCAGATCTCGAAGAGGGTTTCTTCCGGCCCGAGCGGACGGATCCGGTACGACGAGGCACTGCTGTAGGTGGGCAGGATGAAGTGGTGAGGAAAGCAGAATCCGATCGCGTCGGTGATCCCGCGGCGAGCAAGGTCGTTGAGGTCGGGCATATCGCTGCCCCGCGCCCGATGCCAGCTGACGACGGCATCGTTGACGGCGCTGCGCCAGGCTGTCATCGCCTCGGCCGGATCGGATGGCAGCTCGATGTTCTGCAGGCCCTCGGCGATGCGAATGTCGTTCTCGTGCGTCATGCCTCCCATGCCGTCGCCCAGGGTGCGCATGAAGTACAGGCTGCTGGCAATCACCGGATGCACCGTCGCGGACGGACTGCCGGACTGCGCGGACGGCAGCAATTGGGGGTGGGTTTGCGGGACGTGATAGCCCTCCATGAACGCCGCCGTCGCCAATTTCCAATTCACCGGCAACCGACACGATTGCCACCACTCGACGCGCAGCGATTCCACCTTCCAGGCGTCATAGATCGACGCAAACGGCTCCGTGCAGTCACGCAGCGAAGGGGCGTTGTTGTCGAGATTGATCCACGCACATCCACCCCAGAGCTCGCACCTGACCGAGACGAGTTGCACGTCATCCGGAGACAGATTCTCTTCGGCGAAGACTTCGGGTCGCAACACAAACGTGTTGCTTCCGTCGATGCCCCAGCACCAGCCGTGGAACGGGCAGACGAATGTCCGTCGATTTCCGTTGCCTTCCACCAGCTTTACCCCACGGTGCCGGCACGCATTGTGGTATGCGCGGACGTTCTGGCTGTCCACCCGCACCACGATGATCGACTCGTCGAGGATCTCGTACTCCACGAAATCGCCCGGCTTGGGAATCTCCTCGAGCCGACACGCCATCTGCCACACGCGCGGCCAGAACATCTCGTTCTCCAGCGCGTAGAAGTCCGGGTCGTAGTAGCGCTGTTTGGGGATCCGATCGGCGGTCTGCACCGCCCACGGCACCGGAAGGGGTTCCCAGTTCACCTCGGATCGCACCTTGCCTATCTCTACAGCCATCTCACTATCCCCTTGTGTCAGCTCATACGATCCGGGATGCCCGACCTTGCCAGTAACGTTCGCGGATACGCCTCTTATAGAGCTTTCCGTTCGGGTCCCGCGGCAACTCCGGGTCGAATTCAACTGTGCGCGGACACTTATAGCCCGCCAGGTGCGTTCGGCAGTATTCGATCAGCTCGGCCTCCAGATCGGGCCCGGGTGCGACGCCGTCGACCGGTTGCACGACCGCCTTGACCTCCTCACCGAACTCGTCGTTCGGGATGCCGAACACCGCCGCGTCGACGAGTTTGGGGTGCATCACCAGTAGGTTCTCCGCCTCCTGGGGATAGATGTTCACCCCGCCGGAGACGATCATGAATGTCGATCGGTCGGTGAGATACAGGTACCCGTCGTCGTCGACGTAACCCATATCGCCCAACGAGCGCCACCCGCGATCGTTGTACACCGACGCGGTCTTGGCGGGATCCTTGAAGTACTCGAACGGCGGCCCACCTTCGAAATAGAGCTCTCCGCTCTGCCCTACGGCAAGCTCTTCCCCATCGTCGCCGACCACGTGCACCGGCGCCATCGGTATGCCCACCGAACCCGGGTGGGCCAACCACTCGTCGGGCCCGATGGTGGTGCCCGCAAATCCCTCAGTGCCCCCGTAATATTCGTGGATGATCGGGCCAAACCACTTCATCATCTGGTGCTTGACGTCCACCGGGCACGGGGCGGCCGCATGGATCACACATTTCAGGCTCGAGACGTCGTATTGCTCCCGGACGGCCTTCGGCAGCTTGAGCATCCGCACGAACATCGTCGGCACGAACTGGGCGTGGGTGACGCGGTGGGTTTCGATCAAGCGCAGCACGGCTTCCGCGTCAAACCTGGGCATGATGATCGCCGCGGCGCCAACACGGTTGACTGCCATCGTGTAGTTCACCCCTGCGGCGTGATACAGCGGTGCCGGCGACAGATACACGCTGGCGCGGCTCATGCCGTACTTGTGAATCAGCGCCATCTCCAGAACGGACTGGGCCCACGAGCCGTTGCCGTCGGTCGGAAGTGACCGGCGAACGGCCTTGGGCCGTCCCGTGGTGCCCGACGAGTACAGCATCTCCGACCCGTCCGACACCGGCGGCGCTTCACCGGCAGTCGCCACGGCGTCGTCGTAGGATTGCCAGCCGTCCACGTCGCCGCCGACCGCGAAGTGGACGTCGACGGCGGAATTGGCATTGCGGAGATGCGCTGCGAGATCGCGCATCGAGGCGTCGACGAATACCGCCTTGGCGTCGGAGTCGTCAATCACATAGGCGACTTCGTCGGGCGTGAAGTGGGTGTTGACGGCGGTGTAGTAGAGACCGGAAAGCTGGCATCCCCAAGTAATTTCAAAGAACTCGGGCCGGTTCGGCAGAACCAGGGCTACGCCGTCGCCGCGACGCAACCCGGCACCGTGCAGCATCGCCGCGACCCGTTGGCTGCGGACACGCAGGCCGCCAAACGAGATCGTGTCGCCGTCGGCGATGATCAGGGCCGGCGACTCCGCGGCTGTGATCGCGTGATCGACGATATTCACCAGCAGACCTCGAAGGGTTAAGTGGCCTTAAGTGGCCGCAGCGCCGTCGGTCGATGCGGCTGCGGCTGCCTGGCGTCGGGCTTGTTCGGACGGCAACACCTTGTCCTTGAACACCTGCTGGATCAGCTGCTGGACGTCCTTGCTGATTGAGGCGAGCGCGACCAGGTCGTTGGAGCTCTGCCAGTGCACCCGCATTCCCATCAGCTCCCAGGCTCGCTTCAGGTTGGCCTTGGTGAGCATCAGCGTCGTCAACGGTGCCTGGGCAATGTGGCGGGCGATCGCGTCCACGCGGTCGTCCAGGTCCTCCCGCTTGACCACCTCGTTGACGAGGCCGACCTCGAGCGCCTTCTTGGCGTCGATCACCTCGGCGGTGAACAGATAGTAGGCGGCGCGGCGCCAGTTCATGAACACCCAAGGCTCTATGGAACATTCACCGGATGGCATGCCGAACCCCTGCAGGGGCGGGTAAGAGAAGTAGGCGTCCTCGGAGGCGATGACGATGTCGGTGGTCAGGCCCATGTGCGTGCCGCCGCCCACACAGTAGCCGTGGACTTGCGCGATGGTGGGCTTGGAGAACTCCCACAGATTCAAGGTTGGCTTGACGAAGAGATCCGACTGCGCCTTCCACGGGTGGCCTGTCACCATGGCGTTCTCTACGAACGCCGGATAGTCGACGGCGTTATTGCCGATGGCGTGCCCGGAGCAGAATCCCTTGCCATTGGCCTTTAGCACCAAAACCTTGATGTCGTAGTCGCGGTCGGCATCCAGCAATGCGGCGTCGACTTCTTCGGCCAGCTTCTGATCCTGGGCGTTGGCCTTCTC
>NZ_DATMLH010000173.1:0-2328 GCF_035570115.1 Mycobacterium sp.
GGTTAGGTGGTGGCTCGTGCCGAAGATCGGTGAGCATGCGGTGGTTCTCGGCGCAAGCATGGGCGGACTATTGGCCGCGAGGGTGCTTTCCGACTTTTATGAGACGGTCACCGTGGTGGAGCGGGACGTGTTGCCCGACGATGCAGTGAACCGGCGGGGTGTTCCGCAGGGTCGCCATGTGCATGCCTTACTGGGGCGAGGCTCCCAGGTCCTGGCTGAGCTCTTTCCCGGATTCCTTGACGACCTCGTCGCGTGCGGGGTCCCTGTGCTCGACTACACCGACCTGTCCAAGGTGTTCTCTTGCGTCGCCGGCCATCAGCTTATGCATAGTGGAGCGTTCAGAGACATCCCGCCCGCCTTTATCCCAAGCAGACCATTGTTGGAGTGTCTTGTTCGGCGACGGGTGCGCGAAACGGCGAATATCACGCTGATTGAGGACTATGACGTTGTTGATCTGACGTCGACCACGGCACGGGATCGTGTCACCGGCGCGCGGGTCCGTCCTCGTGACGGTGGCAGTGAACGCGTATTGAGGGCGGATCTGGTCGCTGACGCCACCGGTCGGGGTGCGCGAACACCGGCGTTCTTGGACGCCTTGGGCTATGGGCGCCCGTCTGAAGAGCAAGTCGGTGTGCGTGTGGTGTATTCCAGTCAGCTGCTGCGGATCCCGCCTGGCACGCTCAAGGAATTGGTGGTCCTCGTCACTCCCGTCCCGGGCCGGCCCATCGCCATGGCGTTAGCCGGCTACGAGAACGACACCTGGATGTTCACCATCGGCGGGATGGCGGGGCACGAACCGCCGTCCGAGCCGGCCGAAATGCTGGCCTTCGTTGAGGGTTTGGTTCCGGCGCATGTGGTGGCGGCGATTGGTGCCGCTGAGCCGCTCACCGAAGTCTGTCGTTTCCATTACCCCGAGAGTCGCTGGCGACGCTACGACAAGATGCGGCGGTTCCCCGCCGGTCTAGTGGTTGTCGGTGACGCAATCTGCAGCTTTAATCCCATTTACGGCCAGGGCATGACGGTGGCCGCCCTGCAGGCGCACGTGCTGCGCCAATGTCTACAGCGCGGCGCGAATGGCTTGGCGCGTCGTTATTTCCGTGCCGCGGCGAAACCGATCGGGGTGGCCTGGCGATTCGCGGTTGGCGGCGACCTTAACCTGCCCGAGGTCGAAGGCCCAAGACCACTGTCGCTGCGCCTCGCCAATAGGTACGTCGACCGGCTTCAGACCGCCGCCGAGTCCGACCTCTTTGTCGCCGAACAGTTCACAAAGGTCGTCGCATTCGTCGACGCGCCCACTCGGCTGCTGCAGCCGAAGATGATGATCCACATTGCGACCGCCAACCTGCGCCGCCGCGAACGCCGTCAACCAGCCGTGGCGGCGCGCGAAACGCTCGGTGACCGGGGAAGTGTTTCTTGATTCCGGGACAGTTGACCGCCGAGGGCCAAGTCCTCTTCGACGGTGAAGTCCTGGTGCTGGCGCGCCGACCTAAGCTCCGCGTATGCGCGACCTCGATGTCATCGACTCCGAACTCCGGCTCCTGGCCGTGGTGCGTTGGTCGATCCGCGGGCACCGGGGCGAGCCGTCAAGTCGTCAGGTCGACGAACAGCTCGACGAACGCAACCAGCTGATCGGAAGCTGACTGCTCAGCCAGCGTCCACGGGACCACAAAGGTTCGGAGATAGCAGATTAGGCGGAGGCGTCCTCGCCGTTTGGCAAGCCGTGACTAATTCAATCCCAGTATCGCGCACCACGTCTGGGCTGCGGTTATGCACCTTTGCATCGGCCCGCGTGCCACAAACATGCCACTAGCCCGGAAACAGGTGTTTGCTGGGGGTTAGTTGCGGCTATCAATGACAGCCCAGAACCGGCCCGCGCAGCACTCGCGCACACTGCCGGGGTCCACGCCGGGCGGTAGCGGGGCGCGATTGGCGACCGGCAGGGCTGTCCGATAGCCGCGCACGCAGTCGGGGCACGGGGTGGCCAGGATCAGCGC
The DNA here is from genome assembly GCF_035570115.1 of Mycobacterium sp. Lineage (GTDB taxonomy): Bacteria > Actinomycetota > Actinomycetes > Mycobacteriales > Mycobacteriaceae > Mycobacterium. Next base: position 1,995 of record NZ_DATMLH010000173.1, read on the forward strand.
GAGAATAAACCGGCACGCAGTTCATACATAACAATCCACGCAGCTTGCCGGTCCATTACGGATTCGGTATCCCTGGTGTTAACGCTCCCGGTATCCCCGGTGTTACTTGCAACGCGGGTGCTGGTGGTACCGGTTTGGGGATCGGTCGTCCCGGTATTTCCGGTGCTTCCGTTGGTCGCTCATCTGGCGGGACTCCCTCGGTGGCTAGAACGGGATCGCTGGTGAATCCGTTGGGATTCATGTGATCCTTGCAGAAGTTAGTAGAGTTCATCACCACCATGTATTCCCTCCACAACCCTGGCGGGTTGGGTGCCGGTGATGTAACACCGTCTGG
>NZ_DATMLH010000174.1:0-15166 GCF_035570115.1 Mycobacterium sp.
CAGCGGGGGCCGAACCCGCTACCGGTTGCTGGAGACGGTGCGCCAATACGCCCTGGAAAAGCTCGGCGAGTCAGGCGAGGCCGATGTCGTGCGGGCGCGTCACCGGGATTACTACACGGCGCTGGCAGCGGTGCTTGACGCGCCGGCAGGCGGCGATTATGAGCAGCGCGTCGAGCGGGCGAACATCGAGATCGACAACCTGCGGGCCGCCTTTGGGTGGAGCCAGGAAAACTCCGACGTCGAGTTGGCGTTGGCGCTGGCGTCGTCGCTGCAGCCGCTGTGGCTCGCGCGGGGCCGCATCCGGGAAGGGCTGGTGTGGTTCGACGCTGCCCTGGCCGACCTCGACGCTCACCACCTTGGGGTGGCGCCCGCGGTGTGGGCGCGGGCGCTTGCCGACCGGCCCCTGCTCGCCATCCGGGTGGACACCGCCGACAGCCTCGATCAGGCTCAGCAAGCCCTGGCGATCGCCCGCGAACTCGATGACCCAGCCCTGCTGGCCCGGACGCTGATCACCTGTGGCTTCATCGCCGACCAGGGCTATAACGTCGCGCTAGCCCAGGAATGCTTCGCCGAGGCGATCGGCCTGGCCCGTGCCGTGGACGATCAGTGGCGGCTCAGCCAGATCCTCACCCTGCAGGCGATGGGCGCCCACACCGCGGGTGACCCGCGCGCGGTACGCGCAGCTGCCGAAGAAGGACGCGACCTCGCCGACGCGATCGGTAACAGGCTCAACTCGCGCCAGTGCCGCTTTAATCTCGGGTCGGCGCAGATGATGAGCGGCGATTTAGCCGGAGCCGTAACACAGTTCGGCGAGGTGGCCGCCGAGGCCGAGGCGGCTCACGACGAGATCTCGAGGGTGACCAGCCTCGCCGGCCAGAGCCTGGCACTGGCATACCGGGGTGAGGCGGCCGCGGCCCGAGCGGCGGGTGAGGCGACACTTGAGGGCGGCGCGAAGCTTTCCGAGAGGTACGCGGCATTTGGGCCCGCTGTGGTCGGAACTGCGGCCCTGGCCGCCGGGGATCGTGCAGCGGCGCACGCGGCGCGCGAGGCCGCCAACCAGCACATGACTGTCGTGAGTGGTAGCACGGCGCTATTTGTGCGCATGTGGAATGCCGAGGCCGCGCTGGCAGACGGGGATCTCGCTGCCGCCGGTCGTTGGGCCGACGAGGCCGTCTCGATTGCAACCGGCTGGTGGCTGACATGGGCGCTCACGGCGCGCGCTCGCGTGGCGATCGCGGCGGGTGAACCAGACCAGGCCGAACGCGACGCCCACGACGCCCTGACGTGCGCCGCCGGAATCAAGGCGTACCTGCTCATCCCCGACGTCCTCGAGTGCCTGGCCGCTCTGGCGGGCGAGACCGGCAGTCACCGCGAAGCCGCCCGCCTCTTCGGCGCGGCACACGCCATCCGGCTCCGCATTGGCGCGGTGCGGTTCAAGATCCTTGACGCCGACTGCGAGGCCTCGATGGCGGCGTTGCGAGACGCCATGGGCGACAGCGACTTTGATGCCGCGTGGGCCGAGGGCGCCGCCCAGTCCACCGAGGAGGCGATCGCCTACGCTCAACGCGGCCGCGGCCAACGCAAACGCCCCACCAGCGGCTGGGGTTCACTCACGCCGACCGAGCGCGACGTCGTCCGGCTGGTCGGCGAAGGTTTGGCCAACAATGACATCGCCGCAAGGCTTTTCGTCTCACCCCGGACCGTGCAGACCCACCTCACCCACGTCTATACCAAGCTCGGCCTGACCTCGCGCGTCCAGCTTGTTCAGGAAGCGGCTCGCCACGCGTGACACGGCTCAGCAGGATTAGCCTGCCTTCTCCGTAAGTTCGCGGCGGTCGAAGCTGTTGTGCGACACCCGCCACGACGCGTATCCGTCGGCCGCGACATGCAGCGTGATGTCTGGGTCGCAGCCGCATTCCTCGACGTGATGTGGCGCCAGATCGTCGATAGGGACGATGTGGATTTCACGGGGTCCGATCCAGCCGGTCCACCAGCGGTTGCCGGGACAATGACAGCCGAGCTCGGTGCAGTGAACGGCTTGGATGATCATTACGGCTGGGGCCGTGGCCAAGCGTCGATGAACCGGTCCATGACGGCGTCCCATTGCATGGTCCGGATCTCGTCGTCGGCGGCGCGGGCTTGCTCGAGGTGCTCACGCACGAACATCAAGCAGCGCCCGATTCGGGTGGTATCCGTGATTGTCGTTGCCATCGCTGACCTCTCTCGACGCGGGAAAGAAAGACCGGTTGGCGTCATTGGCGCTCGGCCAGCAATCGCATCGTCGCATAGAGAACGTGGACCGCGCTCACCGACACGCGGCGCGCAGCCGAATAACGCGAGCGGCTGCCTAGCCGATGCGCAGCGGATCGACCTGCACCCGGACCGGCTCGTCGGTTTGCCGGGCACTGGTCACCGCGACGCCGCGCCGCAGCTCGGCCGCCAGCGCCAGGCCCTGCTCACGGCGTACCCGCACCAACATCCGGGTCACCGGGACGTCGGCCGGAGTCCCCGGCGGTCGGCGTACGCCCGGCGGCAGCTCGACCGGGCCGAGCAACTCGGCACTGTCCGGCAGCTGGACTTCGTCGAGCAACGCCGCCACCGCCTCGGTGGCGCCGTCGAGGGCGGCCATGTGCACACTTGGCGGCAGCGCAACCTCGGTACGGGCCACCAGTTCCGCCTCCGCGTGGCCGACCGGATCCCATCGGATGAGCGCTTGGACTGTGGGAACCGATGATTCGGCGACCACAATCACCACCCCGCCGTCGTCGCGGGGCCGCACCAACGCTGCCGCGGCCATCCACCGTCGCAAAGTGTCTTCGGCCGCGCGCAGATCCTGACGGCCCAGCAGCGCCCAACTGTCCAGCAACAGCGCCGCCCCATACCGGCCGGATGCGCAGGGTTCCGCCCCGGGCGTGGCGACCACCAACGCCGGCCTGCCGGCGACCTCGGACAGCACCGCTTCCCCCGCCGAGGTGATCACCGCGATCCCCGGGAACGCCCGGCCAAGCTCCTCGGCGGTGCGCCGCGCCCCCACCACCACGGCGCGCACCGCATCCGACCCGCAGCGGGCACAGCGCAGCGCGGCATCGGAACGGCCGCACCACCGGCACACCGGGCCCGTCCCGTCGCGGCCGTCCAACGACAGCGGGCCGGTGCACTGCCGACAGCGGGCGATCGCCCGGCAGCGCCCGCAGGCCAGCGACGGAACGTAGCCGCGCCGCGGCACCTGCACCAGCACCGGCGTGCCAGCCTCCAACGCCGAGCGGGCGGCGCGCAGCGCGACCGACGGCAGCCGCGCGGACCGCGCCGCCGGATCGCGCTCCTCGGCGTAACCCCGGTCGTCGAGCGCGACCACCCGCGGGCTGCGGGCGCGCACCAGCTGCCGTGCGGCGACCACGTCGTGCGCCCATCCGCTACGGACCAGCGCGTGCGCTTCGGCGGTACGGGCGTAGCCGCCGATCAGCGCGGCGCATCGCATCTGGTGGGCACGCAGCATCGCCACCTCCCGGGCGTGCGGATACGGTGCCCGCGGCTCGACCAGCGTGTCGTCGCCGTCATCCCACACCATGACCAGCCCCAGATCCGTCACCGGCGCGAACACCGCGCTGCGGGTGCCGACCACCAGCCGTGCGCTGCCGCGCAGCGCGGCCAACCAGCGCCGGTAGCGTGCGGCCGGACCCAACCCCGCCGACAACGCCACCACCGCGGATTCGTCGAGCCGCGTCGTCGCGGCCCGCCACATCGCATCGACGTCTCGCTGATCCGGGACGACCACCAACACCGCGCGCCCGGTCCGCACCGTCAGCGCGGCGGCCTCAGCGAAACGGTCCGCCCATGAATCGCCGGCGAGCACCTGCCACACCGCGCGGGCAGCACGCGACTCGGTCAGCGCGGTCAGGAACTGTCCGCCGCGGCCGTAGACCTCCCAGCCCGCCCGGTCGACATCAGCGACGACGGGGAGCCCTGGCGGCGTTGAGTTTTCGCGCTCCACCTTGGCGTGTCGGGGCGGCACCGCCAGCCGCAGCACGTCGGCGCGGGTGCCGGCATAGCGCGCGGCCACCGCATCGACCAGCCGACGGATCTCCGGGGTGAGCACCGTCTCGGCGGACACCACCCGGTCAAGCCAGGCCAGCTTGCCGACGTGATCGGTGTCGGTGCGGCGCTCCAAGATGAACCCGTCCACCAGCCTGCCGTGGAATCGGACCCGTACGCGCACCCCGGGCTGGGCGTCGTCGGATTGCTCGGCGGCCACGAGATAGTCGAATTCGCGATCCAGATGCGGCACCGACAACATCGGCAGCACCCGCGCGATCGGTTCGAATGCGGCGGCCTGCCGGGTCCGCGTGCTCACCCCGCAGGTGTAGCAGAGGTCGCCGACGAGCCGGCCGCGCCGGCCTCATCCACCCGGCCGAAGAAGAAGCCGGCGGTGATCAAGATCTGCGCCGCCGCGTAGGCCCACCAGATCGGCACCGCCAGCGCCTCGTTGCCCAACACGAACCGACCGATGCCGATCATCGCGTCCGAGGCCGCGAAGCACACCGCCCCGACCGCCGTCCAGATCGTGGGCAGCCGGGCCACAAGCGCCGCACACACCATCGCGCCCAGCACGACGATGTAGACCGTGACGGGAATGGTCAACCCGTCGCGTCCCAGATGCGGCCAGAACCACACCAGCAGCGCCGCGCATGCCAAGCACATCGCAACAACAGCGATCAGGCGCGGACGCGACCAACCCGACGACCTCGCCAGTGGCACCAGCGCACCCAGAAAGCACAGGTGAGCCAGCAGAAATGCGGCCAGCCCGAGCACGAAAGACGCCGTCCACCACGGGATCGCCAGCAACGCGTCGCCCGCGGCCGAGAACACCAACGCCGGCATCAGCCAGCGCCGCTCGCGGACATTCGGATGCGCAGCCGCGGCGAACGCCAGCAGCAGTGCCATCGATGCCTTGAACGCAGGCTGGGCCGTCCACTGTCCGGTCAGCTCCGCGCCCGGCGATAAACGCAAGGCAGTCACGGTCAGAAGCACCCCGTAAGCGACGCCGGCCCAACCGGCGGCCACCCAGGCACCGACCACGATGCGGGATGCGTACGGTGTCTGCATGCCCAGCTTGGACCCTAAATCGGAAGAAGCCGGATCCACCATCGATCCCATTCTGCAGAAGGTACTGGATGCGGTGCCGTTCCAGATGTCACTCGATGACGGTGTCGACGTGGCGCGGCAGCGGCTGCGGGATCTGCCGCGGCGCCAATTCCACCCCGAACTGCGCGTGCAGAACCGCAGCATCGACGGGCCGGCCGGCCCGATCAACATCCGGATCTACTGGCCGCCAACCGATCACGGCACGCCGCCGGTACTGCTGTTTTTCCACGGTGGCGGCTTTGTCGTCGGCGACCTCGACACCCACGACGGAACCTGCCGCCAGCACGCGGTGGGCGCCTCGGCGGTGGTGGTGTCCGTCGAGTACCGGTTGGCGCCCGAGCACCCCTACCCCGCTGCCGTCGACGATGCCTGGGCCGCAACGCAATGGGTCGCCGAACACGGTAGCGAGATCGGTGCTGACGCCGACAGGCTTGCGGTGGCCGGTGACTCGGCGGGTGGCACCATCTCCGCGGTGATCGCGCAACGGGCCCGCGACAGTGTCGACAGTGCCGACGGAGTCGGCGTCAAGCTCCTGTTCCAGCTGCTGTGGTACCCCTCCACCATGTGGGACCCGTCGCTGCCGTCGTTCACCGAGAACGCCGACGCAGCCGTCCTCGACCGCGCCGCCATCGCCGCGTTCTCCCGTTGGTACGCAGGCGAAGTCGACCTGTCCGATCCCCCGGCCGGGATGGCGCCGGGGCGGGCCGAGAACCTCGCCGGCCTACCGGCTGCCTACATCGCCGTCGCTGGGCACGACCCGCTGCGCGACGACGGCATCCGCTACGGCGAGCTGCTGGCAGCCGCCGGTGTTCCCGTCGAGGTGGACAACGCTGAGACGCTCGTGCACGGTTATGTCGGCTACGCCGGGGTGGTGCCTGCCGCTACCGCCGCGCTTGACCGTGGGCTGGCCGCACTGCGCGCCGCCCTGCATTAGTACGGTAGGTCCATGACGGAGCCGACCATTGCCCGACCACAGATCGACCCGACGCTGAAGGCGGTGCTCGACGCGTTTCCGCTGACGTTCACCGCTGCCGACGGCGTCGAGGTAGCGCGGGCAAGACTACGCCGGCTGCAGGCGCCCCCGGAAATGCTGCCGGATCTGCGGATCGAGAATCGGACCGTCGGGCATGGCGACGTCGCCGACATCCCCGTCCGCATCTACTGGCCGCCGGTCGCGGAGCACAGCGACTTACCGGTCGTCGTCTTCTACCACGGCGGCGGCTGGGCGATCGGCGACCTGGAAACCCACGATCCGATCGCCCGCGCGCACGCGGTCGGCGCGGAGGCCATCGTCGTGTCTGTCGACTATCGGCTCGCCCCCGAACACCCGTTCCCGGCCGGCGTCGACGACTGCTGGGCCGCGCTGCAATGGGTCGGCGAGCACGCCGCCGAGCTGGGCGGCGACCCTAACCGGATTGCCGTCGCCGGTGATTCGGCCGGCGGCAACCTCGCCGCGGTGATGACGCATCTGTCCCGCGACCATGCTGATCAGGGCGGACCCAAGCTGGCATTCCAGCTGCTGTGGTATCCGGCAGTCACCGCTGACCGGTCGCTGCCGTCCTTCATCGAGAACGCCGACGCGCCGATTCTGGACCGCGACGTCATCGACGCCTTCCTCGCCTGGTACCTGCCGGACACCGACATCAGCGACCCGACCACGCTGCCGGTCACCGTGGCTCCGGCCAATGCCGCCGATTTTTCCGGCGTGCCGCCCGCCTACATCGGCACCGCCGAACACGATCCGCTGCGCGACGACGGGGCCCGCTACGCCGAGCTGCTCAGCGCCGCGGGTGTACCCGTCGAACTGAACACCGCGCCTACGATGGTGCACGGCTACGTCAGCTTCGCATTGGTCATTCCACCGGCCGCGGAGGCGACCAACCGCGGGCTCGCGGCCCTGAAGGCGGCCCTGCATTAGTCGGTATACGCGCTGGGTGCACGGTAACGTTCGGTAAGCAATCGGGGGCGACTCGGCATGCCTTCGGGCGGATCTAGCTGGGAGGGAGGCAACGGTGACCGGCGATGTTCCCGACTACCACAGCCTCATCGTCGGCGCCGGGTTCTCGGGCATCGGCGCCGCCATCAAGCTCGATCAAGCAGGATTCGGTGACTACCTAATCGTCGAAGCCGGCGACGGCGTCGGCGGCACCTGGCACTGGAACACCTACCCCGGTATCGCGGTGGACATTCCGTCGTTTTCCTACCAGTTCTCGTTCGAGCAGCGGCCGGACTGGTCGCGGACCTACGCGCCGGGGAAAGAACTGAAGGCGTATGCCGAATACTGCGCCGACAAGTACGGGATCCGGCCGAAGATCCGGTTCAACACCAAGGTTCTCGCGGTGGAGTTCGAGGACGAGCGGGCGCTGTGGCGGGTGCAAACCGATCCCGGCGGCGAGATCACCGCCCGATTCCTGGTGAACGCCAGCGGTGTGCTCACCGTGCCCAAGCTGCCCGACATCGACGGCGTCAACTCCTTCGGCGGCACCGTCATCCACACGGCCCGCTGGGATCACAGCCAGGACCTGACCGGCAAGCGGGTGGCCGTCATCGGCACCGGCGCGTCGGCCGTGCAGCTGATTCCAGAGATCGCGCCGATCGTCAAAGAGCTCACGGTGTTTCAGCGCACACCGATTTGGTGTTTCCCGAAGTTCGACGTGCCGCTACCTGGACTGGCCCGCTGGTTGTTGCGCCTACCGGGCGGCAGAAGCGTGCACCGGCTGATCAGCCAGGCCTACGTCGAGGTGACCTTCCCCATCCCCGCGCAGTACTTCACGGTCTACCCGCTGGCCAGGTGGATGGAGTCGGTCGGGCGCGCCTATCTGCGCTGGCAGGTCCGGGATCCGGCGGTGCGCACGCGACTCACTCCGCGGTACGCCATCGGCTGCAAACGCCCCGGCTTCCACAACACCTACCTGTCGACGTTCAATCGCGACAACGTGCGGCTGGTGACCGAGCCGATCGACAAGGTCACGCCGTCGGCGGTGGCCACCACCGACGGCGCCAGCCACGAGATCGACGTGCTGGTGCTGGCGACCGGCTTCAAGGTGTTGGACTCCGAGAGCATGCCGACCTTCGCGGTCACCGGCAGCAGCGGCCTGTCGCTGACCAAATTCTGGGACGAGAACCGGCTGCAGGCCTACCAGGGCGTCAGCGTCCCGCGGTTTCCCAACCTGTTCAGTGTGATGGGCCCGTACGGCTACGTCGGGTCGTCGTACTTCGCGCTGATCGAGGCGCAGACGCACCACATCGTGCGTTGCCTGACGCGGGCCCGTCAGCGCGACGCCGCCCGCGTGGAGGTCACCGAGGAGGCCAACGCCCGCTACTTCGCCGAGGTCATGCGCCGCCGGCACCGCCAGGTGTTCTGGCAGGACAGTTGCCGGCAGGCCAACAGCTACTACTTCGACAAGAACGGCGACGTGGCGCTGCGTCCCGCGACCACGTTTGAGGTGTACTGGCGCAGCCGGCGTTTCGATCTCGACGACTACCGGTTCACTGGTTAGGGATCTCATCGGCAGCCACGGGTGGTTGCGCGTTTGACACCCGGCCCGCCCGCTGCAGTGCTCGCAGATGACGGCGGTACGCCGAGCGACCGACCGCAGTAAAGCCGAACCACCACCGGCCGTCATGCGGATGGACGTTAATGTAGTGCGCCGCAACAAGTTCAGCGGTCTGTCGGCGGAGTTCGTCGTCGCTTAACCGTAACGTCTTGGCGAGGAATCCGGCCTCGATCGAGTCGACGGCGGCCAGCATCGCGCACACCGTGATCCGCTGCCTGGGCTCGATCACCGGGTCCAGCGCCGCCGGTTGATCGGGCACTTTCCGCATCGGGCAAGCGTCGACGCCGTACGGATCGATGCGCCAGGGCAGCATTATGGCGGCCATCGTCGGCACGATAAACACCACGAAGGGCAGCAGGTAGGACATCGCGGTCCCGCGGTGCGCGATCACGCCCACCCAGGTCCCGCGATGCAAGAACGCCGCGACCAGCGCTCCGGCAATCGCCAACACGACCACCATGCCGAACAGGCTCAACAGGCTCGCAAGAACGAAAGCACGACACGAAAAGAGGCGAATTCGGCGCGGGTAGATGAGCCGAGCCCGCCTGGCTTGCCACCACGTCGCCGCCACCGACGCGGCCGGAAGAGCGGCGGCGCCGACCAGCGGAAGCAGCGGCGACCTCGACCCGCAGAGCAGGGCGAAGACGCCGGCCCACGCCACGTAGAAAACCACCTGCGGCTCAAATTTGGCGCTCAGCGTCCGCCTGGCCGTATCCACATCGGCCAACGTGCCGGTGTGGTCCGCGACGGGCATGCCTGTCAACTTATCGCGAGCCGACGGGGCCAGCAGACACGAATATCCCAAAAACCAGCGCGGCCGCGGCAGACGCCGCGTCGGGCTAGATGGCGCGCTTGAGGTCGTCGACCTTGTCGAGGCGCTCCCAGGGCAGGTCGACGTCGGTGCGGCCGAAGTGCCCGTAGGCCGCCGTCTGCGCGTAGATGGGCCGCAGCAGGTCCAGGTCGCGGATGATCGCGCCGGGCCGCAGGTCGAACACCTCGGGCACGATCTTCTCAATCTTGACCGGGTCGACCGTCGCGGTGCCGAACGTCTCGATGAACAGACCGACCGGCGCTGCCTTGCCGATCGCGTAGGCCACCTGCACCTCGACCCGCTCCGCCAGCCCGGCAGCGACGATGTTCTTAGCCACCCAGCGCGTCGCGTACGCCGCCGATCGGTCCACCTTGGACGGATCCTTGCCGGAGAAGGCGCCGCCGCCGTGGCGGGCCCAGCCGCCGTAGGTGTCGACGATGATCTTGCGGCCGGTCAGGCCGGCGTCACCCATCGGTCCGCCGAGGACGAACTTGCCGGTCGGGTTGACCAGCACCCGCGTCGACCGTGAGTCCAGCGTCTCGTGAGCCAGCTCGTCGAGCACGGTCTTGAGTACGTGCCGCTGGATGTCGGGATCCAGCGTCTTCTCCAGGTCGATGCCGTCGGCGTGCTGAGTCGAGACCACCACGGTGTCTAGTCGCACTGGGACGTCGTCCTCGTAGGCGATGGTGACCTGCGTTTTGCCGTCCGGGCGCAGGTAGGGCAGCGTCCCGTTCTTGCGAACCTCGGTCAGTCGGCGGGCCAGGCGGTGCGCCAGCGCGATAGGCAGCGGCATGAGTTCAGGGGTGTCGTTGATCGCGTAGCCGAACATCAGGCCCTGGTCGCCGGCCCCCTGCGAGTCCAGCGGGTCCGCAGCGCCCTCCACGCGCGCCTCGTGGGCGGAGTCGACGCCCTGAGCGATGTCGGGCGACTGTGCGCCGATTCCGATGTTCACCCCACACGACGCGCCGTCGAAGCCCTTGTCCGACGAGTCGTAGCCGATGTCCAGGATGCGCGCGCGAACCGTGTTGGTGATGTCGGCGAAGGCCGTTTTCGCCGACGTCGTCACCTCGCCCACCACGTGCACCTGCCCGGTGGTGACCAACGTCTCGACCGCGACACGTGAGCGAGGATCCTCTGCCAGCAGCGCGTCGAGAACCGAGTCGCTGATCGCGTCACAGATCTTGTCGGGATGCCCCTCCGTCACCGATTCGCTGGTGAACAACCGACCCTTTTCGCTCACACCCTCGTCCTTCCAAGTCAGCGTGAAAAAACGTTAGCTAGACAAATTATATCTTCAGGCCAGACGACCCACCGGCCGGCCCCCAGGTGTCACGGGCGCTAGCTGGCGTCCTCGCCGCTCCCGTCCAGGAACGTGACGATTGCATCCACAATACGACTGGCCATCAGCGTCTTCGAGCCGTGCTGCAGCGCTGACTCGGTACCGTCGGCTGCCAGCAACCAGCCGTCGTTGCTGTCCACCTCGAAGGCCTTGCCCTCACCGACGGCGTTGACCACCAGCAGGTCGCAGCCCTTGCGACGCAGCTTGGCCCGAGCATGGAACAGCACGTCACCTTCTGTGTCGCCGGTCTCGGCGGCGAAGCCGACGATGGCGCGCATGTTGGGCAGCTGCCCCGCCGTCCGGGCCTGCACCGCCGTGGCCAGCACATCGTCGTTGCGGACCAGCTCGATAGTCGGCGGTTCCTGTGCACCCTTCTTGATTTTCGCGGTCGCCACGTGAGCCGGCCGGAAGTCCGCGACGGCGGCCGCCATCACCAGCACATGAGAATCCGGGGCGTGCTTCGACACCGCGTCGGCGAGCTGTGGGGCCGAGCTGATCCGCACCACCTCGACACCGGCCGGGTCGATGAGCCCGGCGGTGTGCCCGGCGATCAGCGTGACCTCGGCGCCGCGTTGAGCGGCGACCCGGGCCACCGCGTAGCCCTGCTTGCCCGAGCTGCGGTTGCCGATGAAACGGACCGGGTCGATCGGCTCGCGGGTGCCACCCGCGGTCACCAGCACCTTGACCCCGGCCAGGTCGTACGGCATGGCGTCGTGTCGTTCCAGCAGCAGCTGGGCGAAGGTGACGATCTCTTCGGCCTCGGGCAGCCGGCCGGCGCCGCTGTCCGCACCGGTCAGCCGCCCCGATGCCGGTTCCAGCACCACCGCGCCGCGGCGTCGCAACGTCGCGACGTTGTCGACGGTGGCCGGGTGTTGCCACATCTCGGTGTGCATCGCCGGTGCGAACAGCACCGGACATCGGGCCGTGAGCAGCGTCGCGGTCAGCAGATCGTCAGCGCGACCGTGTACCGCCCGGGCCAGCAGGTCGGCGGTGGCAGGAGCGACGACGACGAGATCGGCCCCCTGGCCGATGGCGACGTGCGGCACCTGCGGAACGTCTTCGAAGACGCCGGTCTGTACCGGCTCACCGGAGAGTGCCTCGAAGGTGGCGGCGCCGACGAAGCGCAACGCGGATTCGGTGGGGATGACGCGGACCTGATGGCCCGCCTCGGTCAGCTGGCGAACGACGGTGCACGCCTTGTAGGCGGCGATACCCCCGGAGACGCCGACGATGATCCGCTTGGCGTCCATCCGCTTGTCACCCGAGAGGCTCATCGCAAGCCGGCCGCGATCCGGCTACTCGCCTTCGGTGTGCTCGAGCAGGTCGGCGTGGATCTCGCGCATGGCGATCGACAGCGGCTTCTCCTGAAGCCCCGGCTCGACCAGTGGTCCGACGTATTCGAGGATGCCTTCACCGAGCTGGTTGTAGTAATCGTTGATCTGCCGAGCGCGCTTCGCCGCGTAAATCACCAGGGCGTACTTGCTGGAAACGCGCTCGAGCAACTCGTCGATGGGCGGGTTGGTGATGCCCAAAGGCGTGTCATAGGCGCCTATCCCACCCGATGCCGGATCGAACTGATCGGGGACGGCGGCTAATGACGCGTCAGTCTGCGAGGTACTCACTAAGACTTTCTCCTGGTGGCCTAGAACGGTGTGCGATTAATGGTGAATCGAGTCTGATGGCAGATCACGCCGTACCCGGCGCTTGTTCCACCAGCAAGGATACCAATTCTGCGCACGCAGACTCCAATTGACTGTTCACCACCACTTCGTCGAAGTCGTCCTGAGCCGCCAGTTCGGTGCGGGCGGTGGCCAGCCGGCGTGCGATCACCTCGGGTGTCTCGGTCCCCCGACCGACCAGTCGGGCCTCCAATGCCTCCCAGTTCGGCGGAGCCAGGAACACGCTGATCGCCTCCGGCATGGCCCGTTTGATCGCGCGGGCGCCGGCCAGATCGACCTCAATGAGCACGGGATGCCCAGCTGCGGTGGCGTCGCGGATCGGCCGGGCCGGCGTGCCGGACCGGTGCAGGCCGCTGTGGATCTCGGCCCACTCCAGCAGGGCGCCTTCATCGATCAGCTGTTGGAAGCGGGCCGGGCTGACGAAGTAATAGTCGACGCCGTCGACTTCACCCGGGCGCGGCGCTCGAGTGGTCGCCGAAACGCTGAAGTGCAGCTCCGGAATCCGCTCCCGCAGGCAGCGGACCAGCGTCGACTTTCCTACCGCGGATGGACCGGACAGCACCACCACGCGTCCTGCGGCTTGACCTGCAGCCTTAGCCCCAAGACGTTCGTCGTGGTCGCCGTCCGGTCCCCCGTCGGTGCTCACCGACTCTCCTGGAGGGTGCTGGTCTGATTGCCCAGCTCACCCCCTGGCCGCTGCGCGGCTGGGGGTGCCCCCACCTCAGGCCTGTCGGCCTGCATCGTCGCCTTGGCTAGGAGAAGTCGAACTTTTCCAGCAGTGCCTTGCGCTGACGATCGCCGAGGCCACGCAGGCGGCGGGTCGGGGCGATTTCAAGCTCGGTCATGATTTCCTGCGCCTTGACCTTGCCAACCTTCGGCAACGCCTCCAGCAGCGCAGAAACCTTCATCTTGCCCAAGACCTCGTTGGTCTCGGCATCCTTCAGCACCTGCTTGAGGTTGGTGCCGCCGCGCTTCAGCCGATCCTTGAGCTCGGCTCGCGCTCGACGTGCGGCGGCAGCCTTCTCCAACGCGGCCGCGCGCTGCTCGTCGGTCAACTGGGGAAGAGCCACGATTCCTCCGTCTCAATCACTTATTGACAGCTATCGATCTTTGTTTGTCTCGGCCGGTGTAGTCCAGCCAGCGGAGACGACCGTACCCACGCTGCCAGACGAAATCTAACCCGCCCCCCTGGTTGAAGCCACAAAGTTCCAGCGTGCGGGGTCGAGCAGGCCGCCTCAAGCCGAAGTCACGCCGAGCGCGGTCACTCCCGCGATAGGACGGCTTCGCAGCGAAGAAATGGCGTCTACCAGCACCTTTAGCGACCCACCAGGACCGGGCGGCCGCCCTGGCACCGGTCGCCTTGCCCGCCACCACAGCGTCGGAAGGCACAAACTCGGCTGATTGCACATGTCGCGGCGTGTCGCGCGTGTCGCCCGACACGCTTGGCACTGGTCGGCGGACGCGTTCGGCAACGTTTCGGGATTGTTAACCGCTTGACGAACGCCGATTTCCGCCCGTTCCAGCTCAACGCACGCCAGAACTACGCTCCGTAGTTCCTGAACGGAGTTCCGGGACGCCGACTGTGCCCACCGGCGCCATAAAAGGCGGCGTCAGCCGGCGAGGTAGGCGACCGCGTCGCGCATCTTTTCGGCCGCCGCACGCAGCTCTGCCAGGCCGGGACCGGCCCGCAGCACATCGCGCGACACCGCGGGCAGCAGCTGGCCGGGAACAGCTCCGAATAGCGCGCCAAGCGCCTCAGGTCGACCGCCCTGTGCCCCGACACCGGGCACCAGCACCGGTCCGCCGAGCGCGCCGACGTCGGGCGGCTGAAAGACCGTCGCTCCGACGACCACGCCGACCGAGCCGGGCTCTCCTGGATGTATCGCCTGACCGGTCCGGTTGATGACGGCTGCCTGGTCGACGATCTGCTGGGCCACCGTGCGGTCATCGAAGCGGGCATGCTGCACGGTCGCGCCCTCCGGGTTGGAGGTTGCCGCCAGCACGAACACCCCGCGGTCGTGAGCGGCCGCCGTCTCCAGCAGCGGCCGCAGCGAGCCGAAACCCAAATAAGGCGAGGCTGTTACGGCGTCGGCGGCCAGCGGCGAGTCGCCCGCCCAGGCTTCCGCGTAGGCCGCCATCGTCGATCCGATGTCGCCGCGCTTGGCATCGGCCAGCACCAGCAAGCCCGCCTCGCGCAGCGCGGCGATGGTGTGCTCCAGCACCGCGTATCCCGCCGCACCATAAGCCTCGAAGAACGCGACCTGGGGTTTGACCACGGCGAAGTCGGCGTAGGCCTGCACACAGGTGTCGCAGAAGGCCGCCAGGCCGTCGGGGTCAACCGGCAGATCCCATGCCCGCAGCAGCTCGGGATGCGGGTCGATGCCCAGACACAGCGGCCCCCGCCGCGATACCGCCTCGGCCAGCCGGGCGCCGAACCCGGGCATCGTCAGTGCCCACCGTTGTTCAGCGCGCTGTGCAATTCCTGCAGCGAACGCACCCCGATGACGCCGCGGATCCCGGCCTCGATGCCCTGAACGGCCGCCGAGGCGCCCTGCACGGTCGTCACGCAGGGGATGTTCATCTCTACTGCCGCCGAACGGATCTCGTAGCCGTCGATGCGTGGCCCCGAGTTGCCGTA
>NZ_DATMLH010000175.1:0-12356 GCF_035570115.1 Mycobacterium sp.
AACTGAGATGTCTGAGGCCCAAGGGCCTCTTCGATGACCGAGACATTGGAATTCGACGACACTGGCTTGGACCGCTGGACCGACGACGAGCGGTTCGACGTGACCCAGGACCGCCTGGCCGAGTACGCCGGGGCCACGAACGACCCCATCGAAGCGCACCGTCGAGGGGACGTTGCGCCACCGGTATTCGCGATCGTCCCCGTCTTCGAGGCCTTACTCACCCCGGCGGTCGACGTGATGCCGGTCGAGGCCATCCCGCGGATCGTCCACGGCGAACAGGACTTCCACTTCCACCGGCCGATCCGCCCAGGGGACAAGCTCGTCTCGCGGGGGAAGATGATCGGATACCAAGGGCTGGAGAAGGGCACTCGTGCCGCGATCCTGCTCGAATGTCGCACCGAGGACGGTGAACTGGTCAATGAGCAGTACGTCACGACGTTCGTGCGGGGCATGTCGGTCGGCAAGACGATCGGCGAACTGAGCCCCGACCACAAATTCGACGACAAACTGCGCGAACAGGCGCCGGTGGCCAAGGTCGTGCAGCACATCGACACCGACCAAACCTTCCGCTACTCGCCTGCGGCCGGTGACCCGATGCCGATCCACCTCGACGAGGAGCTGGCCAGGGACGCCGGTCTGCCCGGCATCATCGCGCACGGGCTGTGCACCATGGCGTTTACGTCGTGGGCGGTGCTCACCGAGCTCGCCGGCTCGGATGTCAACCGGCTCAAGCGGTTCGCGGTCCGATTTTCCAAGCCGGTGCTGCCCGGCGACGACCTGGAAACGCGGGTCTGGGATGTCAGCAGCGCCGGCGGGACCACCAGCTATGCGTTCGAGACGGCGCGCGGTGATGATGCCGGCCAGGAATGGGTCATCACCGACGGGCTGGCAGTAATAGTCGACTGACAACGAGGGAGTCCTGTCAATGGGTGCATTAGAAGGCCGGGTCGCGGTGATCACCGGCGCGGGGCGTGGCATCGGGCGCGAACACGCACTGCTGTTCGCGAAAGAAGGGGCCAAGGTCGTCGTCAACGACCTCGGCGGCGACAATGCCGGCCAAGGCGCCGACAGCGGCCCGGCCCGCGACGTGGTGGAGGAAATCACCGCGGCCGGTGGCACGGCCGTCGCCAGCACCGAGAACGTCGCGACTTGGAGCGGTGCGGAAAGCGTTGTGCTACAAGCTATCGCTGAGTTCGGCCGACTCGACATCTTGGTCAACAACGCCGGCATCCTGCGAGATTCGTTCATCGCCGGTATGGAGGAATCGCATTGGGACGCGGTGATTGCCGTGCATTTGAAGGGCCATTTCGCGATGCTGCGGCACGCCGCTGCCTACTGGAAGGCGCAATCCAAGGCCGGTGATCAACCCAACGCCGCGGTGATCAACACCGCATCGGGTTCCGGGGTGACACTGCCGAATGCCGGCCAGGCCAACTACGGTTCGGCCAAAGCGGGAATCGCGGCCATGACGCTGATCGCCGCCGAGGAACTGGAACGCTACGGCGTGCGGGTGAACGCGATCGCGCCGATCGCCCGCACCCGGCTGACGTTGGCCACCCCCGGGATGGGTTCGCTGATGGCCGACGCCCTTGCCGGTCAACGAGAGGGCGAGATCGACCTGTTCAGTCCCGCGAACATCTCGCCGCTGGTGGCCTACCTGGCGACGGAGAAGTGCCCGATCACCGGCAAGGTGTACGCGGTTCAGGGCGGGGCGATTTCGGCGCTGTCCGGCTGGCACGATGTCGACACGATCGAGACCGACGGTCCGTGGTTGATCGACGATATCGCTAGCCGCCTACCGCAATAACAACCGTCGCTCAGGAGCAGATGATGTTCGAATGGTCCGACACCGATCTGATCATGCGCGACACGGTGCGCGAGTTCATCGACAAGGAGATCCGGCCGCAGCTGGACGCATTGGAAACCGGTGAACTGTCGCCGTATCCCATCGCGCGCAAGCTATTCAGTGAGTTCGGCCTGGACGTGCTGGCCGCCGAAGCCGTCAAGACGATGCTCGACAAGGAGCGGGCCAAGGAAGCGGCGGTTGATGGCGGTGAGCCGCGCGGCGAGAAGCGGTCATCAGCCGGATTGGGAGATCTGGGTGCCCAGGCGTCGATGGCCGCCGTGTTGGTGTCCGAACTCGCCGGCGTGAGCATCGGATTGCTCAGCACGATCGGCGTCAGCCTGGGCCTGGGTGCGGCGACGATCATGGGTCGCGGCACGCTCGCGCAAAAGGACCGCTGGCTACCGGAATTGATGACGCTCGACAAAATCGCGGCGTGGGCGATCACCGAACCCGACTCCGGCTCGGATGCCTTCGGCGGGATGAAGACCACGGTTCGGCGGGATGGCGACCAAGAAGGGGCCTACCTGCTCAACGGACAGAAGACGTTCATCACCAACGGCCCGTACGCCGATGTGCTGATCGTCTACGCCAAACTCGATGACGGCTCCGTGGACCGCCGCAGCCGACCGGTGTTGCCGCTCGTGCTCGACGCCGGCATGCCGGGGCTGACGCAGGGCAAGCCGTTCAAGAAGATGGGCATGATGTCGTCGCCGACCGGCGAATTGTTCTTCGACAACGTCCGGCTGACTCCCGACCGATTGCTCGGCGAGACCGAGCAGCCCAGCGGCGGGGACGGTCGGGAAAGCGCACGGGCGAACTTCGCCGCCGAACGACTCGGCGTCGCGCTGATGGCATTGGGAATCATCAACGAATGCCACCGGCGCTGCATCGACTACGCCAAAACCCGCACCCTGTGGGGCCAAAACATCGGTCAATTCCAGCTCATCCAGCTGAAGCTGGCCAAGATGGAAGTCGCGCGGATCAACGTGCAGAACATGGTGTTTCAAACGCTGGAGAAGATGCAGGCGGGCCGGGTGCCTTCGCTGGCCGAGGCATCGGCGATCAAGCTGTACTCCTCCGAGGCCGCCACCGATGTCGCGATGGAGGCCGTGCAACTCTTCGGCGGTAACGGCTACATGGCCGAGTACCGGGTCGAACAGCTGGCCCGCGACGCCAAGTCGTTGATGATCTACGCCGGCAGCAATGAGGTGCAGGTAACCCATATCGCCAAGGGCCTGCTCGCCGGATGAGCGCGCGGACGGCGGCAAAAACCCTGCAGCGCGGCTCGCTCGCGGTGGTCGACCGGCTGAGCCATGTTTCGATCTCGCGGCTGGCGTTCAACGCGGTGCTCAACGTCCTGGTGTCGCAACAATGGCTGTTCGCGGCGGTGCGCCCGGCGGCCGACTATCTGATCGCCCGAACCACCCCGGTGGTCCCCGGCGTTCACGTCGAGCCGGTCTCGGCACCGGTGCCGGGGGAGTGGGTGTGGGCGCCGCAGGCCGACGACGGTGTCGGCGCGATCCTGGTGCTGCATGGCAGCGGCTACCTGATCTGCTCGTCGCGCACACATCGCGGGTTCGCGTCGCATCTGTCCAAATACTCCGGCATGCCGGCCTTCGCCATCGATTACCGGCTGGCGCCCGAACATCCGTTTCCGGCGGCCGAGGACGACGCGTTCGCCGCATATCGTTGGCTCCTTGCGCAGGGACACGATCCCGCCAAGCTCGTCGTCGCGGGCGACTCGGCCGGTGGCCACCTGGCGGTCGCGCTTGCCCTGCGGCTGCGTAGCGAAGGGCTGCCCGCTCCGGCAGCGCTCGCCCTGTTCGGACCGCTGATCGATCCGGCATACCGGGCCTCGAGTGCCGACGCGCGTATCCGGAGTCAGCCGCTCGATCCGCGTGCCGCCGCCCGCGCCGTCGCGCTATACGTGGGTGGCCATGACGCCGAGGACCCGCGGCTGTGCCTGTTGAACGCCGACCTGTCCGATCTGCCGCCAGTCCAGATGCATTACGGTACAAGGGAAGTCATGCGTGCCGACGCGGAGGCGTTCGCCGCGCAAGTGGTCGCATCGGGTGGTCGCTGTGAAGAGCAGGTGTGGCCGGGTCTGATGCATGGCTATTGGCTCTGGCCGCGTGATCAAGGGTGGACCAGCCTCAAGGAGGCTGGACTTTTTCTGCGCAACGCGGTCGCCGAAGCCGACGCCGCGTCGTGAACAGCGTGCCGGGTCGCTACTGCGCTACCATCCAGATCGCTTGTGCGGCGGGGCTTCCCAAGTCGACCGTGGTGGGCACGCCGTCGGCCGATTCGACCGCCACGGAGATCATCCCGGCGAATTCGCGGCGGGTCAGGACCCGCAGCCGCGAGTCGAGGCTGATACCGATGCTGTCGAAGTAGCGCAGCATCTCGGGGTCTTTGTCGGATATCCGCGCCACCGTACCGGTGTCACCGTCGGAGCATGACCACAGCTGGCGAGCCGGCGGCGTGGGCACCTGCCCGTCGGAGCCCGGGATCGGGTCACCGTGCGGATCGCGCTGGGGGAAGCCCAGCTTGGCGTCGATACGCGCCACCAGCCGGTCGGAGACCGCGTGCTCGAGCACCTCGGCCTCGTCGTGCACTTCGTCCCAGCTGTAGCCAAGCTCCTTGACCAGGAAGGCCTCCAGTAGTCGGTGGCGACGGACCATCGCCAGCGCAGCCCGACGTCCCGACTCGGTCAGCGTGACCGCGCCGTACTTCTCGTGGTCGACCAGACCCTGCTCGGCGAGTTTGCGAATGGATTCCGAGGCGGTGCTGGCGGACACCCCGAGCTTCTCGGCCAGCATCTTGGTGCTGACCTTGTCCAGCGACCACTCCTGGGCGTTCCAGATGACTTTCAGATAGTCCTGGGCAACCGCGGTGAGCTCGTTGGGCTCGTCGGCAGTGCGCACAACGGAAGTTTAAGCAATCCTCACCTGATCTGCGGCGCTCGCACGACTACCCGCTACCTGGCGCCGTAGGCTGACGGTTGTGCAACGGTGGCGCGGCCAGGACGAGATACCCACGGACTGGGGACGATGTGTGCTCACCATCGGAGTGTTCGACGGGCTGCACCGCGGACACGCCGAGCTGATCGAGCACGCGGTGAAATCGGGCACCGCACGTGGTGTGCCGACCGTGCTGATGACGTTTGACCCGCATCCAATGGAAGTGGTTCACCCCGGCAGCCACCCCGCTCAGCTGACGACGCTGACCCGACGCGCCGAGCTGGCCGAGGAGTTCGGCATCGATGTGTTTCTGGTGATGCCGTTCACCACGAATTTCATGAAGCTCACGCCGGAGCGCTACGTCCACGAATTGCTGGTGGAAAACCTGCACGTGGTGGAAGTCGTGGTGGGTGAGAATTTCACCTTCGGCAAAAAGGCCGGCGGCACCGTCGACACGCTGCGCCGCGCCGGCGAGCGGTTCGGTTTCGCGGTGGAGTCGATGTCACTGGTTTCCGAGCACCACAACACCGAAACCGTGACGTTCTCGTCGACGTACATCCGGGCCTGCGTGGACGCCGGAGACGTGGTAGCGGCGGCCGAGGCGTTGGGCCGTCCACATCGTGTTGAAGGCGTGGTGGTGCGCGGCGACGGGCGGGGCACCGAGATGGGCTTCCCCACCGCCAACGTGGCGCCGCCGATGTATTCGGCCATCCCGGCCGACGGCGTGTATGCCGCGTGGTTCACCGTTCTCGGGCACGGACCCGTGACGGGCACCGTGGTGCCGGGCGAGCGCTACCAGGCGGCGGTTTCGGTGGGCACCAATCCGACCTTCTCCGGACGCACCCGCACGGTCGAGGCGTTTGTGCTCGACACCGCCGCCGATCTGTACGGCCAGCATGTGGCGCTGGACTTCGTCGCGCGTATCCGCGGACAGAAGAAGTTCGGATCGGTGAAGGATCTCGTCGCCGCCATGGGCACCGACACCGAGCGCGCCCGCTCCTTGTTGTCCGCGGGCTGACCTGCGGGTTCAGGTTCACCGGGCGCTCGCTGCTAGACTCCCCGACGACACGGCGCGTGCTGCAGTTCGCGGTGGCCGCAGCCTGGATCGACGATCGCGGACCGATTGATGGAGATATTTCGTGGCGCTGACTGCCGAGCAAAAAAAGGAAATCCTGGGCTCTTACGGCCTGCATGGGACCGACACCGGATCCCCTGAGGCGCAGGTTGCCCTGCTGACCAGGCGGATCGCCGACTTGACCGAGCACCTCAAGGTGCACAAGCACGACCACCACTCGCGGCGAGGTCTGCTGCTGTTGGTGGGACGCCGTCGCCGGCTGCTGAAATACGTGGCCCAGATCGACGTGGAGCGTTACCGCTCGCTGATCGAGCGGCTGGGTCTGCGCCGCTGACCGCGGCCCGCGGAGTTTGATTGCCCGAGGTGCCCCCTCGCCGCTGCGCGGCTGGGGGTGCCCACCCCGGGCCACTTCGCAGCCCGCATCGTTGTCGGGCGGGTAGGAATCGCCAGGTCGGCGTGTAGAGTGAGGACGTTCTGGGCCGTATCGGCCCGAGCAGGTGCGGCGCGCGCGATCCGCGCGCACCGTCCCAGCGAGTCACAAACCCATATCGGGGCCTGCATCGCGCGGTCTTCGGTAGTGGCTGCCGGGCTCCCGAACCGGGGCAGGTCGGCGGCTTCGATCGACGGCCGTCGCCGCATCCAGGCCCTGGAACCTCCGGGTTTAGCGTGACCACGCGAAACAGCTGAATAAACCCAGAGAGGCCGCACGGACTTCCATGTCTGTAGCTGAAATTGACCAAGGCGTGTTCGAAGCGATCGCCATCATTGACAACGGGAGCTTCGGTTCCCGCACCATCCGTTTTGAGACCGGCCGGTTGGCGTTGCAAGCCGCCGGCGCCGTCGTCGCCTACCTCGACGACGAGACCATGCTGCTGTCGGCCACCACTGCCAGCAAGAGCCCCAAAGAGCAATTCGACTTCTTTCCGCTGACCGTCGACGTCGAGGAGCGGATGTATGCCGCGGGCCGCATCCCCGGCTCGTTCTTCCGTCGCGAGGGCCGGCCGTCCACCGACGCGATCCTGACCTGCCGGCTCATCGACCGGCCGCTGCGCCCGTCGTTCGTCAACGGCTTGCGCAACGAGATCCAGGTCGTGGTGACGATCCTGAGCCTGGATCCCAACGAGCTCTACGACGTGGTGGCCATCAACGCCGCATCCGCTTCCACCCAGCTGGCCGGCCTGCCGTTCTCCGGCCCGGTCGGCGGCGTCCGGGTGGCGCTGATTGACGGCACCTGGGTGGCATTCCCGACGGTCGAGCAGGCCGAGCGGGCGGTGTTCGACATGGTGGTAGCCGGGCGCGTGGTGTCCGGTGGCGGCGAGAACGCCGACGTGGCCATCATGATGGTCGAGGCCGAGGCCACCGATAAGGTCATCGAACTGATTGCGGGTGGTGCGCAGGCGCCCACGGAAAGCGTTGTGGCTGAAGGCCTGGAGGCCGCCAAGCCGTTCATCGCCGCGCTGTGCGCCGCGCAGCAGGAACTTGCCGACGCGGCCGCGAAGCCGACCGGCGATTACCCGGTGTTCCCCGACTACGGCGACGACGTGTACTACTCGGTCTCCTCGGTGGCCACCGAGGAGCTGTCCGCCGCGCTGACGATCTCCGGCAAGGACGAACGCAACACCCGCACCGACGAGATCAAGGCCGAGGTGCTCGAGCGGCTGGCCGACACCTACGCGGGTCGAGAGAAAGAGGTCGGCGCGGCATTCCGCGCGCTGACCAAGAAGCTTGTGCGACAGCGCATCCTGAGCGACCACTTCCGCATCGACGGCCGCGGCATCACCGACATCCGCGCACTGTCGGCCGAAGTCGCGGTGGTGCCGCGGGCGCACGGCAGCGCGCTGTTCGAGCGCGGCGAAACCCAGATCCTGGGTGTGACCACCCTCGACATGGTCAAGATGGCTCAGCAGATCGACTCGCTGGGACCCGAGACCTCCAAGCGGTACATGCACCACTACAACTTCCCGCCGTTCTCCACCGGGGAAACCGGTCGGGTCGGCTCGCCCAAGCGGCGCGAGATCGGCCACGGCGCACTGGCGGAACGAGCACTGATCCCGGTGCTGCCCAGCGTTGAGGAATTCCCGTACGCGATCCGTCAGGTCTCAGAGGCCTTGAGCTCCAACGGTTCCACCTCGATGGGCTCGGTGTGCGCTTCGACGCTGGCGCTGCTGAACGCCGGGGTTCCGCTCAAGGCGCCGGTGGCCGGCATCGCGATGGGCCTGGTGTCCGACGACGTCGAGGTCGAAGGCGGAGGCACCGAGCGCCGGTTCGTCACGCTGACCGACATCCTGGGCGCGGAAGACGCGTTCGGCGACATGGACTTCAAGTGCGCCGGCACCAAGGACTTCGTCACCGCCCTGCAACTGGACACCAAGCTCGACGGGATCCCGTCCAAGGTGCTGGCCGGCGCGCTCGCGCAGGCCAAAGACGCCCGGCTGACCATCTTGGAGGTGATGGCCGAAGCCATCGACAAACCCGACGAGATGAGCCCGTATGCGCCGCGGGTCACCACGATCAAGGTGCCGGTGGACAAGATCGGTGAGGTCATCGGCCCCAAGGGCAAGATCATCAACGCCATCACCGAGGAAACCGGCGCGCAGATCTCGATCGAGGACGACGGCACCGTGTTCGTCGGCGCCACCGACGGACCTTCGGCACAGGCCGCGATCGACCGGATCAACGCGATCGCCAACCCGCAGCTGCCCAAGACCGGCGAGCGATTCCTCGGAACGGTGGTCAAGACCACCGACTTCGGTGCGTTCGTGTCGCTGCTGCCGGGTCGCGATGGGCTCGTGCACATCTCCAAACTCGGCAGGGGCAAGCGCATCGCGAAGGTCGAGGATGTCGTCAACGTCGGCGACAAGTTGCGCGTGGAAATCGCCGACATCGACAAGCGCGGCAAGATCTCGTTGGTACTCGTCGCCGAAGAAGTCGGAGAATCCGGCGACGGTGACGCAGCACCTGCCTCGGAGACCGCGGAAGCCGACTCGTCGGCTTCTCAGCGGGCCGACCACCAGCCCGCATCGTCGCCGACGGAAGCCGATGCCGCAACGGCCAGCAGTTAGCCCGGGGACGCAGCCGCTGCGACGCGGCCGCCATAGCGCCGAGCCGTCTTCGGCGTTCCGCCGCACCACCCTGCCCGGGGGGTTGCGAATCGTCACCGAATACCTTCCGGCGGTGCACTCCGCGTCGGTCGGGGTTTGGGTGGGCGTCGGATCGCGCGACGAGGGTGCAACCGTGGCCGGCGCCGCACACTTCCTCGAGCATCTGCTGTTCAAGTCCACCCCGACGCGGACGGCTGTCGACATCGCGCAGGCGATGGACGCAGTCGGCGGCGAGCTGAACGCGTTCACCGCCAAGGAGCACACCTGCTACTACGCGCATGTGCTCGACAGCGATCTGGAGCTGGCCGTCGACCTGGTCGCTGACGTGGTGCTCAACGGGCGTTGCGCGACCGACGATGTCGAGCTCGAGCGTGACGTCGTGCTCGAGGAGATCGCCATGCGTGACGACGACCCCGAGGACGCACTGGGCGACATGTTCTTGGGCGCGCTGTTCGGTGACCACCCGGTGGGCCGTCCGGTCATCGGCAGCGTGCAATCGGTGTCGGCGATGACGCGCGCTCAACTGCACTCGTTTCACGTGCGGCGCTATACACCCGAGCGGATGGTCGTCGCCGTGGCGGGCAACGTCGACCACGATGACGTGGTGGCGTTGGTCCGCGAGCACTTTGGGCCGCGGTTGATCAGGGGTCGGCGGCCGATGCCGCCGCGCAAGGGCACCGGCCGGATCGTCGGTCGCCCGCGGTTGACGTTGGCCAACCGGAACGCAGAGCAGACGCACGTCTGTCTGGGGGTGCGCACGCCTGGCCGGCATTGGAAGCACCGCTGGGCCCTTTTGGTGCTCAACACCGCGCTCGGCGGTGGCTTGAGTTCGCGCTTGTTCCAACAGGTTCGGGAATCCCGCGGGTTGGCGTACTCGGTCTACTCGTCGTTGGACATGTTCTCCGACAGCGGCGCGCTGTCGGTGTACGCCGCGTGCCTGCCCGAGCGTTTCGGCGAAGTCGCGCGGGTGACCACCGACGTGCTCGAGACGGTGGCGCGCGACGGCATTACCGAGGCGGAATGCCGTATCGCGAAGGGTTCGCTGCGCGGCGGGCTGGTGCTCGGCTTGGAGGACTCCAATTCCCGGATGAACCGCATCGGCCGAAGCGAACTCAACTACGCTGAGCACCGAAGTATCGACCGCACCCTGCAGGAGCTCGACGAGGTCACCGTGGACGAGGTTAATGCGGCGGCCCGCCAGCTACTGGGTAAGCCCTACGGCGTGGCCGTTCTTGGCCCACACCAGTCGAAAAGGTCGCTGCCGGGGCAGCTTCGGGCGATAGCGGGGTAACGCCATGGTACTGGGGTTCTGGGATCTCGACGTGCCCATCGTGGGCGCTCCGATGGCGGGTGGCGCGGGTACGCCGGCGCTGGCGGCAGCGGTGTCGAACGCGGGCGGTCTTGGTTGCCTCGCGAGTGGCTATGTGAGTCCGGAACGCCTCGCCGACGACATCGCAGCCGCCCGCGCAGCGACCACCGGCCCGATTGGCGTCAACCTGTTTGTGCCACAGCCCAGCGTCGCCGATGTCTATCAGCTCAACCACTACGCGGAGGCGCTCGACGAGCTCGCCGAGCACTATGGGGTCGACGTGGGTTACCCCAACTTCGGTGACGACGACGGGTGGCAGCAAAAACTCGAGGTGGTCGCCGACCTACGGCCCGAGATGGTGTCGTTCACCTTCGGCGCCCCGCCACCGGACGTCATGCGATGGTTCGGTGCGCTGGGAATGCTGCTTTTCAACACCGTGACATCGGCTTACGAGGCAGGAGTGGCCCTCGCCGCCGGTGCGGACGGCCTGATCGTCCAGGGCCCGGATGCCGGTGGGCACCGCGGCACCTTTGCACCGGACATGGACCCCGGCACCGAGGCGTTGCACGTGTTGCTCGCCCGGATTCGCCGCCACGCGCGTGACGTTCCGCTCATTGCGGCCGGCGGAATCGGCAGCACCGAAGACGTGGCCGCCGTCATCAACAGGGGAGCGGTCGCCGCGCAGGTCGGCACCGCGCTGCTGCTCGCCGACGAAGCCGGCACCAACGCCGCACACCGCGCCGCTCTGCAGCATCCGGAGTTCATCAGCACCGTTGTCACTCGGGCCTTCTCGGGCCGGTACGCGCGCGGTCTGGAGAACGACTTCACCCGGCTGTTCGACGACGTGGCGCCGCTGGGCTACCCCGAGGTCAACCAGATGACCTCGCCGATCCGCAGGGCGTCGGCCGCTCTGGACGACCCGCACGGCACCAATCTGTGGGCGGGAACGGCGTACCGGGCGGCCACCGTTGGGCCGGCAAAGGACATCGTCAAGACGCTCGGCGACGTCTAGCCGGCGGGTCCTACCGAGGGCGTGCGCGGTGCCCACGGCTTGGCCCCTTCCAGTTGGCTTGCCACCCGAAGCAGGACGTCCTCGCGTCCATATGCGGCCGCCAACTGCACGCCGACCGGCAGCCCGTCTTCGGTCCACTCGACGGGCACGTTGATCGCGGGCTGGCCGCTCATGTTGAACGCCGGGGTGAACGGGATGAACTGGCCCGACCGTTCCATCGCATCCATCGGGTGATCGGGATTGTTGCCGATGGTTCCGAGCGGCAGCGGAAGCTCGGCCACCGTCGGTGTGAGCAACAGATCCCAGCCATCGGCCCACCAGGACTGCAGCGCCCGGCGGAAGTGGGTGGTGGCCGATAGCGCGAGTGCATAGTCGACGGCGCTGATGTGCGCGGCGAACTCGGCCTGGACGCGGTTCATGGGTTCGAACTCGTCCTCGCCGAGCGCCCGTCCGAGTTGTTCCTCGAACCGTCGCAGGCTGACACCCACGTTCGTGCTCCACATGGCTCCGAAGCGCAGGCTGAGCCCGGTGTCCTCGAGTGCTGGGGGCCACGCCGGTTCGACCGCATGGCCGAAGGATTCGAGCAACGTGGCGACGGAACGCGCGGCCGCTGTGCACTCGGGTGCGACGGCTCCGCCTTGCGGATGGTGGTCGAGCAGGCCGATGCGTAACCGGCCCGGGTCGGCACCAACCTCCTCGACATACGGGCGCGAAGGGGCGGGCGCGATCACCGTGTCGCCGATGCCGGGTCCCCGAACGGCGTCGAGCAGTGTCGCCGTGTCGCGCACCGTACGGCTCACGCAAAGTTCGACTGACAGCGCAGTCTCGTCGCGGATCGGGCCCAGCGTGATCCTGCCCTGACTGGGTTTCAGACCCACCAGCCCGCAACACGAAGCGGGAATTCGTATCGAGCCGCCACCATCGCTGGCGTGCGCGAACGGGACCATGCCACTGGCGACGGCGGCTGCTGCGCCGCCGCTCGATCCGCCGGGTGAGCGACTGAGGTCCCACGGGTTGTGCGTTGCGCCCCAGGCGAGCGGCTCGGTGGTCGGC
>NZ_DATMLH010000176.1:0-23373 GCF_035570115.1 Mycobacterium sp.
CCATCGCCAGCGCCCGGGCGATCGCCACCCTTTGCTGTTGGCCGCCCGACACGGCACCGGGGCGGCAATCGGCCTTGTGCTTCATGCCGACGCGGTCAAGTTGCGCCAGCCCCAACTCGCGAGCCGCGTCGCCGGAGAGTCGTTTGAGTTTGCGCGGCGCCAGCATGACGTTGTCCAGGACGCTCAGGTGCGGGAAAAGGTTAAAATGTTGAAACACCATGCCAATCCGCTGCCGAACCATATTGGGATCGTCCTTCAAAACCGACTGACCGTCGAGCAAGATGTCGCCGTCGTCGGGTTCGTGCAATCGATTTAGCGCGCGCAGCAGGGTCGACTTTCCGGAGCCCGACGGGCCGATCACCGCCACCGTGTTGCCGGCGGGAGCGCTGATGTCTACACCGCGCAGCACTTTATTGCGGCCGAAGGATAAGTGAATCCCATTGCCCGCCAACGACACTGACTCGGTCATAGCATCTCCTGACTACTTGCCAATGCCAGCGGATCTTCCGGTTCGCCGGCGGCGGCCCGGCCGTGCCGAAGCCGGTTGTCGACGAGGTTGACCAGGTGGGTCAGCGGGATGGTCAATATCAGGTAGAACACCCCGGCCGCGACCAGCGGCGAGAGGCTGCCGGTCTGCGCGTTGAGGTCGCGGCCGACCTGGAACAGTTCGCGTTGGCCGGCGATCAGCCCGAGGAAGTACACCAGCGCGGAGGCTTTCAGCAACGCGATGAACTGGTTGACGAGCGCGGGCAGTACCCGGCGGATGCCCTGCGGGATCACCACCATGCGCATCGCGGTGTCGTAGCTCAGCCCGAGTGCGCGGGAGGCGTCCAGCTGCCCGGGTTCGACGCTCTGGATGCCGGATCGGAAGATCTCGCCCACATACGCGGCGGCCGTCAGGCCCAGGGCGGCGATGCCCAGCGGATACGGGTTGTTGTTCGTCAGTCCGCCCACGATCGGCCCGATTCCGAGCCCGATCAGCAAGATGATCACCACCTCGGGCAGGCCGCGGAAGATGTCGGTGTAGACCCGCGCCGGCCAGCGCAGCCAGCGGGTCCGCGAGACACCCGCCACCGCGAGGCCCATACCGACCACCAGGCCGATCACACTGGAGCTGACCGTCAAGATCAGCGTGTTGGGTAGGCCCGTCGTCACCATCGCCGGGATGGCCTGCTTGTACAGATCCCAGTCGAAGAATTGGTCCCGCAGCTGGGCCAGCGTGGATTTCGGCTGCGCGGCCGCAGCCGCCTCCTCGCGGTGATTGTGTTTGGCGATCGCCGCGAAGTCCGGCAGGTGCGGCGTCGGTGCCGATTTCGATCCCGGCTTCCAGCCCGGCGGCAAGGGCCGGGGAACCCAGTCGGTATACAGCTGCGACCAGGTGCCGTCGGCGATGACGGCGTCCAAGCCGGCGTTCAGCGCATCGATCAGCGGCTGGTTGTCTTTGGCCACCGGGAACGCTACGAAACTGCCCGGACTAAACGTGTAGGCGGCAACGATGGCGGTATCGCCGTGCCGCATCACTTTTGCCGCCTCCACTGCCGGCGCCACCCACGCGTCGATCTGATGGTTCTTCAGGCACGTGTACAGGGTGGTGAAGTCGGGGAATTTCACCGGCTGCACATGCACGGTGTCGACGACGTAGGCCTCTTCGACGGTGCCCTGAATGACGCCTATCCGCTGCCCCGCACCCAGTTTGTCGAAGCTGTCGAGCGACGAGCGGGACGGCACGATCAACGACAGGTAACCGAAGTCGTAGCCGTTGGTAAATCCGACTGTGCGGCGGCGTGCTTCGGTGGCGACGATCGACGACGAGGCGACGTCGAAGCGTCCCGTCGCCACTTGGGCGAGCAGGCCGGCGAATTCGGTGCCGGCGAAGACCACGTTCAGCCCCAGCTTCGCGGCGATCGCGCGCAGCAGCTCGTTGTCATAACCGGTGTAACGCCCCGTGGTGTTCAGGCAGCTGGTCGGGGGACCTCCCGGCTGGGTCCCGACGGTCAGGGTCCGCGGCGTGCGCAAGCCCAGCGCGTCGACGTTCACCGAACTCAACGGCTCGACGTTGGCAGTCGTGTAGTCGCGTTCCTCCGGCGGGCTGGCGGTGACCAGCTTGTCCGGCAGGGCGATCGCGCCCTCTTTGCCCGACGGCTTGCACAGGTTGTCGGCCGCCGCCGGCGCCATCGGAGCTAGACAATAGGTCAGCAGGACCACCGTGAACATCGCGAACAGCTTTGAACCGACACGGCCAACGTTGACGTCCATGAGCGCAAGATATCGGCCGACCCGGTTAGAAGGCGAACGCGGACTTCGTGGGCTTTCCTGCGGGGGCCAACACTCGGCGCCGCACGAGTTCGGCGATCATGACTTTGGCCATCAGCTCCGCGCAGGCGCTGCACGCGGCCCGGGCGGCGGCGGGGTCGCGGTGCCGGATCGCCGCGGTCTCGTCTTCGTAGAACGGCAGCATCTCGCCGACGATGTTCGGGTAGCTCACCAAGAACGCCCGCGGAATCAGGCTCCGCGAGGCCCGAATGGCGGCGTGCAGTCGCGGCCCTGCGTATTGGTCGTTGATGGTGCGCCGGTATTCCCATGTGGCCGGCTGGAATAGCCGCGGTTCCTTCGCGCTGCGCAGCGTCCGCATGGTGGAGTCGAGCTGGTCCAGGATGCGCGGGGTGGGATTGGCGGCGGCGCGCGCCGAGGCCATGCCGTTGAGCACGCCGTGCAGCTCGTGGTGCTCGAGGATGGTGTCTTCGTCGAAGCGCTCGACGAACGCGCCCCGGTGATACCGGGTGGAGAGCACCCCGTCGTGTTCCAGCTGAACGATGGCTTCTTGGATGGGAACGCGGCTGATGCCCAGCTCCCTGGCGATCTCGTTGCGGTCGACCCGGTCACCCGTGCGCAGCTTGCCGATCAGCACCTGGTTGAGAATGTGGGCGACGACCTGGTCCTTCTCCTTCGCCCCGTATGTCTTAGGCATGCTGGGCGTTTCTAACGGCGATCACGCCAGCGACACAACGTCTCGGCGCCGGCCAGGTCGTAGTCCGGGCCGGAGGCGCCGATGGTCAGCAGGCTTACCCCGAGATCGGCCAGCGCCTCGGCCTCGGCGATCAACGCGTCGGCACCCGCGGTTCCGGTTCCGCCGCCCACCGCCGCCGATCGTGCGATGCCGGCCGGATCACGCCCGACGGCGGTGCAGTGGTCGGCCAGGACAGCCGACTTGGCGGGATAGGAGTCGACGGTGGCGAAGCTGTGCCAGATGTCGGCATGCTCGGCGACCAGTCGCAAGGTCTTCTTCTCACCCCCGCCGCCGATCAGGACTGGGATGTCGCGGGTGGGCGCCGGATTGAGCTTCGCCAGGCGGGACTTGATCCGCCGCAGCGCCGCGCCCAGATCATCGAGCCGGCTTCCCGCGGTTCCGAACTCGTAGCCGTACTGGTCGTAGTCCTTGCGTTTCCAGCCCGAGCCGATGCCCAACACCAGACGCCCGTCGGAAATGTGGTCGACGGTGCGGGCCATGTCGGCGAGCAGTTCGGGATTGCGGTAGGAGTTGCAGCTGACCAGGGCGCCGATCTCGATGCGCGACGTCTGCTCGGCCCAGGCGGCAAGCATTGTCCAGCATTCGAAGTGGGCGCCGTCCGGATCACCGTAGAGCGGAAAGAAGTGATCCCAGTTGAACGCGATGTCGACGCCGATGTCCTCGCAGCGACGGACCGCGTCACGGATGTTCTGGTAATGCGGGGCATGTTGGGGCTGAAGCTGTACACCGATACGCACGCCAGGTGAACTCATACCACCAAACTAGGCGCTGAGACTCAGCCGCCGTCGAGGACTCCGCGCAGGATGTCGATCAGGGCGCGGGGTTGGTCGCTTTGCACCGAATGCCCGGAATTCTCGACGACCTGCACACCGCGAAACGCCTGCGCGCGTCGCCCGAGTTCGTCGGCGTCGTCGTCGGAGACGAAGCCCGATTTGCCGCCGCGTACCAGCCTGATCGGCGCGGACAACCCGGCGACGCCGTCCCACAGGCCGTCAAAGTCGGGGAATTCTCGGATGGTGTCGTAACGCCAGGTCCAGCGGCCGTCGTCGAGCCGGTGGGAGTTGTGGAATACGCCGCGGCGCAACGATTTCGGGTCGCGGTGCGGCGCCGCGGCGGTAGTCAACTCGAGCATCGCCGCAAAGCTGGGGAACTCCCGGTCACCGTGCATCAGCGCCACCGTGCCTTGCTGTTCGGCGGTCATCTCGGCGTGCCGGCGCAACGCTGACGGGGTGACGTCGACGAGGACGAGCTCGCGCACCAGGTGCGGCGCGACCGCGCCCAACCCGATCGCGGTCAGCCCGCCCAGCGACATCCCGACGACGAGGTCGGCGTCCGGCGCGAGCTCATTCAGCACCGGTGCCAGTGCTGCGGCGTTGTGCTGCGGCGAATAGTCGCCGTCCTCCCGCCACGCCGAATGCCCGTGGCCGGGCAGGTCCACCGCCAAAGCCGGCTGCCCTAGACCCAGGATCACGGTGTCCCAGGTGTGCGCGTTCTGCCCGCCGCCGTGCAAGAAGATGACCCGTGGTGAGGAGTCACCCCATTGCAGCGCGCTGACGGCGCCGGTATCGATCCGCCGCACGTGAGGCAAGGGTCCTTCGACGCCGGCCTGCTCTGCGTTCTCGGGCAACAACGCGAACTCGGATAGTCCAACCAGTTCGTCGTCGGAAGTGTCGGTCACGGCTCTGACACTACGACGGCGTCGTCGACCCGCACGGGTTGGTCTGCGTCACCGCTTCGCCACCAAGCGCCTAATCCCGCAGCGATCAACGCCGATGTGCTTGCGGCTGCGGCGATGAATTCCCAGCCGTGCCTAACGGTGGTCAGGTCGATTCCCGGCTGGTAGATCATGGTCAAGACCGCGGTGCCCAAGACGGTGCCTAGTTGCCGGGCGGTGTTTGTCAGCGCGGATCCGGCGCCCCAGCGGTGAGACGGCAGCGACAAGCCCGACACCGCAGAAAGGCTGGGCATCACCAACCCCACTCCGGCTCCGGTGAAGAGCTGACCGGGAAGGAAGTCGAGCAGATAGTCGGGGTGGTCGCTTACCCGGCACAGCCAGATGACGATCCCGACGAGATACAGGGCGGCGCCCGTCGCGGCCACCGCGCCGACGCCGATTTTGCCGATCAGCCGAGCGGCCAGCGTCAGCGACACCACGACCACGACCACCGGACCCGGGGACAGACACAAGCCGGCGACGAGCGGCGTCTCGTGCCACACGGTGGTCAGGAACATCACGCTGCTCAGTAGCATTGCGCCGAATGCCGCGGCAAACAGCAGCAGGGCCAGGCAACTCGACCACATCGGTACGACCCGTACCGCGGCGAGATCGATTGCGGGCGAAGGATGGCGCAGCGAACGCCACACCGCTAGGGCCATCGCGCATGCCGCGCCGACGGTGGCGGCAACGAGCGCGGTGGCGGTGCGACCGCCCGCCGGCAATTCGATCAGCGCCCACACCAACGACCCGATGCCAAGCACCACGCTCACCGCACCCAGCAGATCGGGAATCCCCGTCCCGGTCGCCTTCGTATCGGAGAGGACCCACGGGCCGGTGACCAGCGCTGCCAATACCAGTGGAATGTTGACGAAAAAGATCCACCGCCAAGACAATTCGACCAGCATGCCGCCGACTGGTGGCCCCAGCGCCGCGGCCATCCCACTCATCGCCGACCACTTGCTGACCGCCGCGGCGCGCCGCGACGCGGGAACGGCGGCCATCAGCAACGCGAGCGAACTGGGCATCAGCATCGCCGCGCCGAGGGCCTGAACGACCCGGGCGGCGACCAACATGACGAACGACCCCGACAACCCGCAGGCGGCCGACCCCACGGTGAACACGACCAGACCGCACAGGAAGACGCGGCGATGCCCATAGCGGTCTCCGAGCCGGCCGGCGGGGTTGAGAAAGGCGGCGAACACGATGGTGTAGCCATTGAGAATCCACGACATCGCGCCGAGATCGGGGTTGCCGAAGGCCACGCGGATCTCCGGGAAGGCGATGTTGACGATGAACAAATCCAGGCTGGCGAGAAAGGCCGCGACGGACACCACCAAGACTGTCGCCGTCGAACGCGCCGAAGATGGTGTCGTCGACGCCACGATCTGAGTATAGGACACCATACTCAGAGACGGGTGCTGGCCGAACAAGGCGATGGTGACTAACCACCAAATGGCCGCCTAAGTGGTGACACGCTCCATCATCGTGGCTCGCCCCGGCCCGTTGAGTTCCTTGACGGCTTCAAGTCGGCCTGTCATCGCCATTAGCAGTGCTTCTCCTGTGCCGCTGACTTCGGGGCCCTCGCCGTGCTGCCAGCGAAGGTCGGTCGCTTTTAATCGCAATCCTCGGATGCGACGCCCTGCGCCTAGCCGGGGGTTTGCGGGCACCAGCGGCAGAATCCGTTCGAGACGTTCAACTGGCACGGTTCGCGGATGACCGAGCGCGCGGCGGATGTCCTGGTGGTGGACAGTTCCATCGATGAGCCCAATCATCCCGCCAAAACCAGCGGTAAGTCCTTGTGGACGGAGATGCCTGCCGAGGAACTCCATCAACTCCTGAGGAGACATTGGCGCGAACTCCTCGACACCAACCTCGTTAGCATGCACAACCCGCCCCTTCGCGAAACGCTTCATCAAGCCGAAAAGGGTCAAATCTTCGTAGCTGACCATGTGGGCAACGACGTCTTTCACCGTCCATCCTTTGCACAGGCTCGGCGCATGCCACTCCTGCGGTCTCAGCGTTTCAAGGAACGCGGCCAGGTCGGTGCGCTCTTCAACCGCCAAGTCCATGAGGGACTTCTCGCCCGCGCTCATCGTGACACGTCCGTCGTCATCTCGACGTAGCGGCGCAGGTATAAAGGCCAACCCGCGTCGCCGTCAACTCCGTCGGCGACGGCTCGCCAGCCAAGGCCGTGGCGATCAATGTGTCGATGCTCCAACTCCACCCGAGTGCGATCACCGGACTCGGCGATGAAACGCACCTCGACTTCGCTCGTCTTGCTAGGGTCGGCTTCCAGTTGCCAGGTCGGTCCGATGTCCCATGAGAAGACAACGCGGTGCGGCGGATCGAAGACGAGGACGCGAGACCATTCGCACCGACTGCCGTCGGTCCCGACGTCATAGATGTGTCCGCCCACCTTCGGCTCAAAGACTGTTTCGGCAATCGGGACCGCCAGCAGATTGTGTTCGCGCGGCTTGATCGCGTCGAATCTGTCTGTGAACAATGCGAATGCACGCTCCACGCCAGTGTTAACGACGACACTTTTCCGTATCGGCTCGACCGCTGGTGACGTCATTTGCCTTCCCCTTCCTCATCGGCGATCAATCTGTATGCGTCCAGAGCCTTGCCCCAGAACACGTCTAGCTCCGACCGCAGCGCCTCAACGCCCTCCGGGTTCACCCGATAGATGCGCCGCGTGCCGACTGCGCGATCTGCAACCAGCCCGGCGCGTTTGAGCACTTTGAGATGCTGCGACACGGCTGGCCTGCTAACGGGCAGGCCATGGGCAAGCGCGCCAACCGCCATCGGCCCAGCGGCCAGGCGCTTGAAAATGGCGCGTCGGGTTCCGTCGGCGAGAGCCGCCCAAGCGTCAGCGGCTTCGTAAGTGACCACGGATGGTAAGTCTAGACTTACCGATGTGGATTGCGGCCCGGATCGATCGGAACAGCAGGTCCAGCGTCTGCTCTCTCTGCCGGATCGAGGCACAAGTCATCCCCTGGCAAGGACGTGCTGAACGTCCACGGCTTCACCGACGCCTATCAGCGGGCAGACGAACCCCACATTTCTGAGGGCGTTTATCCGCAACGCAAACCGGCCCGCCACCTCGGTAGCGGGCCGGTTGTCGAGAGACGCTAGTCGGCGCCGATGATGAACTCTTCGAGCTGGGTGCGCGCAACGTCGTCGGGCAGCTGCTGCGGCGGGCTCTTCATCAGGTAAGCCGATGCCGGGATCACCGGTCCACCGATGCCGCGGTCCTTGGCGATCTTGGCCGCCCGCACCGCGTCGATGATCACGCCGGCTGAGTTCGGCGAGTCCCACACCTCGAGCTTGTACTCCAGGTTCAGCGGCACGTCGCCGAAGGCACGGCCCTCCAGCCGGACGTAAGCCCACTTACGGTCGTCGAGCCAGCCGACGTGGTCGGACGGGCCGATGTGGACGTCTTTGGTCTTGAACTCCCGCTGCAGATTCGATGTGACGGCCTGCGTCTTGGAGATCTTTTTCGACTCCAGCCGCTCACGCTCGAGCATGTTCAGGAAGTCCATGTTGCCGCCGACGTTGAGCTGCATGGTGCGGTCGAGTTGCACGCCGCGGTCCTCGAACAGCTTGGCCATCACGCGGTGCGTGATCGTGGCACCGACCTGGCTCTTGATGTCGTCGCCGACGATCGGCACGCCGGCGTCGGTGAACTTCTTGGCCCACACCGGGTCGGACGCGATGAACACCGGCAGCGCGTTGACGAACGCAACGCCGGCGTCGATCGCGCACTGGGCGTAGAACTTGTCGGCTTCTTCGGAGCCCACCGGCAGGTAGGAGACCAGCACGTCGGCCTGGGCGTCGCGCAGCACCTTGACCACGTCGACGGCCTCGGCATCAGAGATCTCGATGGTCTCGGCGTAGTACTTGCCGATGCCGTCGAGAGTCGGGCCGCGTTGCACCGTCACGTTGGTGGGGGGCACGTCGGCGATCTTGATGGTGTTGTTCTCCGACGCGAAAATCGCCTCGGACAAGTCGAATCCGACCTTCTTGGCGTCCACGTCGAAGGCCGCGACGAACTTGACGTCGCGAACGTGGTACTGGCCGAACGTCACGTGCATCAAGCCGGGCACAGTGCTGTTCTCGTCGGCGTCGTAGTAATACTGCACGCCCTGGACCAGCGAGGACGCGCAGTTGCCGACGCCGACAATAGCGACCCGGACCTCGGGCCGCGCCCCGGACGCCCCTAGCGGCTTGTGCTCACTCATACCGCGTTCTCCTTAACTCATATCTGTGTCGTGGATGGTGTGGTTTACCGGCTCTAGGACTGCTCAGCGCGGCGTTGCGCTAATAGTTCTGCCGCGATCAGCTCGTTGAGCCAATTGACTTCGCGCTCGCTGGACTCCAACCCGAGTTGATGTAACTGGCGGGTGTAGCGGTCTAACGAGTTACTGGCCCGCGCCACTGCTTCACGCAGACCTTCCCGGCGTTCTTCGACCTGGCGACGACGGCCTTCCAGGATGCGCATCCGCGCCGCGGCCGGCGTGCGGTTGAAAAATGCCAGGTGCACGCCGAAGCCGTCGTCGGTGTAGTTAACCGGACCCGTGTCGGCCACCAGCTCGGTGAAGCGCTTGCGGCCGTCATCGGTCAATTCGTAGACGCGCCGGGCACGCCGCACAGGCGTCCCGGCGGGGGCGGCGTTCTCGGCGATCAGCCCGTCCGCCTGCATCCGTCGCAGCGCGGGGTAGAGCGAACCATAGGAAAACGCCCGGAACGCCCCGAGCAGACCGGTCAACCGTTTGCGCAGCTCGTAGCCGTGCATCGGTGACTCGAGCAAGAGTCCCAGGATGGCGAGCTCCAGCATCGAGTCACCTCCTTTGCTCGGTCCGGTGCGACAGTTTATGTCGGGTAGCTGTCTCGCGTCATAGTATCGACTCGATATATTCGCCGCCACTCCAGCTGAAGTTCTCGCTCTGTTCAGCCGCTTTTTCCGGGCCGTCAGGAGGGGTGACTCGCTCGACGGTGCCATGGTCTGCGGCGGGTTGTAATCACCGTGGTTGCAAGCCTGTTGGCGGCGGTCGCCAGCAGGCATAAACAAATAGCGTGTCGATACATCTTCATTGGTTCCTGCCCACGTACGGAGATTCTCGCGACCTCATCGCCGGTGGTCACGGCAGCAATATGCGCGGCGACCGGCCGGCCGATCTGAAATACCTGATCCAGCTCGCCCAGGCCGCCGAGATCAACGGCTTCGAGGCGGTGCTCACACCCACCGGGTTGTGGTGCGAAGACGCCTGGCTGACCACGGCCATGCTGATCAACAGCACCGAGTCGCTGAAGTACCTGGTGGCGTTCCGTCCAGGGCTGATCAGTCCCACGCTGGCAGCGCAGATGGCGTCGACCTATCAATGGCACTCCCAGGGCAGGTTGTTGCTGAACGTGGTCACCGGCGGCGAAAGCATCGAGCAGCGGGCGTTCGGCGACTTCCTGGAGAAGCGGGACCGTTACGCGCGATGTGGCGAGTTCCTCGACATCGTCCGCACGCTGTGGACGTCCGACGATCCGGTTACCGTGGCCGGCGAACATCTGCGCGTCGAGCAGGCATCGCTGGGGCGCCGGCCCGATCCGCTGCCTGCCGTCTTTTTCGGCGGGTCCTCGCCGGAGGCCGGCCAGGTCGCGGCGAGGTACGCCGACACGTACTTGACCTGGGGCGAGCCGCCCGCGCAGGTCAGCGAGAAGCTCACCTGGATCCGCGGTCTGGCCAAGGCGCGGGGCCGGAAACTCAGCTACGGCATCCGCTTACACGTCATCTCGCGCGACACCAGCGAGCAGGCCTGGTCCGAGGCGCAGCGGCTGCTGAGCGCGCTGAACCCGGAGACCGTGGCCGCGGCGCAACAGTCGCTCGCCCGCTCGGAGTCCGAAGGGCAACGTCGAATGCGTGAATTGCATGGCGGCGGTGATGATTTCGCGCAAGGGGTGGACGCCCGACGGCTGGAGATCTACCCAAACCTGTGGTCCGGCGTCGGCTTGGTCCGCGGCGGCGCGGGCACCGCCCTGGTCGGTTCGCATGAGGAGGTCGCCGACCGGATCACCCAGTATGCCGAGCTGGGTTTGGACCACTTCATCTTGTCCGGCTACCCGCACCTCGAAGAGGCCTACATCTTCGGGGAGGGGGTTCGCCCGATCCTGGCCCGGCAGGGTCTACTGGGCGACGGCGCCGAGGTGACCCGACCGGCCGGACCCGTCCGGACGGCGTTTCTTTCGCACGTCGGAGACGCCAGTGCTTCTTAGCCCGGTTACCGACGCCCTCAATTTTGACGTCCTCGACCACGCGCTCAGTGCACTGACCAGACGGGCTCGTTCCGGGGCATGACGCACAGAAGCGCCGGTCGTGGGGCCGCCGCGACCGTCACCTGCGCTGACAGTGGTTTTAGCGATGGCCGCCGGGGCCGCCGGGGCCACCGTGGTCACCGGGACCACCGTGGTCACCAGGCCCGCCGAACCCACCGTGGTCACCGGGACCACCATGGTCGAACCCACCGTGGTCACCGGGACCACCATGGTCGAACCCGCCGCGGTCACCGAACCCACCGCGGTCACCCCGAAAGTTGTCGTGGCAGTGTCCCCCGTCCCAGTTGTCGCCCCAACCCGGGTCCCAAAAGTCACCTGGGCACCACTGGGGGAACGGACCTGGCTGAGCTTGAGCATCCGTCGCCACACTTAGACCGGCCAAGCCTAGACCGGCGGCCGTGACGGCTGTTGCTGCGGCAAAGCGTGCGACATTCTTCATACTGCCTTGCTACCAGCACAAGCTGTGAGTTCTCCGACAGCTAAACGGCGCGCCGCCCTTTCTCCTTGCCTTGTTCCTGGCGTAGGCCGCGTTCTACGCCGTAAGGAGCTTGCTCACTTGGTCCCTCGAAGTAGGCGCCTGGCCAACCTCGGTCACCGTCCAGACCAAGCCCCGGCTGTTGGTGAGGAGGCCCAGCCCTTTGAGATACGTGCGCGCCCAGGCGAGGCGGTACCGAATCTGACCCCGGATGGGGCCCGCGCGGGCAAGGCCGGGAAGGCACACGGAGTGGCCGGGCCATCTCTCGGCATCGGTTCTTCGGACGTACTCTGGTCATCGTGCGATTGCAGCGACAGGTAGTCGACTACGCGCTTCGGCGGCGCTCACTGCTGGCCGAGGTCTACTCGGGCCGGACCGGAGTCTCCGAAGTGTGTGACGCCAACCCGTACTTGCTGCGCGCAGCGAAGTTCCACGGGAAGCTCAGCCAGGTGATGTGCCCGATCTGCCGCAAGGAGCAGCTCACGCTGGTGTCGTGGGTATTCGGCGACCACCTGGGCCCCGTTTCCGGTTCGGCGCGCACCGCCGAAGAATTGGTCTTGCTGGCATCCCGCTTTGACGAGTTCTCCGTACACGTGGTGGAGGTATGCCGGACCTGTAGTTGGAATCACTTGGTCAAGTCGTATGTGCTCGGCGCAGCGCGCCCGGCCCGCCCTCCCAAGGGCAGACGGACGGCGCGCAACGGCGCGCGTACGGCCAGTGAATAACGAAGGACAGCAAGACCACTCGGCCGCTGAAACCCCGAACGGGTCAGGGGCCGACGGTGGGCACAAGCACTCCTCCGCCGGAAACGGAGGCGGTCAGGGACCGAACTCACCGCCCCGGCGGCGCTCCCCGGTTCCCCCCGACGACCGGTTGACCACGATCCTGCCTCCGGTCAGGGACGACACGCCGCACCCTTTACGGGATCCGATTGAAGCGGTCAAGGCCGCATTGGACGGTCGGCCGCCGACGAGCGCGTCGGAGCGACGCGACCCGCTGGAGTTGGCCACGGCTGCACTGGAACGCCGGTCGGCGCAGGGTCATCGGCAGCCACCCGGCGGGGGCGGCGGCGGCCGCCCGCCGGGTCCACCGCGGCGGAAGCTGCCACTGCCGGACTGGGGCTGGGTCCAGCGGATCGACTGGACGTGGCTGCACGGCATCAGCTGGACGTGGGTCCGTCGCGGGCTTTACGTCGCCGCCGCGGTGCTGCTGCTGTTGCCGATCGTCACCTTCGCGATGGCCTATTTCATCGTCGACGTTCCCAAGCCCGGTGACATCCGCACCAACCAGGTCTCGACGATCCTCGCCAGTGACGGCTCAGAGCTGGCCAAAATCGTTCCACCGGAAGGCAATCGCGAGGACGTCAGCATCAACCAGGTGCCGGTGCACGTGCGGCAGGCGGTGATCGCGGCCGAGGACCGCAACTTCTACTCCAACCCCGGCTTCTCGTTCACCGGCTTCGCGCGGGCGTTTAAGAACAACATCTTCGGTGGCGACACGCAGGGCGGGTCGACGATCACCCAGCAGTACGTGAAGAACGCGTTGGTGGGATCACAGCGCGCCGGAGTCGGCGGCCTGATCCGCAAGGCCAAAGAACTCGTCATCGCCACCAAGATGTCGGGCGAATGGTCCAAAGACGATGTGCTGCAGGCCTACCTCAACATCATTTACTTCGGCCGGGGCGCCTACGGCATATCGGCTGCCTCCAAGGCCTACTTCGGCAAGCCCGTCGATCAGCTCACCGTGGCCGACGGTGCACTGCTGGCCGCACTGATCCAGCGCCCCTCGACGCTTGACCCCGCGGTGGATCTGCCGGGCGCCAAGGTCCGGTGGAACTGGGTGCTCGACGGCATGGTGGACGACCGCGCACTGTCGCCGACGGACAGGGCCGCCCAAGCGTTTCCGCCGACGGTGCCGCCCGATCAGGCCCGCGCGCAAAACCAGACCACCGGGCCCAACGGGTTGATCGAGCGGCAGGTCACCAGGGAGCTGATGGATCTGTTCAACATCGACGAGCAGACGTTGAACACTCAGGGACTGCAGGTCACCACCACCATCGATCCGCAAGCGCAGAAGGCCGCGCAGGACGCGGTGTCGAAGTACATGGACGGGCAGGCCCCCGACATGCGCACCGCGGTGGTCTCCATCGATCCGCACAACGGCGCGGTGAAGGCCTACTACGGCGGAAATGATGCCCACGGCTTCGACTTCGCCCAAGCTGGGCTGCAGACCGGGTCGTCGTTCAAGGTGTTCGCGCTGATCGCCGCCTTGGAGCAGGGCATCGGTCTGGGCTATCAGGTGGACAGTTCACCGCTGACGGTCAACGGCATCAAGATCACCAACGTCGACGGTGAGAGCTGCGGAACCTGCAATATCGCCCAGGCGCTCAAGCAGTCGCTGAACACCTCCTACTACCGGCTGATGCTCAAGTTGAAAAACGGTGCGGACGACGTCGCGGACGCCGCACACCAGGCGGGCATTGCGACCAGCTTCCCCGGTGTTGAGCACACGCTGTCCGAAGACGGCAAGGGCGGCCCGCCCAACAACGGAATCGTGTTGGGCCAGTATCAGACCCGGGTGATCGACATGGCCTCGGCATACGCCACGCTGGCCGCATCGGGTGTCTATCACCGACCGCATTTCGTGCAGAAGGTGGTCAGCTCCGAGGGCCGGGTGCTCTTCGACGCCACCGGCTCCGACAACTCCGGCGAACAGCGGATCCCCAAGGACGTCGCCGACAACGTCACGTCTGCGATGCAGCCGATCGCCGGGTATTCGCGCGGCCACACGTTGGCCGGCGGACGGCAGTCGGCAGCCAAGACCGGCACCACGCAGTTGGGCGACACCGAGGCCGACAAAGACGCCTGGATGGTCGGCTACACCCCGTCGCTCTCGACCGCGGTATGGGTGGGAACGGTCACCGGCGACAAGCCGCTGGTCAACAAGTGGGGGTCGCCGATCTACGGTTCGGGCCTGCCGTCGGACATCTGGAAGGCAACCATGGACGGTGCCCTCAAGGGCACCACGACGGAGTCCTTCCCCAAGCCGGCCGAGATCGGTGGCTACGCGGGTGCGCCGGCCGCGCCGCCGCCGCCACCTGCGCCGCCGCAGATGACGGTGATCCAGCCGACGATCGAGGTGGCACCCGGCATCACGATCCCGGTCGGTCCGCCCACCACCGTCCCGGTCGGGCCGGCGCCGGCACCTGCGCCGCTGCCACCGGGAGCACCCGAGCCTGCATCCCCGCCGCCGTGACCGGCGCCGGGGCGGGCCGCGCAGGCGTCTCGCCGCGGCCCTTGGCCGCCGACTTGCGCTCCGCCGACGATCGCGATTGCCCAAGTCGCACCGACATTCTGGGAGCGGCGCTGTCCGACGTCATCGGCGGCCCGGTGGGCCGGCACGCGATGATAGGGCGCACCGCTTTCCTCACCCCGTTGCGAGTGATGTTTTTGATCGCGCTGGTGTTTTTGGCGCTGGGTTGGTCGACGAAAGCGGCGTGCTTGCAAAGCAGCGGGACCGGGCCGGGTGACCAGCGGGTCGCCAACTGGCAGAACCAGCGCTCGTATTACGAGCTGTGCTACTCCGACACCGTGCCGCTATACGGCGCGGAGTTGTTGAGCCAGGGCAAGTTTCCGTACAAGTCCAGCTGGGTCGAGAAGGACGCCGACGGCAAGCCGCAGACCCGCTATGACGGTCGGCCCGCGGTGCGGTACATGGAGTATCCGGTGCTCACCGGG
This sequence comes from Mycobacterium sp., assembly GCF_035570115.1. Classification (GTDB taxonomy): domain Bacteria; phylum Actinomycetota; class Actinomycetes; order Mycobacteriales; family Mycobacteriaceae; genus Mycobacterium. The sequence continues at coordinate 15,282 of NZ_DATMLH010000176.1, forward strand.
GTGTATCAGTACATCTCGATGGCGCTGGCCAAGACGTACACCGCGGTGAGCAAATTGATCGGGTTACCGGTGATCGCCGAGGTGGTGATCTTTTTTGATGTCACCGCACTCGGGCTGGCGTTGGCTTGGCTGACGACGTTGTGGGCCACCGCGGGGCTGGCGGGCCGTCGGGTGTGGGACGCGGCGTTGGTCGGCGCGTCCCCGTTGGTGATCTTTCAGATGTTCACGAATTTCGACGCGCTGGCAACGGCTTTGGCACTTGGCGGGCTGCTGGCGTGGGCGCGACGGCGACCGGTACTGGCCGGGGCGCTGCTCGGGCTGGGTGTCGCGGCCAAGCTGTATCCGGTGTTGTTGTTGGGCCCGCTGCTGGTGCTGGGCATCCGCACCGGGCGGCTTCGTGAGCTGGCCCGCACCGCAGCTGCGACGGTGGCGACATGGCTGGCGGTGAACCTGCCGGTGATGGTGCTCTTTCCCCGGGGTTGGTCGGAGTTCTTCCGGCTGAACGCCCGCCGCGGCGATGACATGGATTCGCTGTTCAACGTCGTCAAGTCGTTCAGCGGCTGGCAGGGCTTCGATCCGAAGCTGGGTTTTTGGCAGCCGCCGCAAGTCCTGAACACGGTCGCACTGGCGCTGTTCGTGGTGTCATGTGCGGCAATCGGTTACGTCGCACTGACGGCTCCGCAGCGACCGCGCGTTGCGCAGCTGGCGTTCTTGGTGGTGGCGGCGTTTCTCTTGACCAACAAAGTGTGGAGTCCGCAGTTCTCGTTGTGGCTGGTGCCGCTGGCGGTGCTGGCGTTGCCGCACCGCCGAATCCTGTTGACGTGGATGACGATCGACGCGCTGGTGTGGGTGCCGCGGATGTACTACCTCTACAGCGTGCCCAATCGCGGGTTACCCGAGCAGTGGTTCACCGCCACGGTGCTGCTGCGTGACGTCGCGGTGCTCGGCCTGTGCGCACTGGTGGTCCGACAGATCTACCGACCCGAGGAGGATCTGGTGCGCTGGAGTGGACGGGTGGACGATCCGGCGGGTGGGGTGTTCGACCGGGCCGGCGACGCGCCACCCCGCTGGCTGGCGCCGTGGCTGCGTCCGGCCCGGCTACGACAGCCGGCCGTGTCCAGTGCCGCGGCCGAAGCGGATTTCGCAGGCTCGGCCCCCGTCCGGTAGCCTGGGGCGGTTGCCGACGCAGGCGACCCTCCTGCCACGGAAAAGACCGTGGCCGCACACGACCATAGGAGGTGATGAGGTCCCCATGCGTCCATACGAAATCATGGTCATCCTCGACCCCACCCTCGACGAGCGCACCGTAGCCCCGTCGTTGGAGACCTTTCTCAACGTCGTCCGCAAGGACGGCGGAAAGGTGGACAAGGTCGACATTTGGGGTAAGCGGCGGCTCGCGTACGAAATCGCGAAGCATGCCGAGGGCATCTACGCCGTGATCGACTTGCAGGCCGCGCCTGCGACGGTGTCCGAGCTTGACCGCCAGCTCAGCCTGAATGAGTCGGTGTTGCGCACCAAAGTCATGCGCACCGACAAGCACTGACCCGACGACGATGCAGAGCGCGAAGCGCGATGAGGTGGGGGTACCCCCACCCGCTTGCGGGGGAGAGCCGGTCCATCAGACCAAGCCCGACCTGCGCCTGTTGGCGAATGACCGCGTCGCGTCGTAGCCGTTGCGTAGGCTCTGCGACAGCACGCGCTTGACCACCCACCCGCCGAATCCCGGCAGGATCACGAGGACCAGGAGGTTATTGTGGCTGGTGACACCACCATCACGGTCATCGGAAACCTGACCGCTGACCCCGAACTGCGGTTCACGCCGTCGGGGGCGGCCGTCGCGAACTTCACGGTCGCGTCGACGCCGCGCATGTTCGACCGTCAGACCAACGAGTGGAAGGACGGCGAGGCGCTGTTCTTGCGGTGCGCCATCTGGCGTGAGGCCGCCGAGAACGTGGCCGAAAGCCTCACTCGCGGCTCCAGGGTGATCGTGCAGGGCCGGCTCAAGCAGCGTTCGTTCGAGACCCGCGAGGGTGAGAAGCGCACCGTGGTCGAGGTCGAGGTCGACGAGATCGGCCCATCACTTCGCTACGCGACCGCCAAAGTCAACAAGGCCAGCCGCAGCGGCGGCGGGGGCGGTGGCTTCGGTGGTGGCGGCGGCGGGGGCTCCCGTCAGCCGGCCCAGACCGGCGGCGGAACCGGCGGCGACGACCCGTGGGGTAGCGCCCCGGCTTCCGGTTCGTTCGGCGGCGGCGACGACGAACCACCGTTCTAGTTTGTAACCAATTTTTCTCACCAACTTCCGAACTTTTAGATCGACAGAACGAAAGAGACAGAGATGGCCAAGTCCAGCAACAAGCGGCGGCCGGCGCCGGAGAAACCGGTCAAGACGCGCAAGTGTGTGTTCTGCTCCAAAAAGGGCCAAGACATCGACTACAAGGACACCCAGCTGTTGCGCACCTACATCAGCGAGCGGGGCAAGATTCGCGCGCGTCGCGTCACCGGCAACTGCGTGCAGCATCAGCGTGATATCGCAATCGCGGTCAAGAACGCCCGCGAGGTGGCGTTGCTGCCGTTCACGTCCGCGTCGCGGTAACCGCTTAACGTAGAACGGAATTGACGAAAAGATGAAGCTCATTTTGACCACCGACGTCGACCACCTCGGGTCCGTCGGCGACACCGTCGAGGTCAAGGACGGATACGGCCGCAACTTCCTGCTTCCGCGTGGCCTGGCGATCGTGGCGTCGCGCGGTTCGCAGAAGCAGGTCGAGGACATCCGTCGTGCCCGTGAATCCAAGCAAGTGCGAGACTTGGAGCACGCCAACGAAATCAAGACGGCGATCGAGGCGCTGGGCACGGTTGCGCTACCGGTGAAGACCGCGGGCAACGCGGGCAAGCTGTTCGGGTCGGTGACACCGGGTGACATCGTCACCGCGATCAAAAAGGCCGGCGGACCCAACCTCGACAAGCGCATCGTTCGGTTGCCCAAGGGCCACATCAAGGCGGTCGGCAACCATCCGGTCACGCTGCATGTGCACCCAGAGGTAGACGTCGAGGTCGCACTCGACGTCGTTGCCGAGGCTTAAGGTTCGACACCCTAACCCCGGTGGCGGCCAACCGGCCGCGACCGGGGTTTTGGCGTTGCTACGGATGCTGGCGAACTTGCCCGCAAGCACGACTATTAGCGAACGTAACCGTCCGTTAACGCCGCGAATCATTACCTGAAACGCAACACGCCCGAAGTGGCAACCCGACCCGACACGCCGAAGAGATTCCCATCCACACAAAGTGTGTAGCTGTGTGGTGCGCTTAGCTGCAGTGATGCCGCACTGCCGCATATTGCTCCACAAGTTCTCCACACCCCCTCAACACAGGCACTGCTGGATATGCACACACGATGCACAGGTCTATGAACAACGCCGTTTGGAGTCCTTGCCAGCAACCTTTAGCGTCGACCCGGTTGTGGGGTGATGGCGGTGCTTTGACTATGAGGGATGTCGGGGGCATAACTTAGGGTCAAGTCATCATATCGAATATGTGTTCGAGCGTCGTGCCGAAGGAGGTGGGGAAGCCGTGGCAGTCGTCGACGATCTCGGCCACCCCGGCATAGACGTACCCAGCGAGGACTACGGCCGTCAGCCGCCACAGGACCTCGCGGCCGAGCAGTCGGTCCTGGGCGGAATGCTGTTGAGCAAGGACGCCATCGCCGACGTGCTGGAAAAGCTGCGGCCCGGCGACTTCTACCGTCCGGCGCATCAGAACGTCTACGACGCCATCCTGGACCTGTACGGGCGGGGGGAGCCGGCCGACGCCGTGACGGTCGCCGCCGAGTTGGACCGCCGCGGCCTGTTGCGCCGGGTCGGCGGCGCCCCGTACCTGCACACCCTGATCTCGATGGTGCCGACGGCGGCCAACGCCGGCTACTACGCCGACATCGTCTCCGAGAAGGCGCTGCTGCGCCGGCTGGTGGAAGCCGGCACCCGGGTGGTCCAGTACGGCTACGCGGGTGCAGAGGGCGCCGACGTCGCCGAGGTGGTCGACCGCGCGCAGGCCGAGATCTACGACGTCACCGATCGGCGGCTCTCCGAAGACTTCGTCCCGTTGGAGGATTTGCTGCAGCCGACGATGGACGAGATCGACGCGATCGCCTCCAACGGCGGCCTTGCCCGCGGGGTGCCCACCGGGTTCACCGAGCTCGACGAGGTGACCAACGGCCTGCATCCGGGTCAGATGATCATCGTGGCGGCCAGGCCTGGCGTGGGGAAGTCGACCCTGGGTCTGGACTTTTTGCGGTCCTGCTCGATCAAGCACCGGATGGCCAGCGTCATCTTCTCGCTGGAGATGAGCAAGTCAGAGATCGTGATGCGCCTGTTGTCGGCCGAGGCGAAAATCAAGCTTGCCGACATGCGTTCCGGCCGGATGAGTGACGACGACTGGACCCGGCTGGCACGGCGGATGAGTGAAATCAGTGAGGCGCCACTGTATATCGACGACTCACCGAACCTGACGATGATGGAGATCCGCGCCAAGGCGCGCCGGCTGCGACAGCGGGCCGATCTGCGGCTTATCGTCGTCGACTACCTGCAGCTGATGACCTCCGGGAAAAAGACAGAGTCGCGGCAGGTCGAGGTGTCCGAGTTTTCCCGTCACTTAAAGCTTTTAGCCAAGGAGCTCGAGGTTCCGGTCATCGCGATTAGCCAGCTCAACCGTGGTCCCGAGCAGCGCACCGACAAGAAGCCGATGTTGGCCGACCTTCGTGAGTCGGGCAGCCTGGAGCAGGACGCCGACGTGGTGGTCCTGCTACACCGGCCGGATGCCTTCGAACGCGACGACCCGCGCGGCGGCGAAGCGGACCTGATTTTGGCCAAGCACCGCAACGGCCCGACCAAGACGGTGACCGTCGCTCACCAATTGCACCTGTCGCGGTTCGCCAACATGGCGCGGTAGGTGTGGTCGTAGTTATTAGTAGTACTACTCTAGTGGTCATTGTCGCTGAGGCAGCTGAGGACAACGCTCTACCCGACCAAGTGAAAGGTGGCCGCTGAATGATACTTAAGACTTACGCCCGCTGGTTTACCCACGACGTCGACGCCGCGCTGCCGGCTTTAGAGTCGATTGTTGGCCGTCAGGCTGAATACCGTTTTGCGTTTGGGGATCTAGAGATCGCGGGCATTGGAGACTTTTGCGTCGTCGCTGGCTGCGCTGAGGCACTGGCGCCCTATACGGGTACCGTTGGGCCGGTTGTGGTCGATGACCTGGATGCCACGCAGGCCCTGGTACTCGCTGCCGGCGCGTCCATCTCGCGCGACGAGGAGACCAGCACCACTGGGCGTTTTTTCTATGCTCGTCACCCCGACGGCGTGGAAGTCGAGTACCTTCAGTGGAATCCCGAGACGTTGCAGAAGGTTTTTGGCACCCGGTGAACGTCACCAGCGATCTCGCTCAACAATTTGTTGCCCCCGACCCGTTTTAGTTGCGCCCGGCGTCGACTCTGTCCGCTCGGTCTAGGCATTGCTTTGTTGACGAGGCCCTGGGCTGCCATAAACACCAAGTCCACGAGAAGCACCTTGGTGCCGCAGCGCTTGGTCCGCACTACCTCCCATCCGTATACACGGGTCGAGCGGCACGGTTCGGCATGCACGGCGATGCCAATGGTCCACAGCGTCGCGTTGACCGCCGGCAAGCCGACCTGGTACCGCAGCCGGTCCGGCTGACCCCGGCAGCGCTGCAGCGACACCGTTCACAGCGTCAGTCCCCAATCTTCAAATGCATCTCGACATAACAGCAACGCTTGACCCCCAGCGGTTTGAGCGACGCAGAGCTGGTCAGGAACCCTCACGAGGCGGTAAATTGCGTTGTTAAACAAGAGCTTTCAGCTTGTTAAGCTCGCCGCAGCTCGACATCCCTACGCCTTTTTGTTGTTACTAGCAACAGCAGAGCGCTCGACGCTAGCGTCGTTGTCGATTCTCAAACTGTTTGTCATGTTCTCAGCGAGCAGACGTTCTGCGCACCTGGCCCCGTACCATCTGACACCTATGTAGTTTGCTGTAGGTAGCGCGTCGCCTGCGTGCAGTTGATCGGTGATGAGGTCGACAGCGATCGACTGGATTGCGGGTCTTCCTCACGTCGCGGGGTGCGAGACGGTTGCGTTGTGTGTATCGGGAGCGAAAGTCAGTGCCGTGGTTTTCGCGAAATGTTCCAGAGCCGCGTCCCGGATCTGAGGCGCGTCGATTACCGGTCTGTGACCAGGAGACGGACCGCCGTGACGACGCTGGCGCGACGCTCGACGGCATCGAAGGCAGGGTCCGTTGCCGGTGATACCGAAGCGCCGCTGAGTGATAGCTGGATCACCAACGCCAGGAGCTCGCCCGGAGCGATCTGGGCGGCGATGATCCCGGCCTGCTGTGCATGGCGGATCGCAGCCACCTTGAAGTCGTTGGCGTTGCGGACGGCTGCGGTAATGGGGGCGTGAGGCCGCTCTAGGGCCATCCAGACCGCCAGCCGGAGTACTTGTTCGTGGTCGCGGTAATAGTCGAACAATGCGCCGGCGTACTCAGGAAGGCGCGATGCGTCCATGGGTGCGTCGTTGACGGTTTGAACGACCCTCGAGTCGTAGACCTGTTCAAAGAGCTCCTGTTTGCTGCCGAAGTAACGGAACAACAGAGCTTCGTTGACCCCAGCCTCGGCGGCGATGCGAGCCGTCCGCGCGCCCGCGATTCCATGCCGGGCGAATTCGACGCCTGCGGCGTCGAGCAGGCGTTTCTTGGTGTCGTCGGATCGAGCCACATGCGCATCGTACGGCGTAAGTAACCACTTGCAAACCCTCCGGTGAGGCATGTATCTTTCACCGTAAGCAGATACTTACAACATCAAGGAGAGCCGCCATGGGAAAGACTGTGGTAATCACGGGTACTGCGTCCGGGTTCGGCCGTTCGAGTGTGCAGCGCTTCGCTGCCGAGGGCTGGAACGTGGTCGCCACGGTCCGCAAGGAGGCCGATCTCGAGGTGCACTCGGACCTCAAGCAGGTACGTACATTGCTGCTCGACGTCAACGACGAGGACGCCGACACCGCGTTCGCTGCTACCGCACTCGACCAGTTCGGTCCGGCCGACGCGCTGGTCAACAACGCCGGCTATTACCAGATGGGTCCGGTTGAAGCGAGCACGATGCAGCAGGTCCACGACCAGTTTCAGACCAACGTCTTCGGCCTGATCGCCTTGACCAAGGCGTTCCTGCCGACCTTTCGTCAGCAGCGCTCCGGAGTAATCGTCAACCTTTCGTCGATCAGCGCCGATCAGGGCTTTCCGTACACGGCCGTCTACGCGGCCTCCAAGGCTGCGGTTGCCGCGTTCACCGAAGGACTCAACGTCGAGATGTCGAGCTTCGGGGTCAGCGCGAAGGCGATCTTCCCCGGCCAGCACAGCACCCGCATCTTCACCAAGATCGACTCCGCGGCCGACGTGCCCGAGGACTATCGGGAGGCCATGGCCTCCTTCTTCGCCGCCAACACGTCCGGTTCCGCACCGGAGGTCACCTCCGACGTGATCTTCGAAGCGGTCACCGACGGCAAGGACGGTCAGGCCCGCTACTACTCGGGGCCCGATGCGGTCGCGATTCCACGCGCCCGCCAACTGCTCGGTTCGTCCTGGTACTGGGAGGAATTCCGGGCCGCGAACACCGGCAACCCCAGCCCGTTGTGGAATGCGTTGATGCCGCGCGGCGGGGACGCCGTCGAGATGGGGGTGTGACCACTAAGGCCGACGACGCACCGTGCAGAGGGTTGGTCGCCAACTCGGGTATGGCTTCGAGTCGGCGGCCCTGGGTCCGCCAGACCGACGTCGACCGCGGCCATGCACCAGGGGTCAGGGACGTTCTCGGGTGAGCGTCATGGCTCCTGCGATCGGACCGCCACCGTTGGACACCAACGCGACTTCGGCATCGGCCACCTGTCGACCGGTGGCTTGTCCCCGAAGTTGGGTGACCGCTTCGTGGATGAGGCCGTATCCGTGCAGTCGGCCGCCCGAGAGTTGGCCTCCGCCGGTGTTCAACGGCAACTCACCGCCCAGTGATATACGTTGCCCACCTTCGAGATAGG
>NZ_DATMLH010000177.1:0-6735 GCF_035570115.1 Mycobacterium sp.
CGTGTCGTTGCATGCGGCGGGGGCGTCGGCGGTGCGGGCGCGGATTGCGCCGTCGGGTCCGTCGTCGGTGTCGGTGGAGTTGGCCGACGGGTTGGGGTTGCCGGTGTTGTCGGTGGCGTCGATGGTGGCTCGTCCGGTGTCGCAACAGCAGTTGATGGCGGCGATGTCCGGCTCAGCCGGGGATCGACTCTTCGAGCTGGTGTGGTCGCCCGCCTCGCCGGCGTCGCACGCCGAGACGCCGTCCTACGAAGTGTTCGAGGCCGTATCGGCTCTGCAGGATCCCGTCGTCGACACCTACGAGTCCACACATAAGGCGTTGGCCTCGGTGCAATCATGGCTGGCCGACCGAAACTCGGGTGTCTTGGTGGTGTCAACGCGGGGCGCAATGGGATTGGCTGGCGAGGACGTCACCGATCTGGCGGGTGCCGCTGTGTGGGGGTTGGTGCGTTCGGCGCAGACCGAGCACCCCGGCCGGATCGTGCTAGTGGATTCCGATGTACCGCTTGACGATACGACGATAGCCTCGGTTCTGGCAGTCGGTGAGCCGCACGCGCTGGTCCGGGGTGGAACGGTGTACACGGCCCGGGTGCTCGGCAGTCGGGCGATTGACGGTGTGTTGGTGCCGCCGGGTGACGGGCCATGGCGGTTGGGGCTTTCCAGTGCGGGCACCTTCGAGAATCTCCAGTTGGAGCCGGTGCCTAACGCGGATGCCCCCTTGGAGCCCGGCCAGGTCCGGGTAGCCATGCGCGCCATCGCCACGAACTTCCGCGACGTCATGATCACCCTCGGCATGTTCACCCACGACGCGCTGATCGGTGGCGAAGGCGCCGGCGTCGTCGTTGAAGTCGGTCCCGGCGTAGCCGAATTCGCCGTCGGTGATTCCGTGTACGGCTTCTTCCCCGACGGCAGCGGCACCCTGGTCGCCGGCGATGTCCGACTACTGCTCCCGATGCCCTCCGACTGGTCCTACGCCGAAGCCGCAGCCATATCAGCCGTTTTCACGACCGCGTGGATGGCATTCGTACAACTGGCGGACGCCAGGCCCGGGCAGCGGGTGTTGGTCCACGCTGCGGCCGGTGGGGTGGGGATGGCTGCGGTGCAGTTGGCCCGGCATCTGGGGTTGGAGGTGTTCGCCACTGCCAGTCGTGGCAAGTGGGACACGTTGCGGGCGATGGGCTTTGATGAGGACCATATCGCCGATTCGCGCAGTCTGGAGTTTGAGGACAAGTTCCGTACGGTGACCGGTGGTCGCGGCATGGATCTGGTGTTGGACTCGCTGGCCGGCGATTTCGTCGATGCTTCGCTGCGTTTGGTCGCCCCTGGCGGGGTGTTTTTGGAGATGGGCAAGACCGACATCCGCGACCCCGGCGTTGTCGCCCAACAACACCCAGGAGTGCGCTACCGCGCCTTCGACCTCTTCGAACCCGGTCGTATCCGGATGCACCAATACATGCTCGAACTCGCCGAACTGTTCGACGCCGGAGTCCTCCGGCCGCTCCCGGTGACGACGTTTGATGTGCGTCGGGGTGCGGCGGCGTTGCGGTATCTGAGTCAGGCGCGTCATGTCGGCAAGGTGGTGTTGACGATGCCGGACGCCTGGGCGGCGGGCACTGTGTTGATCACCGGTGGAACCGGGATGGCGGGTTCGGCGTTGGCACGTCATTTGGTGACCACTCACGGCGTGCGCAATCTGGTGTTGGCGAGCCGGCGTGGCCCTGATGCTGCCGGCGCCGCTGACCTGGCAAACGAACTGAGCGAGGCCGGTGCCGAGGTGTCGGTGGTGGCGTGCGATGCCGCTGACCGGCAGGCGTTGGCAAAAGTGATTTCGGATATTCCGGTCCAGCATCCGCTTTCCGCGGTGATTCACGCCGCCGGTGTTCTTGACGATTCGGTGGTGACGTCGTTGACGCCGGAACGGGTCGATGCGGTGTTGCGAGCAAAAGTGGATGCGGCGTGGAACCTGCACGAGCTGACCCGCGATGCGAATGTGTCGGCATTTGTCATGTTTTCGTCGATGGCCGGGTTGGTGGGGTCGTCGGGTCAGGCCAACTATGCCGCGGCTAACTCGTTCCTTGACGGGTTGGCTGTGCATCGGCGTGCTCACGGTCTGCCGGCGATTTCGCTCGGATGGGGTCTGTGGGAGCAAGCCAGTGATATGACCGGCGGACTCGATGCCCTGGGCCGAGCCCGCCTGGGCCGCAGCGGTGTGTTGGCGCTGTCATCCGCCGAGGCGTTACAGCTGTTCGACACCGCGATGGTGGTCGACGAGCCGTTCCTGGTGCCCGCCCGCATCGACACCACCGCGCTGCGCGCCAACGCGGCGGTAGTACCGCCGATGTTCGTCGACCTGATCAATACGCCGACCCGCCGACGAGTCGACGACTCGCTGGCCGCCAGCAAATCGAAGTCGGCACTGGCACACCGCATACATGGGCTGCCCGAGGCCGAGCAGCACGCGGTGCTGCTGGATCTGGTGCGTTCGCATATCGCGACCGTGTTGGGCAACACCACGCCGGAAGCCATCGACCCGGACAGGGCGTTCCAGGAGCTGGGCTTCGACTCGTTGACCGCAGTTGAGATGCGTAACCGGCTCAAAGCCGCCACCGGACTCGCACTTTCACCCACCCTCATCTTCGACTACCCCACACCGAGCAGTCTCGCCACCTACATGCGCAGCGAACTCGCCGGCGTCCCACAAGAGATCAAGCACGTCGCCGCGGTCCGCGCCACCACCGACGAGCCGATCGCCATCGTCGGGATGGCCTGCCGGTTCCCCGGCGGAGTTACCTCTCCAGAAGACCTGTGGGACATGGTTATCCAGGGCCGCGACGTGCTCACCGAATTCCCGAACGACCGCGGCTGGGATCTGGCCGGGCTGTACAACCCGGATCCCGACGTGCCGGGCGCGTGCTACACCCGCACCGGTGGATTCGTGGACGGCGTCGCCGACTTCGACCCCGCGTTCTTCGGAGTGGGGCCATCCGAGGCGCTGGCGATGGACCCCCAGCAGCGCCTTTTCCTCGAACTGTCTTGGGAAGCGTTGGAGCGGTCGGGGATTGAGCCCGGCGGGTTGCGGGGCAGTGCCACCGGCGTGTTCGCCGGGGTGTACACCCAGGGCTACGGCATGGGCGCTGCACCAACCGTGGAAGGCTTCCGGCTGACCGGACAGTCGTCCAGTGTGGCGTCGGGGCGGGTGGCGTATGTGCTGGGCTTGGAGGGCCCTGCGGTGTCGGTGGATACCGCGTGCTCCTCATCGCTGGTGGCCCTGCATATGGCGGTGCAGTCGTTGCGGTCGGGGGAGTGCGACCTGGCGCTGGCCGGCGGTGCGACCGTCAATGCCACGCCCGACATCTTCGTGGAGTTCAGCCGCATGCGTGGATTGTCGCCGGACGGCCGGTGCAAAGCGTACGCCGGGGCGGCCGACGGCACAGGATTCTCCGAGGGCGGCGGAATGCTGGTGGTGGAGCGGCTCTCGGATGCCCAGCGGTTGGGGCATCCGGTGTTGGCGCTGGTCCGGGGTTCGGCGGTCAATCAGGACGGCGCGTCGAATGGGTTGACCGCGCCTAATGGGCCCTCGCAGCAGCGGGTGGTGCGCTCGGCGCTAACCAACGCCGGGTTGGGCCCCGCCGATGTCGACGCGGTGGAGGGCCACGGCACGGGCACGACGCTGGGTGACCCGATTGAGGCTCAGGCGCTGCTGGCTACGTACGGACAGAACCGCTCGCAGCCGGTGTGGTTGGGGTCGATCAAGTCCAACATGGGTCACACTCAGGCCGCGGCCGGCGTGGCCGGTGTGATGAAAATGATCTTGGCGATGCGCCATGAGGTGTTACCGGCAACACTGCATGTGGATGCGCCTTCGCCGCACGTGGATTGGTCGGCGGGGTCGGTGGCGTTGTTGACCGAACCGCAGCCATGGAAGGTCGAGTCGGCGGATGGTCGCGTCCGTCGCGCGGGGGTGTCGTCATTTGGGATCAGTGGCACCAATGCGCATGTGATTATCGAGGCGCCCCCGACGGTCGTCGAGGCTGCCACCGAGCGGGCGGCCCATCCGCCGATCGTGCCGTGGGTCATCTCGGCTAAGGGCGCGGCGGCGCTGTCCGGTCAGGCCGCGCGGTTGGGTGAATTTATCGCTGCGCGTGAGCAGTTGGATACCGTTGATGTGGGCTGGTCATTAGCGGGGCGGTCGACGTTTGAGCATCGGGCGGTGGTGCTTGGTGCCGACCGTGAGGATTTGCTGGCAGGTTTGGGTGAGTTTGCTGGCGGGCTGCCGGGTGGTTCGGTGATCAGTGGGCGCGCCACCCCGGCGGGCAAAACCGTGTTCGTCTTCCCCGGCCAAGGCTCGCAATGGCTTGGCATGGGCATGGGGCTGCACGCGGGCCATCCGGTCTTCGCTGAAGCGTTCAATACTGTTGTCGGCGAGCTGGACCGGCACCTGCTGCGCCCCTTGCGCGAAGTCATGTGGGGCCACGACGAAAACCTGCTGAATACGACTGAATTCGCGCAGCCCGCGCTATTCGCCATCGAAGTAGCGCTCTATCGGCTGCTGGAATCGTGGGGTGTGAAGCCCGATTTCGTGATGGGTCATTCGATAGGCGAGTTGACCGCAGCGCACATCGCCGGCGCCTTGTCGCTGGAAAACGCTGCCGTGCTGGTAGTCGCGCGAGGCCGGTTGATGCAGGCCCTCCCCGCCGGCGGCGCCATGGTCGCCGTGCAGGCCACCGAAGACGAAGTGCGGCCGCTGCTGATCGACGGCGTCGGTATCGCCGCCGTGAACGGGCCTTCGTCAGTGGTGGTTTCCGGCGACGAGGATGCGGTGACCGCGATTGCGGACCAACTGCGCGAACAGGGCCGCCGTGTCCACAAGCTCGCCGTCTCCCACGCTTTCCACTCTTCGTTGATGGAGCCGATGATCGCCGAGTTCAGAGCGGCAGCCAAGGAGCTCACGGTCAACCCGCCCACCATCCCGATCATCTCGAACGTGACCGGACAGTTGGCGGGCGACGACTTCGCGTCAGCCGACTACTGGACACAGCACATCCGGGCGGCGGTACGGTTCGCCGACAGCATCCGGTTCGCGAACTCGGCCGGGGCCAACCGATTCCTCGAGGTCGGGCCCGGTGGCGGACTGACCTCGTCCATCGAGGAATCGCTCGCCGAAGCCGGCGTGGAGCTGGTCGGTTCAGTGCCTTTGCTGCGCAAGGACCGGCCCGAGCCGAGCAGCTTGATGACCGGATTGGCCCACGCTTTTGTGTCGGGTGTGGGCGTGGACTGGCGTGCGCTGTTGCCCGGAGCCGGATTTGTGGAGTTGCCGACGTATGCCTTTGAGCGACGCCGGTTTTGGCTTTCCAACGATGGCGCTGCCGGCGATGCCGCCGGTCTGGGGTTGGCGGCCAGCGAGCACGCATTGTTGGGTGCGGTGGTCGACCTGCCGGGTTCCGGCGGGGTGGTGCTGACGGGTCGGCTATCGGCGGCGTCGCAGCCGTGGCTTGCTCACCATGCCGTTGGCGGCGTGGTGGTGTTCCCGGGTGCGGGGTTTGTCGAGTTGGCGATCCGTGCCGGCGACGAAGTCGGCTGCTCCGTCATTGACGAACTAATGCTGGCGGCGCCGTTGGTGATCCCGGCAACGGGTTCGATCGCGGTGCAGGTCGTCGTCGACGCCGCCGACGAGTCGGACAACCGCTCGGTGTCGGTGTTTTCCCGCAGCGACGAACACCCGGGCTGGACTCTGCATGCCGAAGGTGTGATCCGGCCCGGCAATGCCGAGTTGGGTAGCGACATGTCGACATGGCCGCCGGTAGGGGCCACGCCGGTCGACATCGAAGGCCTATACGAGCGACTGGCCTCCCGCGGGTATGGGTACGGCCCCGCGTTCCAGGGGTTGACCGCGATGTGGCGTCGCGGCGACGAGATATTCGCCGATGTGTCCCTGCCCGGCGATGCCGGCGTATCACCGGCCGGGTTCGGTGTGCACCCGGCCGTGTTGGACGCTGCGTTGCACGCGGTGATCGTGGCTACCGAGACCGGCGGCGACGGCGACAACACCGGTGTGCTGGTGCCGTTCTCTTGGCAGGGCGTGTCGTTGCATGCGGCGGGGGCGTCGGCGGTGCGGGCGCGGATTGCGCCGTCGGGTGCGTCGGCGGTGTCGGTGGAGTTGGCCGATGGGTTGGGGCTGCCGGTGTTGTCGGTGGCTTCGATGGTGGCTCGCCCGGTGTCGCAGCAGCAATTGATGGCGGCGATGTCCGGCTCAGGCGGGGATCGGCTCTTTGAGCTGGTGTGGTCTCCCGCGTCGACCGCGTCGCACGCCGAGACGCCGTCCTACCAGGTGTTCGAAGCCGTATCGGCCGCCGAGGATCCAGTCGTCGACACCTACGAGCGCACGCATCAGGCGTTGGCAGCGGTGCAGTCGTGGCTGGCCGAGCATGATTCGGGTTTCATGGTCGTATCGACCAGGGGCGCAATGGGATTGGCGGGGGAGGACGTCACCGATCTGGCGGGTGCCGCGGTGCGGGGTTTGGTGCGTTCGGCGCAGACCGAACACCCCGGCCGGATCGTGTTGGTGGATTCCGATGCGCCCCTTGACGATACGACAATAGCTTCGGCGCTGGCAGTCGGTGAGCCGCAGGTGCTGTTGCGGGGCGGGGCGGTTTACACGGCTCGGGTGCATGGCAGCCGTGCGGTTGACAGCGTGTTGGTGCCGCCGGGCGACGGGCCTTGGCGGTTGGGGCTTTCGAG
>NZ_DATMLH010000178.1:0-35426 GCF_035570115.1 Mycobacterium sp.
GGTATCTCTACGACCCCCGGCGGTGGGGCGGGCTGCGCCGCGGGCAGCACGGCCACGCCGAGACCGGCGGCGACCAGGCCCCGTAGCGTGTCCATCGCCTCGCCCTCGAAGGCCAGCGCCGGGGTGAAGCCGGCCGCCTGAGCGAGTTCGTTGGTGAGTTGGCGCAGGCCGGAGGCCGGTTTCATCCCGACGAACGGCTCGCGGGCCAGTTCAGCCATCCTCACCCACGCTCTGCCGGTCAGCCGGTGCTCGGCCGGCACCGTGACCATCAACGACTGCTCTTCGACGGTGAACCCGGCGAATTCGCCCGGTGCAGGTAGCGGCGAGGTGAACGCCAGGTCCGCGCGCCCGCTACGGACGTGGTCGAGCATCAGTTCACCATGGGCGCCCTCGAGTAGCGTGAACCGGACGTGCGGGTGCTCGCGCCGAAACGCCCGCAACAGCCCGGGTACCCGCCGCTCGCCGAGGGTGTACAGGAACGCGAGCACCACCGAGCCGCGCTCGGGATCGGCCTCGTCGGTGGCCTGGCGCACCTCGGTGGCCAGCTCGGACAGCGTCCGGCCGGCCGCCTGGGCGAGGCTGGCGCCAACGCGGCTGAGCCGGATGCCGCGCCCGTCGGGCACCACCACCGGCGTCCCCAACTCGGCGGACAGCGCCGCCAGCCACCGGCTTGCGGTCGGCTGCAGTAGGCCCAGCGTGGCCGCGGCCCTGGTCAGATTGCCCTCCTCGGCGAGAGCATGCAGCAGCGCCAGCTTCGGGGCCAGCGACCGCACGAGTGTTACGTCGGACACACCGGAAATTGTCACCCCGAGCACCTGCGCTGGTCTACAACCATCGATGCATTTATACATGGATCACGGCATTCGGCCGCATTAGACGCATCAATCGCCGGTACCTACCGTCGGCGACATGGTGAATTGTCTAGCCAGCCCCCAGACCCGGCACCGGCAAGGCAGCTCCGGGTTCCGCCGGATCAACTTCGCGCTGTTTTGTGCCGGACTGGCCACCTTCGGCACGCTGTACGCGGCCCAGGGCCTACTACCGTCGCTGAGCGCCGCGTTCCACCTCTCACCCGCGGGTGCCAGCCTCGCTGTCTCGGTGGCGACCGGCGCACTGGCCGTGGGTGTGCTGCCGCTCACCGCCCTATCCGCGACCCTCGGGCGCACACCGGTGATGACCGTCTCGCTGTTCGCCACGGCCGTGCTGACGCTGCTGCTCGCGGTTAGCCCGACCTTCACCGTGCTGCTGGTACTGCGCGCTTTGCAGGGCCTCGCGCTGGCCGGCATCCAGGCAGTGGCGATGTCATATCTGGTCGAAGAAGTGCACGACGATTCGCTTGGCTTCGCGATGGGCCTCTACGTCGCGGGCACCGCCTTCGGCGGGATGACCGGACGGCTGGTTGGCGCCCTGGTCGACGACGTAGCCGGGTGGCGGTGGGCCCTGGCTGTGGTTGGCGTTCTCGCGCTGGCCTGCGCGATCGCGTTCAACTGCACCATCGTGCCGTCTGTTGGTTTTCGGCCGCGCCCGCTGCGCGTGGGGGAGTCGGCGGGGTCGATTGGCCGCGCACTCAGCGACACCGGGCTGCTGGGACTGTTCGCCGTCGGCCTCCTGCTGTTTTCTTGCTTCGTCACGGTCTACAACTACCTCGGCTACCGGCTGCTCGGTCCTGGCTTCGGACTCTCCCGCACCGTCGTCGGGTTGATCTTCGTGGCGTATCTGGCCGGCTCCCTCGCCTCACCGTTCGCCGGTCGGCTAGCCGACCGGTTCGGCCGCCCGCATGTGCTGTGCGTGGCGGCCGTGATCACCCTGGCCGGCCTGGCATTGCTGGCCACGGGCAGCGTGGCCGCGGTGATCGTCGGGCTGATCATCACCACCGGTGGGTTCTTCGCCGCGCATGCCGTGGCCAGCGGCTGGGTCAGCGCGCGGTCGGCCACCCTCGGCGTGCAGGGCCCCGCAGTCTATGTGTTCTGCTACTACCTCGGCTCCAGTGTGGGCGGCACAGTCGGTGGCCTCGTTTATTCGGCGGCCGGCTGGCCGGGTGTCACCGACTACACCGGCGCGTTCCTGGTCGCCGTGCTGATCCTCGCAATCCTGCTGCGCAGGCTGCGACCGGCCGCGCCGATGGCGGCTACCCCATGATCGGCGGCCGAAGGACAACGGTCAGCGCCCGGCACGTCGTGATAGCCACGGGCCAGAAGTCAGACCTTCGCGTGAACAGTCGCGCGGAAACAATGACGAAGGTGGTGCGGCTAATCGATTCGTATTCATCGTGTGAATCCGCCGGTGAGGGGCATTGGGGGTACCGGCAGTTAGCACCATCGGGCAACCTCGCCGATGGCCGCCCACTCCCCGACTCGTGGTGATCGCTGCTGGTGGCAACCATCCGCACCGCGCGCTGCGGGCATCTCCTCGAGGAACTGCGTCCGCAGACGGAACTGATCGATGTGCTACGCCGGCACGATGGACCGGAGTCGGATGTCGTCGTGCGAGAGGTCAGTTCGATAGAGCGGCTGTGGTCGGGAAAGACGAAGCAGTTCGACGCCAGGTGATCTAGCCGTCGTATCCGACATCATCGCTTTGCTGATCGAGGCCCTGCCGCCGTTGCATCAGCGACCAGGCATCTTCACAGCCATACGGCTATCGGGCTCGGAGTTGTGACGCTATCTTTGGTTCACGCGCGGCTGAGAATTGCCTTACCAAGAGACGAGTCGTTTGCAGCCACTTGGTTACCGCGACCGGGGGAGGCGAGGGCTGAACTACCGCTGAAGTAACAATCCGTACCGGCACTTGTCGTGCCCATTCGTACAGCACATGCAACGCAACCAATCGACTGTCGACAACAGGGGCTAAGGAGGCAGGCTGATGTCCGTTGTCTCCAGGGTCTGGGCCGAGGCCCTTTGGCTGCTCTTGGTGGCTATAGCGGCAACCCTTTGCGGCGTGTGGTTTATCGAACGCAAGCACCACTACCTGGTGCTCATCACGGCGTCACCGGTCAGTATCGCCCTGGGAATGCTTGTCGAGCTCTCGCCCCTGGATGCCGCATACCGCGTTGTGATCTCAGGGGTGTTCCTGCTGTGCGGTATCTACCTCGGACTAGAAGGAATGGTTCGCCGCGCCGGACGTGGGCCAGGTCCCTACGTCGCTGAGGTCATTGGGCTGCTCGGCGTGGCTGGCCTATTAGTTCTGGCAGCGACTCATCGGAGTCTTGCGTGGGAAGTGCGCGTCCAGGATTACACCGCGGCGGGTATAGGTATCTCCGCTTTTTATCGCGGTCGATTCCTCACCAACGGCCGACGAGGTGACGGGGTCTTAGGACTGACGACGTTGGCTTTGATCGGCTACTTCCTCCTACGTTCCTGGGTGGGGCTTGATGTCGAATTGTTTTCTACCGCAGAACGTTCGGGGTTCGACGCCTTCACCCCGCCGTTTGTGATTGCCTTTGTGCTGTTGGCGACGTGTTTCGCAGCGACGATCACCGTGCAGGAACTAGCGACCGTCGTCGCGACGTTGCGTCGCGAACGCGATACCGACGTGCTGACCGGGGTGCTGAACCGTCGCGGATTTGAGACACGGGTCAAGCATCTCCTCACCGCAGGTAACCACGTTGCTTCGAGCCTCGTCGTTTGTGACCTCGACAATTTCAAGCAGATAAACGACCGGTACGGGCATATCGCCGGTGACGAGGTGCTGCGCGATCTTTGCGTGTTGCTCGGAGCCTCGGCGCGCACGTCGGACCTGCTAGGGCGGATCGGTGGCGACGAGTTCGCTGTCTACTTGACCGGATCGACCCATCGCGATGCCACGGAATTTTCGATACGAATCCGCAACGAGCTTACCCACACTCAGTTCCGGGCACTTCCCGACTTCGAGTCCATCACGGCAAGTTTTGGTGTCGCCACGACAACCGCGGGCATGGAATTCACCGATCTTCTATGCGCTGCCGATAACCAGCTTTACGAAGCGAAAGGTTAAGGCGCCTCTAGGCGAAATCTGCCTCTTTGACGCCGTTTCGCCCGACCGCATTTAAAAGCAAACACTGTGACCAAGAGCCTGGATGGTCGATGGCCAAGTGCTGCTCGATGAGGTGTTGGCCGGCTGTGGGCGTGGTCATGGCCGCTCGGACTCGGGGCGCCGGTGCAACGCGTTTGCCACAACCGTCGCCGCGTTGCGACACGGTCACGGATGCATACCTATTGAAAACTCGATGGCAACATCAGCCACACCGACCACTATCGTCACATAAGCCAACTGCGGACGTCAATGCGACGGCTCGCCCCTGGAAAGGTGGGACATGTCGGCGATTCGTCGGATCGTTTCAATATCGGTGGCGTCGGCGACCGCTGTCGGACTCGTCGTTCCGGTCGGCTTCGCGCCGCCGGCGATCGCGACGCCGTGCTCGGCCCCGGAAGCCAACGTTCCGGCTCCTGCCGCGCTGCCGGACATGCCCGCGCCCGCCCCGGTCGTTGCACCACCGACCGGGCGCAGGCCGCGGGGTACAAACGAGAACGCGCCGCTGCCCAAACTGGGTCCGCTGATCCAGTCCTTCGGTTCCCTCCTTAAACCCCTGACCCAGGCCCAAAAGCAGGCGCAACTGCAGGCGGCGGTGACACCGGCGCCCACTCCTCCCGGCGCGGCGTTCCAGCAACCCCCGAACGTTAATCAGGCGGCTCCGCAGGCCGTCCCGGCACCTCCGCCGCCTGCCCAGGTCGCGGGGGCTCCGACCTCGCTCGTGGACTATGTGACCGGGCCGAATAGCCCGAACAAAACTCTCGAACGTTTCGGCATCTCCGGGACTGACCTCGGGATCCCTTGGGATAACGGCGATCCCGGCAATCATCAGGTCCTGATGGCCTTCGGTGACACCTTCGGCTATTGCAGCGTCCACGGCCAACAGTGGCGATACAACGTACTTTTCCGCAGCCAAGACCGCGACCTGTCGCAGGGAATCCACGTGGCGGACGGGGTGCCGAACAATCCATACTCCGGTTCACCGGTGTGGGCACCCGGCCTTTCCAAGCAAGTCGTCAACAGCATCCATAAGGCCTCGCACGAGACGGGGATCATTCCGACCTCCGCGATTGCTTTAGGGCGAACCCAATACATGAACTTCATGTCGATCAAGAACTGGGGCCGCGACGGCGAATGGTCGACGAACTACTCGGGAATCGCTCGGTCCGTCGACAATGGTCAGAGCTGGGGCATCTTCCCCCGCACCATCCGGCTGGCCTCTGCGGACACCGTCCCGGGCGGCCATTATTTTCCGGGCAATGAGAACTTCCAGATGGGCGCGTTCATGAAGGGCAAGGACGGTTACCTTTACTCGTTCGGGACGCCGTCGGGACGCGGCGGCCCAGCGTTTTTGTCTCGAGTTCCCCCGAACTTTGTGCCCGACCTCACCAAGTACCAGTACTGGAACGGCGAGGGGAAGGGCTGGGTCCCGATGGACCCAGGCGCTGCGACGCCGATTTTCCCGGGGCCGGTGGGCGAAATGTCAGGGCAGTACAACGATTATCTCAAGCAATACCTGGTGCTATACACCAACGGTGGCAGCAACGACGTCGTGGCGCGGACCGCGCCGTCTCCGGAAGGACCGTGGAGTCCGGAACAACCGCTGGTGTCGTCTTTCTCGATGCCCGGCGGCATTTACGCGCCGATGATCCATCCCTGGTCGTCGGGTAGAGACTTGTACTTCAACCTGTCGCTGTGGTCCGCATACGACGTGATGTTGATGCACACCGTGTTGCCGTAACCCCAGGCGCCTTATCAGTCCGGTTGCGACGACGCCACGGCCGGGAGTCGGAAGCTCATGTCCACCGTCGTTCCCGACGGGGTGCACTCCATCTCGAGCCAGTCGCTCACGGCGCGGATCAGCAGCAGTCCGCGTCCGCGCACACCGGGGTCGGCTGATTCTGGCTTCCAGGAACCCTTGTCGACGATCCTCACATGCACACGGGCGCCGTCGTTTTCGCCTTCCACCCGGACCTTGGCCGGTTTATGTCCACGGTAGGCGTGCTCGATGCTGTTGGCGGCCGCCTCGTTGACGGCCAAGACGATGTCGGCGATCATCCCCTCCGGAATGGCGGCGCCGCGTAGCCATGTGGCGAGCCGGTGTCGGATATCGCTCAATTGCCCAGCGGTTGCAGCCTTTTCAATCTTCAACGGGGCATACGGTTGCCGGTATACGACGATCGCGATGTCGTCGTCGTATCCCGTTGACGGTGCCATCGCGCTGAGCACCGCGTCCGCGACGCCATCGACGGGCAGATTCAACCCGCCGGCCACCGTCGCACTGACCCGCGCGATGCCGTCGTCGATTGACACCTCGCGTCGCTCGACCAGTCCGTCGGTGTACAGCATCAACGTTGAGCCGGGCGGCAGGACAACGACGGATTGTGGCCGTGAACGCTTGCGGCTTACCGCCAGCGGTACTGAGCGAGCGTCTGAGAGTAGAGTCGGCTCGGAGTGCGGCGCGGCCAGAATCGCCGGCAGGTGACCGGCGCAGCTATAACAGAATTCACCGGTCGTGGTATTCAGAACTGCCAGAAAAACGGTGGTGCAGAAGGCATCCGGGATCAGCTCGGCCACGGCATCGAGGTCTTCGAGCAGCATGCCAGGCTCGGCGCCGGTGAGTAGCAAAGCTCGCGCGGAGCTGCGGAGCTGACCCATCACCGCCGCGGCCGAGAGGCCACGCCCCACGCAGTCTCCGACGATGATGCCAATCCGGTTGTCGCCGACCCCCAGTACGTCGTACCAATCACCACCGATCTCCAGGGGCGTGACCGCCGGCTCGTAGCGGACCGCGAAGCCGGGCGGAAGCTCCGTTGGCGCCAGCATCGCGTGCTGCAAAGTCAGCGACGTCTCACGCGCGGTCTCGAACTGGCGCACATGCTGGATTGCCAGCCCGAGGTGGCCGACGAGGACGGTGACCAGCAGCCGATCTTCCGCACTGACCCGGCGAGGCACCCGAAGCTCCAGCCACAATGCGACGTCCCCAGCGCCGGTCAGGACTGCGACGATGCCGCGTGGCGTACCGGGAGCGTCCGGCCATTCGATCGGCTGCACCGTGAGCGGCAATTGGTGACGCGCTTGGTGGAATATCTCGCGCAGCACCGGATCTAGTTGACGCCAGGGCAATGGGGCTTTCTCGCCCGCGACCTGAATCGTCGGGTCACCTCCGTTCGTCGGCCACACCGCGGCCACCACCCGGTGAACGTCGAGCGTCAGGCGGCACTCGTCCAGGGTGATCGTCAGCACTTCGGCCACGCTTTTTGCCACGCCGACGGCCGTGGCCAGGCGCAGGACCGCGCTTTCCCGGGCTGCGAAGGCGCGCTCGGCGGTGATATCGCGAAGCGTTCCGACGTACACGTCGCCATCGGCGGCATCAGTCATGACCCGGTTGATGTTGGACGTCACCCACACCAGACGGCCGTCTCGATGCCGGATCGGGGTCTCGTATTGAACGTGGGTTTCTTGCCCGAGCCTGGATTGCTGCAGCCGCGCCGCCTTTTCGTCGACCAGCCACGGGTGCGGCCACTGGTAGGGGATGCCGTGCGCCGGATAGCCGGTGATCTTGGTGAAGGCATCATTGAGCTCGACGACGGCGCCGGTGCGATCGGCAACAAAGAATCCCTCCTGCAGCGAATTCACCAAGGCGCTGCGAAACTCGTCGCGATCGGCAAGATCTTCGGCGCGGGCCCGTTGCTCCTCGTAACGCCTTGTGCCGTCTAGGAATCCGCGAGTCGCGACATCGAGTGGGGCCAGCATCTGCAACAGGAAGGCAAGGGCCGCCGCCCCGTCGAAGCCCGGTTCCTGCGCGAAGTCGTCGACTAGCCGGAAGTGATTC
The DNA here is from genome assembly GCF_035570115.1 of Mycobacterium sp. Taxonomy (GTDB): domain Bacteria; phylum Actinomycetota; class Actinomycetes; order Mycobacteriales; family Mycobacteriaceae; genus Mycobacterium. The sequence goes on from NZ_DATMLH010000178.1 coordinate 7,844, forward strand.
TCGATGACGTCCAGCATGCTGATGCCTTCTTCTAGGGCTCGACGCCCTAGCTCGTGGCCGACGGCAAGCTCTTCTTCGCCGCGCGCTTGCAGGTAGGTACGCAGCGCCGCGGCGTACTCGACATGGAAGTCGCGAGTCATCCCGACACGCCTCGGTGACGTGCGGCGAGAACCAGTGCGTCATCGTTGTCTTTGGCATGTCTGCGTAGAATCTGATCGGCGATCGCCAAAGACGATGCGGCGAAGTCGATGTCGTCCAAGTGATCTTCGACGATGCCGTCGCTGGTGATCACCAGCAAATCGCCGGGTCGAATCGGGACTTCCTGCGGTATAAGGGCTTCGGGTATCCGGTAGCCGACGATGCCGCCGGCGAGACGTGCCGAGGACCGGACCTCGACACCGGCAGGTCGCTTGGCGACAAGGTCGGCGGCGACATTGCCGATTCCCGCCCAGCTCAGGGTATCGGTCCGAAAATCGATGCGCGCCAACGTCATCGCGACCCCCCGGGTGCCGGTTAGAGCTCGGTGGCAGCGTTTCACGAGGACGTCGAGTGGCTCGGCACGGGCAGCGAGGAGCACGTCCACGCCGCGGGTGGCCGCCTCGGCGGCTTCCGCGCCATGGCCCAGACCGTCCAGCACGCCGATCAGGGCGCCGGCACCGTCCACGTCGACCGCGATCATCCGGTCGCCGCAAACGTTTTCGCCCGGGCGCGGGCGCGCCTTGGCCGCCCACTCGATCGGACCCAGCCAGCCGTGTTCAGCCATTGCGCGGAATCCACTTCCACATCTCAACAACTGTTCCGTGACCCGGTGTGGACTCCACGATCAAGCGATCCATCAGCCGGCGTGCACCGGGCAAGCCGAGTCCCAGGCCCCGCCCGGTCGAAAAGCCGTCCTCCATCGCCCTTTCGATGTTGGCGATACCCGGACCGTCGTCTTCGGCACGCACCACCAGTGCCTGCCGGCCTTCTCGGTCTTGCACCCCAACCCGAATTGCGCCGTAACCGGCGTAGCTGGTGATGTTACGGGCGACCTCCGAGATCGCCGTGGCGATCATCGTCACATCGGTCAAAGAGAAGCCCAGCTTGCGGGCCAGCTGGTGGCCCGCCTGACGTGCCGCGACGATGTCGTCGGGGTTGCCGACATCGACGATGACGTCATCCGCCACCGTCGAGTCCGATCGACTTTCCGAGCCCCAGTTGTCTATTCAGCAGCGCCAGACCTTCTTCCAGGTCCAGCGCCGTGTACATATCGTCGAACATCAAGCCCAGCTGGACCATCGCAAACGCGACTTCCGGTTGCAGGCCGACGATTACGGTGTCCGCCCCACGTAGCCGCGTCATGTGCGCGATGGTCCGCAGCGACCGTGCCGCGAACGAGTCCATCACGTCGATGGCGGTGACGTCGACGATGATGCCCTGTGCGCGAAAACGGCTGACCCGCTCCATGAGGTCGTAGCGAAGTCGCTCGGTGTCGGAGTCGGTCAGCGCCGCCTGCACCGACGCAATGAGGATTGGGCCCTGCTTCAGGATCGGTACTGGCATGGCGCGCTCGTGTTAGCTCTCAACGAAGTCTTGTTATCCGCCTGTTTCGCCGGTGCGGGTGACCTCGTAGCCCAGCAGGCGTTCGGCTTCTTCGATTCCACCCTGCAGGTCACCGACGGCGTTCATCTTGGAAAGATCCAGCCCGATCGTCACCAGGGTGAGTGCGATCTCCGAAGACAGCCCGGTGATGATCACGCTGGCGCCCATCAGGCCCGATGCGTCGACGGTCTGCACCAAGTGGTTCGCCACCGTGGAGTCGATGGTGGGCACACCGGTGATGTCGATGACGACGACCTTGGCGCGGTTGGCGCGAATAGCCCGCAGCAGCTGCTCGGTGACCTGCCGGGCGCGCTGACTGTCGAGGACGCCGATGATCGGCAAGATCAGCAACTGCTCGCGCACCTGCAGCACCGGCGTCGACAGCTCGCGGATGGCCTCCTGCTGCTGCCGGATGATGCGCTCGCGTTCCTGCACGAAGCCGACGGCGACGGTGTTGGCGATCCGGTTGGCCGCGGGCTCGTAGGCGTCGAGCACCCGGTTCAGCAGGTCGAAGTCCGTCTGGTACTTCTCGAACAGCGACCGGGCAAGGACGTCGCGCAGGAGCAAGACGATGCCGACGACCTCATTGGTCTCCACACCACGCGGAATGATGCGTTCGGACAAGTCGCGCGCGTAGTCCTGCAGCGCCTCGACGCTACCGGTCTCGAGCACCTCGACGTAGCTGTCGTACACCGTCGTTGCCTCGGAGAAGATCTCCTCGGGTGACATCGCGGTGAGCAATTCGGCCTCGGTGATCCTGCGGGCCCATTCCTCCCGCAACGCCGTTCGGTTCTGGCGTAGGTGCTGCACGAGCTGTGGCAGCAGCAAACCTTCGCTCGAGATCGGTGGCGTCTGATTGACGACGCCCGTTCCCGCAAGATCTATCGTCTGATCCGACATCGAACCTCCCGGCTCCGCGCGGCTGGCACACTCCCCGCGCCAAGACTAACCGAGCCTCGCCGGACGAGGAGTTGAAGTAGTATTTCTGCCAGTTTGCGGCGGCGGCACCGGGTCGGCACCAGGTCCGCCAGGCGCGATGGGACGCCAGACTAAGGATGGCCGTTGTCAGCTGCGGATCCGATCACCACCTCCGTCGCGCACCGCGAAGGGGTCTCCGTGGTAAGCATCGGCGGCGAAATCGATTTGAGCACCGCGCCGGCTTTTGAAGCGGCAATAGCGGGAGCGCTTGACGATGATCCGCCAGTTCTCGTCATCGAACTTTCCGAAGTGAGGTTCATGGCATCGGTGGGCCTGCGGATCCTGGCCGCCGCCCACGAAAGGGTCAGCAAATCCGCTCGGGTCGCAATAGTGGCCGACAATCCGGCGACGAGCAGACCGATGCAGTTGACCGGCCTCGACAAAATCATCTCGTTGTACCCGACGTTGGACGACGCGTTGGCGGCGGTGGGTATCGGCCCTAATAACTAGCGCAGCACCTGACGGGCGATCGCATACTTGTGCACTTCGGTTGGGCCGTCGTAGAGGCGGAAGGCCCGCATATCGGAGAAGATCATGCCGACCGGTGTCTCGTCAGAGATACCGATGCCGCCGAGGATCTGCACGCAGCGGTCGGCGACCTTGAACAGCTCCTCCGACACGTAGGCCTTCGCCATTGAGCTTTCGTGCCGGCCCGTGCCACGCTCTTTGTCCAGAACCCAGCAGGCCCACCAGATCGCGAGTCGGCATTGCTGCAAGGCGATTTCGTTGTCGGCGATCATGAAACCCACGCCCTGGTGCTCGCCGATCGGTTTGCCGAACGCGGTGCGTTCGCGGGCGTGCTGCACGGCAATCGACTGCGCACGCGACGCGGCTCCCAGCCAGCGCATGCAGTGCGTCAGCCGTGCCGGTGCCAACCGCAACTGGGCGTAGCGCAGGGCTTGGCCGACCTCGCCGAGCACTGCCGAGGACGGCAGCCGCAGGTCGCTGAACCGCACAACGCCATGGCCTTCGACGTAGTTGCGGTCCATCGTGTTCATCACCCGCTCGATCTCGATGCCCGCGGTAGTGCCATCACACAGGAACAGCGTCGGCCCGTCGGCGCCGTGCGGGTTAGGTGCGACACGGGCCATGATGATCCACGTCCCCGCGCCGTTCGCGCCGGTGATCAACCACTTGCGCCCGTTGATGACGTAGTCAACCCCGTCGAACGCCGCCTCGGTGGCCAGCTGGTTGGGATCCGAACCGGCGCCGCCGGGTTCGGTCATCGCGAACACTGACCGCGACCGCCCGTCGATCACCGGCAGCAGGAATTGATCGATCTGCTCCTCACTGGCGACCCGCCCCAGCAGGTACATGTTGGCTTCGTCGGGTGCGGCGCAGTTGAGCGCCACCGGGCCCAGCGTCGACCAACCGGCCGCCTCGAACAGCACCGCTTGCTCGCGGTGCGATGGCTCCCGGCCACCAAAACGCTTGGGCGCCTGGAATGTCAGCAGTCCCGCTGCACGGGCCAGCTCCACCAGCTCGGATCGCAGATCGTCGTCGGGGCCATGTCGAGTAAGGCGTGGATCAGCCTCGTACGGCACGATCCGCTCGGTGACGAACGCGCGGATCTCGTCGCGCAACGCGGCCAGCTCCGCAGGTATGTCGAAATCGATCATGTGGTCTCCATCAACTCGCACGCCTGCTCGAACAGGCGCACCGTGGCCGCATGCAGTAGTTCGCCGACTTCCATCGGCGCCTTACCGGCGCTTGCCCTCGCCAGGGTGCCCTCCAGCACGATGCCGAGCTTGAAACACGCCAGCACGGTGTACCAGGTGATGTGCGACAGGTCGCGCGTGGTGTTGCGGGCATATTGCTCGACCAGGTCTGAGTTGCTGGCCAATCCGCTCATCTCAAAGAGGGTGCCGCCGAACGTGCTGGATCCGCCGGACTGGTCCCAAGTGGCCAGCAACCAGCCCAGATCCAGCAGCGGGTCGCCGATCGTGCACATCTCCCAGTCGACGATGGCGACGACGTCGGGGCCGGTCCGGGAGAACATCACGTTGGCGGCGTGATAGTCGCCGTGCATGATGCCCGGCGTCCACGCCGACGGCCGGCCTTGTTCGAGCCAGGTGGCGACGTCGTCAACGCCGGGAATGTCGGGCCCGGGATAGTTTTCGAACGCCCGATACGATTCCAACTCCGAAAGCCAGCGCGGCACTTGGCGTTCCAGGAAGCCCTCGGGCTTACCGAAATCGCCGAGCCCGACGGCGCGATGGTCCACGGCCCCCAGCTTGGCCAGGGCGTCGGCCATCGACAGTCCCATCCGGAACCGCACAGCCGGGTCGCCGGCATGCAGCGGGGGCAGCTCTTCGCCGGCGTTGAACCCGTCGATGGGTTCCATCAGATAGAAGACCGCGTCGCCGAGCACGTTCGGGTCGTCGCAGCTGGCAATCAAGCGCGGATGCGGCACGTCGGTGCCGGCCAGCGCGGCCAATACCTGGGTCTCGCGCATGATCACGACGTTGCTGCGCGGGCGAAGGTGCTTCGGCCCGCGTCGCAGTACGTATGGTCGGTCCGCCCTGGTGAACCGCAACATGATGTTCTGTGTTCCGCCGCTGATCTTCGAAACGTTCTCCAGCGGGCCGTTGCCTAACCCTTGCTGCGACATCCACTCGGTCAGGGCGTCTAGGGCTTCTGGGTCGTCCACGTTCCAAGAAGCTACCCTTCCCCGGTGTCGGCCCGGATCGCGGAGGTCTGCAAGGATCGCGCCATGACGCCATCAGTGATCCAGCGCTGGACCTCGATCATCGAGAACGGTCGTACCGACGAACTGGACGCTCTGCTCGCCGACGACGCGGTGTTCTTCTCGCCCGCGGTCTTCACTCCGCAGGAAGGCCGCCAGAAGACCCTGATGTACCTCGAGGCCGCCGTGAAAGTGTTTGGCGACACCGACTTCCATTACGTCGAGCAGTGGTACAACGATCAATCCGCGATCCTTGAGTTCGCCGCGACGATCGACGGCATCTACGTCAACGGGGTCGACATGATCCACTGGAACGACGACGAGCAGATCGTGTCGTTCAAGGTCATGCTGCGACCGCTGAAGGCGTTGCAGACAATCATCCCGGCGATGGCAGAGTTGTTGCAGCAGTGACGGAGTTGTAGTGACCGACCGGGCTGCCCGACTGAGCGACGTCCATGAGATCGCCGCCGGCATGCCCCATGCCCGGCGCATCGAAGGGCCGAAGGGCAACGCGATCTATCAGGTCGGCGGCAAGTCCTACGTCTTCTTCCGCACCCCGCAACCCGACGCCGTCGACCCCGATACCGGGGAGCGGCTCGGCGACGTGATCATGATCTGGGTGGAATCCGAGAGCGAGAAATTGGCGCTGGTGCAGGATCCGGATTCACCCTTCTTCACCACCGATCGATTCGACGACCATCCCTCGGTGCTGATCCGGGCCAGCAGGCTAGCCGATGTCAGCAGAACAGAGCTGGCTGAGCTCATCCAAGATGGCTGGCTCTCGCGCGCGTCGAAGCGTCGGGCGGAGCAGTGGATCGCCGCGAACCGAAAGTAGCGGGGCCCAGGGCCTTCACAGACACGCGGCGTACTGTCCGGGGCTGGTTGGAGACGAGAGGAACAGCGATGCCGCGAACCGACAACGATTCCTGGGACATCACCCAGAGTGTGGGATCAACAGCGCTCGGGGTGGCCGCGGCGCGCGCCGCGGAAACCGAAAGCGAGAACCCGCTCTTCCGGGATCCGTTCGCACGGGCTTTTCTCGAGGCGGCCGGCGACGGCATGTGGAGCCTGATGGCGAATCCCACGAAGTCAGCCGAACTGACCGATCTCGACCCGGATCTGCTGGCCCACATGCAGGTGATGATCGACTTCATGGCCGTTCGGACAGCGTTTTTCGATGAGTACTTCCTCAACGGGGTCGGGACCGGCGTTCGGCAGGTGGTGATCCTGGCGGCCGGCTTGGACGCGCGCGCCTGGCGGCTGCCATGGCCCGACGGGACAGTAGTCTATGAGCTGGATCAGGCCAAGGTTCTGGAGTTTAAGTCGACCACCCTGCGGAACCGCGGCGCGCACCCGACGTCGAGGCTGGTGAGCGTCGCGGTAGACCTGCGACAGGATTGGCCAACAGCGTTGCAGGAGGCGGGGTTTGACCCATCGATCCCGACGGTGTGGTTGGCCGAGGGGCTACTCCGGTATCTGCCTGCGCGGGCCCAGGATCTGCTGTTCGAGCGCGTCCAGGCGTTGAGTCCGTCCGGCAGTTGGCTGGCTGTCAACGTGCCCGCGAAAGACGCGGCGGATCCCGACAAGCTGGCCCGTCAGCGTGAACAGACGCAACGTTTCCGCGCCTCGGCATCCCGGGTGCTGGACATCGAAGTGCCCGACGTCGACGACCTCTGGTACCCCGAGGAACGCACCGACGTGACCGACTGGCTGCGTGAACACGGCTGGGCCGCGTCGGCCGTCACCATGGGCGAGATGCTGGCCCGGTACGGACGTAACGTCCCCGGCGACGATGTCCTGCCGGCGACCGTCTTCGTTTCTGCGCAACGATCCTGATGGTGGGCGGCGCAGCTGGCTGCCGCCGAGCCGCAATGTTTCATGTTTCTGTATCGCAGCACTAGTCGGGCGGCGTTGGCCTTCCTGAGGCACTGAACGGCACTGGCAGCGAGAACGGTGTAAACGTTCTCTGTCAGTTATTCAGATGTTTTGTCTAGATGTTTGGACGTTTGCCGCCGTGGGTACGTTAGCTCTGCTCTGCGGTTTTCTTTTCCCACATTGATGGAGGCCAGGATGCGCGGCGGAGGTTTAATCAGTGCAATTGTGGTGGTCTGGTTGGTGATCGGCGTGGTCGCCGCATTCCAACGGGGTTACTTGAAGAATACCGACCAAAACTGTGCCTCATTGGGCACTATCGCGGTCACGGTGCTTGTGGGTCCCCTGAATTACGCGGGTGTCAACCCGAAGGTGGGCGATTGTCATTTGCCGCAACCCAGTTCGATGCCCGCCATGGACATCGAGCACCTGCTCGGAGTGGAGGCGTCATGATTGCTTTGGGCATCCTGCTGCTGCTTGTGGGATTCTTCCTCAAAGTGCCTGTCCTTACAACGATCGGCATCATCTTGCTGGTCATCGGTGCGGTGCTCTGGGTTCTGGGCTCTGTTGGTCGCCCGGTCGCCGGCAGGCGCTACTGGTATTAACGCGAATCACCGAGAAAAGCCAAAGCCAAAACATCTGCAATTGATTGGAATGGAGTTGTCATGATTGTCCTCGGAATTATCTTGCTCGTCCTCGGTTATGTGCTGCCGGTGCCACTGCTGGCGACCCTCGGGTGGATTCTGGTGGTCATCGGCGTGGTGTTCTTCATCTTGGGCTCTGTCGGTCGTCCAGTCGCAGGCCGAAGAGTCTGGTTCTGATCGCAAACCCGGCACTGGGGTTGGTTCACAGCCGACACATAGGAACGCCATAGCAGCACCTAATCGTGCTGGGCATACTTGAAAGCTGTGAGCCAACCCCATACAGCCGTCGAGCGGGTCGTTATGCGTCGCGCCGACGGAAATCCGATCAATGTGCTGGTGGTCGACGACGAAGCCGTCCTCGCCGAGATGGTGTCGATGGCGCTTCGCTACGAGGGCTGGAACATCGCCACCGCCGGCGACGGATCGTCGGCGCTGGAGTCCGCCCGGTCGCAGCGTCCCGACGTGGTCGTCCTCGACGTGATGCTGCCCGATATGAGCGGGCTCGATGTTCTCCGGAAACTGCGCGAACAAAATCCGCAGCTGCCGGTGCTGCTGCTGACCGCGAAGGATGCCGTCGAAGACCGCATCGCCGGCCTCACCGCCGGTGGCGATGACTATGTCACCAAACCGTTCAGCCTCGAAGAGGTGGTGTTGCGGCTGCGGGCGCTGTTGCGGCGCACCGGCGTGACGACGGAGGACAGCGGCGCCCAGCTCGTCGTCGGCGACCTGGTGCTCAACGAGGACAGCCACGAGGTGACCCGCGCCGGGGAGCCGATCTCGTTGACGTCCACCGAGTTTGAGTTGCTGCGATTCATGATGCGCAACTCCAAGCGCGTGCTGAGCAAGGCACAGATCTTGGACCGGGTGTGGAGTTACGACTTCGGTGGCCGGTCCAACATCGTCGAGCTCTACATCTCGTATCTGCGTAAGAAAATCGACAACGGGCGCGAGCCCATGATCCATACCCTGCGCGGCGCCGGCTACGTACTCAAGCCGGCCCCCTAGTCATGGGACGGGCTTGGTCCCTTCGGCTACGGCTATTGATCGGACAGGTCGTGGTGCTCGCCATCGTGTGCGTCGGAATCGGCGCGGTGACCGAGCTTGCGTTGTTCCGATACCTGGTTGCGCAGCTCGACACCCAACTGCACGACGCCTCGCAGCGCTCGGTGCGGATATTCGGTGAGCCGCCGTCTGCGCCGTGGCGCCACCACCTGCGGCCATTCCCGCGACCCGGCCCCGGGCCGGTCTTCCTTGACGCGCCGGGCCAGCCGGTGGGCATGGTCGCCGCCATCGTCGGCAACGGTGAGGCGATGGAGGCCGGCTACCTGACCACCGCCGGCGGCCGGGCCGGGTTGACCGACGCGGCCAAGGCCCAGTTGTCTGCGATCCCTGCCAACCGGACACCGGTAACCCGAAATCTCGACGGCCTGGGCCGGTATCGCGTCATTGCCGCACCCGCCCGGCAGAGCGGCGACATCATCATCACCGGCCTGTCGATGTCCAACGTCGATGCCACGATGATCCGCGTCCTACTGATTTTCGCTGTGGTCATCGTGATCGCCGTGGCGGCCGCCACGACGGCCTGCATCGTGATCATCCGGCGCGCGCTGGCGCCGTTGCGGCGAGTGGCGCAGACCGCCGGCGAGGTTGTCGATCTGTCGCTGGACCGCGGTGAAGTCGAGCTGCCGGTTCGGGTGCTCGACGCGGATGCTAACCCGCGCACCGAGGTTGGGCAGCTCGGGTCGGCGGTGAACCGGATGCTCGACCACATCTCGGCGGCACTGTCGACACGGCAGGCCAGCGAGACCCGGGTGCGTCAGTTCGTCGCCGACGCCAGTCACGAGCTCCGCACGCCGCTGGCCGCGATCCGCGGTTACACCGAACTGGCGCAACGGATGCGCGACGACAGCGATGCGGTGACACATGCGATGCAGCGCGTGCAATCCGAAACCGAGCGGATGACTCACCTCGTTGAGGATCTGTTGCTGCTTGCCCGGTTGGACTCCGGGCGGCCATTGGAACGCGAATCGGTGGATCTCTCGCGGGTGGCAGTGGACGCGGTCAGCGACGCGCATGTCGCCGGGCCGGATCAGCAGTGGGAGCTCGACTTGCCCGAAGACCCGGTAATGGTCTGCGGCGACGCGGCCCGGCTGCATCAGGTAGTGACCAATCTGCTGGCGAACGCCCGCGTTCACACCGGCCAGGGAACCGTCGTGACCACGCGATTGGCTTCCGACACAACGCATGCCGTACTGAGCGTGGTGGACAACGGTCCCGGAATCCCCGAGCAGCTGCAGTCGGAGGTGTTCGAGCGGTTCGCCCGCGGCGACACGTCCCGATCTCGAAAGGGCGGCAGCACCGGCCTAGGCCTGGCGATCGTCTCGGCGGTGATCAAAGCCCATCACGGCACGATCACGCTGGATAGCGCGCCGGGCCATACCGATTTCACGGTGCGGCTGCCGCTGACCACCGAGGATAGCGACGCAAACCCGCTAGCACGCAACGACGGCGACGCCGTGGGGGCGCCGCCGTCGGGTGGGCGTGTTACCCACGGACTCGAATCGAAGAGAAGCCCTAGGGGCAGGTGACGTCTATCTCGAACGGCTTGTTCACCGGCTGCATCGGGTTGGCCATATCCACCCCGGTCGCGGTGCCGGAAATCTTGTAGGTGCTGCCGTCCTTGGTCACGCTGGCGTTGCCCTGACCGGTACCGGAGGTGTAGCCGAGCATGACCCCGTTGACGTTGCCGAGTCCGACCGACTTCACCGCGGGCGGGTTGGCGTCAGTGAGCACGGCGCCAATGCCGGTCTGCGCCCCACCGACGGCGATGTTGACGTTGCCGGCAGCCGCGGTGCAGGCGACCACGCCCTGGACGTTCTGGTCTTTGCCGTCGATTTTCACTTTCGCCGCGGATGTCCCGCTCGAGCCGGCTGCCGCCGCGCTGGTCGCGCTCGATGATGACCCGCCACCGCTCGTCGTCGACTTATTACTCGAACATCCGGACAGGCCTACGACGACGATCGCCGTCGCCGCTGCAGCGACCCTAACTGAACGCTTCACTCGTGCTCCTTTGCCGTTGCGGCGGTCCACAGGAAGTTCACAGACCGCGTTGGCAGTATGCAGCGTTAGCGAACCGCGGGTATCGAATTCGCCAAAAATTCGTTTGCAGGCCAATGCCGCTAATCGGGCTTCAGCAGACGTTTGCTGGCGGGTTGCCGATCGGGCGTTTCTGTTACTGCGCCGCGGAATTGATGGCAGTGTCAGGTGGGTGGAACACAAACGCCAGAGTCGCGCGCTACCGCTGGACGACACGACGGATTTCGCCGACGCCGACCGGGGATTCATCGGTGCGCTGGCACCCTGTGTCGTCAAAGCCGCCGACGGACGTGTGGTGTGGGACAACGACGCGTACTCGTTCATCAGCGGGGACCCGCCGTCATCAGTGCATCCCAGTCTGTGGCGGCAATGCATGCTGACCGCCAAGCAAGGTCTCTACGAGGTGGTGCCGGGCATCTACCAGGTCCGCGGCCTGGACATCTCCAACATCAGTTTCGTTGAGGCCGACACCGGCCTGATCGTCATCGACCCACTCGTCTCCACCGAGGTGGCGGCCGCCGCGCTGCAGCTGTACCGCACGCATCGTGGCGACCGTCCCGTCGTCGCGGTGATCTACACCCACAGCCATGTGGACCATTTCGGCGGCGTGCTGGGCGTGACATCACAGGCTGACGTGGACGCGGGAAAAGTGGCGGTGCTGGCGCCGGAAGGCTTCGTCGAGCACGCGGTACAGGAGAACGTCTACGCCGGTCCGGCGATGACGCGGCGGGCGACCTACATGTACGGAACGCTGCTGCCCCGCGGGCCGCGCGGCCAAGTTGGCTGCGGACTCGGGCAGACACCGTCGACCGGCGAGGTTTCGATTATCGTTCCGACGATCGACATCGGGACCACCGGCGAGACCCACACCATCGACGGTGTGCAGATCGAATTTCAGATGGCACCGGGGACCGAGGCCCCGGCCGAAATGCACTTCTATTTCCCCCGATTCCGCGCGCTGTGCATGGCTGAGAACGCCACCCATAACCTGCACAACCTGTTGACGCTTCGCGGCGCGCTGGTTCGCGACCCGCATGCCTGGTCGGGCTATCTGACCGAGGCGATCGACAAATTCGCCGATCGCACCGACGTGGTGTTTGCCTCCCACCACTGGCCAACGTGGGGACGTGAGCGCCTAATCGAGTTTCTGTCACTGCAACGCGACTTGTACGCCTATCTGCATGACCAGACGCTGCGGCTGCTCAACCAAGGCCACACCGGCGCCGAGATCGCCGAAATGCTCGAGATGCCACCGGCGCTGGACAAGGCGTGGCACACGCACGGGTATTACGGGTCGGTCAGCCATAACGTCAAGGCGATCTACCAGCGCTACATGGGCTGGTTCGACGGCAACCCGGCACGGCTGTGGCCGCACCCGCCAGAAGCTCTGGCTACCCGATACGTCGACGCGATGGGCGGCATCGAGCGCGTCGTCGAACTCGCGCAGCAAGCGTTCGACTCAGGTGACTTCCGTTGGGCTGCAACCCTGCTCGATCATGCGGTGTTCGCCGACAGCACGCATGCCGCCGCCGGCGCACTGCTAGCGGACACGTTCGAGCAGTTGGCCTACGGCGCCGAGAATGCAACATGGCGCAACTTCTTCCTGTCCGGCGCTGTCGAATTGCGGGACGGCAACTTCGGCACCGCGACCCAGGCCACCTCGCTGACCTTGTTGTCTCAGCTCACGCCGGAGCAGATCTTCGACGGCTTGGCCCTCAGCATCAACGGACCCCACGCCTGGGACTTGGACCTCGCCGTCGACATCACCTTGACCGACGTGAACACCAATTACCGGCTGGCACTGCGTAATGGCGTGTTGGTGAGTCGTGAGGTCCCCGCCGAACCCGCAACGGCGAACGTCACCGTCAAGCTGGACAACGCGGTTCGACTCCTCACGGTGGCGATGGGCGATATCGGCTCAGCGGGGCTGGAGATATCGGGGGATCAGACGGCCCTACAGGGGCTGCTGAGTGTCCTGGACAGGCCCGATCCGGCGTTCAACATCATCACGCCGTGACGAGCCGGGGTGGTCACATGGGTTTCCGCCTGAAGGCTGTGGCCCCTGTGCCGCCTCAGAGCGCCGAGGGACTCCTGCGACGGATGAGGATGCAGTCCAAGTCAAGCCACATCGATGACCACCTTGCCGACCGCCTTGCGCTCGGCCACGTGCCGTAACGCCGCCGCGGCGTCGGCCAACGGGAACCGGGCGCCGACATAGGGCTGGATGCGGCCGTCGGCGAACATCTGCTGCAGCTCCCGGATATCGCGCGCGGCGTCGTCGGGGTGATCGGCGGTGAAGGTGCGGATCTCCATGCCGCGGATGGTGATGTCTTTCAGTAGAACCAGATTGAGCGGGATAGCGGGAATCGTGCCCGCGGCGTAGCCCAGGGTGACGAACGTTCCGCCCCGGGCCAGGGCACGCAGGGCCGGCTCGGCGTAGCGTCCACCGACCGGATCGATGACGACGCGAGCACCGCCGCCGGTGAGTTCGCGGATGGCCGATTTCAGATCGTCCCGGTCGTAGGCGACGGTCGCCTCGGCCCCGCGCTGCCGGCAGATCTCGAGTTTGTCCTCGGTCGACGCCGCGGCCAGTACCCGGGCTCCCATGCCGACCGCCAAGTCGAGCGCGGCCTGGCCGACCCCTCCGGCCGCTCCGAGGACCACCACCCAATCCCCTTCTGTGACTTGGGCAACCGATCGCAGGGCGTGATATGCGGTGCGATAGGTGACGCCGAACGCCGCCGCGGGGGCGAAGTCCGTGCCGTCGGGAATCACCGACACCTGGTGCGCATCGAGCAGGGCCAGTTCGGCGAAAGCACCGGTCGGGGTGGCCCCGAACACCCGGTCGCCGGGCGTGAACGGCGCTCCGTAAGAACCGGGGCCCGCGGCCACCACCTCGCCGGCAAGTTCGCTGCCCGGGGTGAACGGCACCGGAATCTTGATCTGGTACTTGCCGGCGATCAGCAGCACATCGGGGAAGTTGACGGCCGCGGCGTGTACCCGGACCAGCAGCTGGCCCGGACCTGGCGTCGGATCGGCGACCTCGTCGACAACCAGGTCTTCCGGCGGACCGTAGTTGCGGCAGACAACCGCGCGCATCAGCCCGCCCCCAACCCGCGTAAACAAAACCGCACCAAGTGATCGATGTCGGCCGGGCCGGGCCGGTCGGTCGAGTCCAGATGGCGCCGCATGGTCGCCACCGTGCAGCGGAATACGGTGTCGGCATCGCGGCGAACGTCCGTGCTGCCCAATGCCGCGATTGGCGCGGTTAGCAGATCGCGCATCGGCGACATGATCTCGTCGTCTGCGGCCCGCCAGTTGGCGGTGGCCGAAATCTGGCCGGCCGCAGCACGGCTCATGCTGATCAGGTGCGGGTCGGCGACCTGCGCCAGCGCACCCTCGATCCAGCGCCGCACCTTGCCCGCCGGCGTGGCCTCCTTGTCCATCTGATGCTGCAGGTAGGAGACGACGATCGCGACACCGCGCTCCATCACCGCCAGGATGACGTCGTCTTTGCCGGCGAAGTATCGGTAGAACGCTTTGTTCGACGAGCCGGCTTGCGCGACAATATCGCTCACCCGCGGCGGTTCGGGCGCCACCCGTTCCATGACTCGAACGGCGGCGGCGAGGATGCGTTCGACCTCCTCGGTGGCTTCGCGCTGACGATCGTCGAGGGCGCGCTCGACGGCCGCGGTCACCCGGCTATTGGTCAACGAGCTCACCATATTTGGCGCGTGCAGCCGCGCGGCGGACGTCCAGCATCTCGCTGGGCCAATCCCCGTCTTCGCCTTCGACACCCTTGAGCAGCATCCGGGCCAGGTTGACCTTGTGTGCCTCGGTCGGCCCGTCGGCCAGGCCGAGCGCGATACCGCCCAGCAGAACATTGACCAACGGCAGCTGATCGGTGAGCCCGAGCGCTCCGTGCACCTGGATGGCGCGCAGCGCAATCGATTTCAGAACTTGCGACGCCAAGATCTTGCAGGTGGCGATCTCGGCACGGGCAGCGTGCTCGTCGCCGCTGTCAATCAGCCACGCGGCGTGCAGTACGGTCAGCCGGAACGGTGCCAACTCGGTGTAGGAGTCGGCAACGAACTCCTGCACCAGCTGCTTATCGGCGAGCAAAGTGCCCTGAGTGAAACGGCTTTTAGCGCGCCTGGACATCATCTCGACTGTGCGTTGCGCCATGCCGATCGAGCGCATCGCGTGATGCAGCCGTCCGCCCGCCAACCGGGTCTGCAGGATCAGGAAGCCCTGGCCGGGCTCACCGAGCAACGCGTCCGATGGCACCCGCACCCCGTCGTAGTGCACCAGGGAATGCCCTGGTTCGTGCGGATCCGCGCCGACCAGATGGTGGTTGGCTTCGATATTCAGGCCCTCGGTGGCTGCCGGAATCAGGAATGTCGAGGCACCGTGATGCACCGCCACGTCAGGGTTGGTGATCGCCACGACAATGAAGAAGGATGCCACGGATGCGTTGGAGGAGAAGTATTTTCGTCCGGTGATCACCCAGTCGTCGCCGTCGCGGACGGCGCGGGTGGTGAAGACCCTTGGGTCGGCGCCGCCTTGCGGCTCGGTCATCGAGAAGCACGAGAAGATCTCGCCGGACAGCAGGCCGTTCAGATAGCGGTCCTTCTGGTCCTGGGTGCCGAAGCGGGCGATGATCTCCGCGTTGCCGGTGTCAGGTGCCTGGGTGCCAAAGACGATTGGTGCCCAGGGGCTGCGGCCCAGGATCTCGTTGATCAGCGTCAGCTTGACTGCGCCGAAGCCCTGCCCGCCGAGTTCCGGACCGAGGTGCGGGGCCCACAGTCCTTGGTCGCGGACCTGCCGTTTGAGCGGGTCGACGATTTTGCGGCGCTCGTCGTTCAACGGTAAGAACTCGCAACCGGGGAACAGCACCTCCAGCGGCTCGACCTCTTCGCGGACGAATTCGCGGATCCAGTCGAGTTTCTTCTCGAACTCCGGTTCGGTGGAGAAGTCCCATGCCATATCGAATACTCCTGCTCGTTAGGGAATTCCACCGTCGGCCCGCAGAATCGAGCCGGTGGTGAAGCTGGACGCGTCGGAAGCCAGAAACAATGCCGCACCGACGATTTCGGCCGGGTCTCCGGCCCGTTGCAGTGACAGATGGCCGAATGGATTCTGCGTCGCCTGGTCCAGGTTCCAGGCCTTGCTGACGTCGGTGAGGAATGGGCCGGCCATCAACGTGTTGACCCGCACCGTCGGTCCGAAGGCCCGCGCTAGGCCTTCGGTCATGGCGTTGAGCCCGGCCTTCGACGCCGCGTAGGGAATGATGTCGGGTGTCGGTCGCAGCGAACCGGCGGTGCTGACGTTGATGATCGAGCCGCGCCCGGCCGCCACCATCCGTTCGCCGACCAACGCGGACAACCGGAAAGGACCTTTGAGATTGAGGTTGACCACCGCGTCGAACAGCTTCTCGGTGACGCTGGTGAGCTTGTCGTAAACCGGTGACATACCGGCATTGTTGATCAGCGTATCGACCTTGCCGAACCGTTCGTAGGTCGCGTCCACGAGGCTGTCGAGCTGATCCCACCGCCCGACATGGACTTGGTACGGCATTGCCGTGCGGCCGGTTTCGTGCTCGATCTGCTCGGCGGTGGCGACACAGTTGTCCAGCTTCCTGCTCGCGATCACCACGTCGGCGCCGCATCGGGCGGCGCCAAACGCCATTTCCCGGCCTAGCCCCCGGCTGCCCCCGGTGATCAGCACCACCTGGCCGGTCAGGTCGAAAAGGTCATCGGCGTAACCCATTGCGCTACCTTCTCATCGGCGTTTGGCGGATAGCGAGCCGGCCAGCTCAGCCGCCGTGGCGATCAGCTGCGGGATCATCGCCCCGAAAGCGTCCTGAATCTTCGAGTCGACCTTCCCGGTGCGTACTCCCGCGGCGTAGGTCTTTTCCAGCACAATGCCGAGTTTCCAGTTCGCCAGCACCAGGTAGTAGTCGATGTTCTCGGTCGACAGCCCGCTGACCTTCTCGTAGTGCTCGAGGAGTTCGCTGCGGGTCGGCATGCCCGACATGTCGAGATAAAAGCCATCCTCGCGCGGGTTTTCGCCGTCGTAGCCCAGCAGGCACCACGCCAGGTCCAGCAGCGGATCGCCGACCGTGGTCATCTCCCAGTCCACGATCGCAGCCAGCCGAGCCGGCTCGCCGTGCGCGAACATCACGTTGGCGAACTGGTAGTCGCCGTGCATGATGCCCGGGGTGTAGTGCCCGGGCCGGTTGCGGCGCAACCAGTCGGCGGCTTCGTCCAGCCCGGGGAGCTCACGCACCTTGTAGGCAGCCAGGAAAGCCAGCCAGCGGTCGACTTGCCGTTCGTGGAAGCCGTCCGGACGGCCGAAGCCGTCCAAACCCTGGCCGCGCCAATCCACCCGGCCCAGCTTGGCGGCCCCGTCGACGAGTTCGAACGCCAAGCCCCGGCGTGCGGTCAGGTCGGTGTCGAACGGCGCTTCCCAGCCGCCG
Organism: Mycobacterium sp.; assembly: GCF_035570115.1. Classification (GTDB taxonomy): domain Bacteria; phylum Actinomycetota; class Actinomycetes; order Mycobacteriales; family Mycobacteriaceae; genus Mycobacterium. Next base: position 25,179 of record NZ_DATMLH010000178.1, read on the forward strand.
TCCATCGGACTCCACCCGTCGATGGCCCGCATCACGTAGAAGGGCATGCCGAGCAGATCGCCGGCGTCGTTGGCGGCGATCAGCTCGGCATGCGGCACATCGGTGCCGCGCAGCGCACGCACCAGTCGGATCTCGCGGAGCAGCCCGTCGATGCGGGCCGCGTCGGCGCGGGCGCCGGGCATCCGCAGCACCATGCGCTCGTTACCACGCTGGATCAGATAGAGCGTGTTCTGCGAGCCCCCGGACAGCTGTTCGAGGACGGGTTCTTCACCTGCGCCAGGGGCGCGGTTGGCGTCCAGCCAGCGTCCCAGCACGCCTGCGTCCAACCGGGAACCGCCATCGGCATCCGACATCTGCACACCCCAATCTCTGCTCGGAGAATAGCATTCTCCAGCGGCATCCTCCGCGGCGCAGTCGTCACGAATCCGCGACGCAACTGATCACGTAGTCGCCACCAACGTGATCGACGCTGTGCAGGTCATGCTCGAAGCCGGGGAATAGCCGGTCGAACTCCTCCAGCGCTCGCAGATACCCGATGAACGGCCCGCCCCACCGCCGTGTCATGCCCAGTCACGCCGCAAACCAGCAAAGCTGTCATCGGCAGGGCCGAGATATCAGCCAACGCGCTCTCCCTTACGCTGCTCCGATCAATGTGACCAAACTGTCGCCCCGCCACCGGTGCGAGCGGAAGGGAACACGGAATGCAATTGCTTCTGGTCCGGCATGCGTTGCCGCTGCGCAGCGAACCCGGTCAAGGGGCTGACCCCGACCTTTCCGACGAGGGGCGGGCGCAGGTCGCACGGCTGCCCGACGCGCTGGCCCGGTTTCCGATCTCCCGGGTGGTCAGCAGTCCGCAGCGCCGTGCGATTCAGACCGCAGAACCGGTCGCCGTCGCCCGCGGGCTGACGGTCGAGATCGACGACCGCTGGGCCGAATACGACCGCGATCTGCCGGTGTACATCCCCATCGAGCACATCCGCGACGAGAACCCGCAGGAGTGGGCCCGCATGGCCGCCGGACAGCTGCCCAGCACGGTCGACGAAGACGCTTTCCGTGCACGGGTGCGTGCGGCCGTCGACGACGTCGCCGGCGGCGCGGAGCACGAGGACACCGTGGCGGTCTTCAGCCACGGCGGAGTGATCAATGTGGTGCTACACGAGATCCTGGGAACCAAGCGGGTGTTGTCGTTCCCCATCGACTACGTGTCGGTGACCCGGCTGCTGTTCTCCCGATCCGGTCAGGCGAGCGTGGTGACGGTCAACGGCACCGAACACGTGTGGGACCTGTTGCCGCGGAACCAGCGCGCGCCCGGTGCGCCCGGCGACGGGTGATAGACAGATCCGGTGACTTCCTCGCCGCTTGACGGGCTTGACCTGGTCGCGCTGGATGGGTACCTGCGCTCGGTCGGCGTCGGCCGTGATGGCCAGCTGCGCGCACAGCTCATCTCCGGCGGCCGCTCCAACCTGACCTTTCTGGTCGCCGATGACTCCTCGACGTGGGTGCTGCGACGCCCGCCGCTGCACGGGCTGACGCCGTCGGCACACGACATGACGCGCGAATACAAAGTGGTTGCGGCGCTCTCCGACACGGCGGTCCCGGTGGCACGTGCGGTCGCACTGTGCGACAACGACGCGGTGCTCGGTGCGCCGTTCCAAATGGTCGAATTCGTTGCCGGGCAAGTGGTGCGCAGCCGCGCCGAACTCGAGGCGCTGGGTGACCAGCACGTCATCGAAGGTTGCGTCGACGCGCTGATCCGGGTGCTGGCAGACCTGCATGCGGTTGACCCGGCTGCCGTCGGACTGGCCGATTTCGGCAAACCCAGCGGATATCTGGAACGCCAGGTCCGCCGATGGGGTTCGCAGTGGGAGCTCGTGCGGCTACCCGATGACGACCGCGACGGCGACGTCGCGCGGCTGCATTCGGCGCTTCACCAGTCGATTCCGCAGCAGAGCCGCACGTCGATCGTGCACGGCGACTATCGCATCGACAACACCATCCTGGACGCGAACGATCCTGCGCAGGTCCGCGCCGTCGTGGACTGGGAACTGTCCACGCTCGGCGATCCGCTCAGCGACGCGGCGCTGATGTGCGTCTACCGCGATCCGTCACTGGACCTGATCATCAACACCCACGCGGCCTGGACGTCGCCGCTGCTACCGGCCGCCGACGAGCTTGCGCACCGCTACTCCGTGGTCTCCGGACAGCCGTTGGCGCACTGGAACTTCTACATGGCGCTCGCTTACTTCAAGCTCGCCATCATTGCCGCGGGCATCGATTTCCGCGGCCGCGAGTCGGGTCGCTCGGAGGGCGACGCGTCCGATCGGGTGGGGGACACCGTGGGGCCGTTGATCGCTCGTGGGCTGACCCAGCTGCAGACCTGAAGAGCTCTAGGCGCCGACTCTGCGGAACCTCACGACGTCCTCCCAGCGGTTCCCGGTCGCTTCGACGAATTCGAAATTCTCCGGTTCGACGAGGTCACGCAACTCTCGCACGTTGAGTCGGTCGGGATCGGGAAACATCTCGACGAACACCAGCCGCCCGCCGGGTTTCAGTACCTGGCCAAGCGAACGTAGGCAGGCCTGCTGGTCTGGCACCTCGCCGATCACTGCGGCCAAGAAAGCAACGTCAAACGTGTTGTCCGGGAATGGAAGCCCATCGCTTGCCTGTCCGGCGGTGAAGCCGACGCCGGACAGGCCCGCCCGTTCGAGTTGCTGTCGGGCCATCTCGAGCATTTCTGGCTGGATGTCGAACAACTCCAGTCGGCCGTCGGTGAGCCGACGGGCAATCTCCACGCTGAAGAATCCGGGGCCGGGCCCGAGTTCCAGGACGTGCTCGGCGCCCGCGAGACCGAGCTTGTCGACGATGCGCGCCGGTTTGAGCAGCGCTCGGCGCACGGGGTTATTGATCATGAACGCCGCCTGGTACGGGAACGGCGACTTGCCTTGTTGACGCGCCTTGTGCAGTAGCGCGCCCACCCACGTTGATGGCATAGGGCCTCCTTAACTCGTAGTTAGGGTACCCTAAGTTATCTGGCGATGGGCGGCTACGGTCGCTCAGCGGCCAGCCGTGAGATTCTTCTTTGCCGCTCGCCGCAACTGGTACATCCGTGCCGTGCCGGCCGCCACGGTGATCAGGCCGCCGCCGACCGCCGCCAGCAGGATCGCCACCCCCAGCGGCAGGCTCCCGTGCCAGCCGAGGAACGCCAACTGCGCCGTACTCGTGTTCTGGGTGATGAAGATCAGCAGCACGATGAGAATCAGGAAGCCCGCGGTCAGGGACGTCCATATGCTGGCCGTGCGGGTGAACTTCACCGCCGATTCCGGCGGCGCCGCGCTGTCTTGGCTTGGCGCGGTGGTTTGAGGTGGTTGATCGGGCGATACCGACGAATCGCTACTCATGGTGCCATCTTCACCCTTTCCGGCGCGGAAAGGTGCCGAACCCCCGCGAAACGTGGGCGTGTTGGCCCGCGGGCCCGAGTCATCGCCGTGTGACCGGCCCACTGAGGATAGTGTCGGTTGGTATGAGCATGCTGCTACGGCGCCGGTGGCGCGCGGCGGCGGGGCTCGCGGCCTTATGTCTTGTTGTCACGGCTTGCGGCAGCTCGAATCCGCTTGGCGGGGTATCGGGCAACATCAACTCGATCGTGGTCGGATCCGCTGGCTTTCCGGAGTCGAAAATCATCGCCGAAGTCTATGCACAAGCCTTGCAGACCAACGGTTTCAACGTCGGACGGCGGATGGGGATCGGCAGCCGCGAGACGTATATCCCTGCGCTGAAGGACCATTCGATCGACCTGGTGCCCGAATACATCGGTAATCTCTTGCAGTACTTCGAGCCGAATGAGACGGTAACCATGCTCGATGGCGTCGAGTTGGAACTGTACAAACGGCTGCCGGGCGACTTGTCGATTTTGACGCCGTCACCGGCGGCGGATACCGACACGGTCACCGTCACCGCCGAGACCGCAACCAAGTGGAACCTGAAGACGATCGCCGACCTGGCGGCACATTCACCAGAGGTGAAGTTCGCCGCGCCCTCCGACTTTCAGGCTCGGTCATCGGGTTTGGTCGGGCTCCGCGCACGATACGGGCTCGACATCGCGCCGGGCAACTTCATCGCGATCAGCGATGACGGTGGCGCTGTCACCGTTCGGGCGCTGCTGGAGGGCACGGTCAACGCCGCCAACATTTTCAGCACGTCACCGGCGATCATGCAGAACCATCTGGTGGTGCTCGACGATCCGCAGCACAACTTTCTGGCCGGCAACATTGTGCCGCTGGTGAATTCGCAGAAGAAATCCGATCGGCTCAAAGATGTGCTGGACACGGTGTCAGCGAAAATGACCACCCGAGGTCTGGCCGATCTCAACGCCTCGGTGTCCGGCAACTCCGGTATCGATCCCGACGAAGCGGCTCGGAACTGGTTGCGGGACAATGGCTTCAACCATCCGATCGGGAGTTGAGGCCTGGCTTGATCAGCTTCGACAATGTCAATAAGGTCTACGCCGACGGCACCGTCGCCGTCGACAGTCTGACTTTGGAGGTACCCGACGGCACGCTGACCGTTTTCGTCGGCCCGTCGGGCTGCGGCAAAACCACGTCGATGCGGATGATCAACCGGATGGTTGAGCCAACGTCCGGCACCGTCATGGTCGATGGCGCCGACGTCGCAGCCGTCGACCCGGTGCAACTGCGCCTGGGTATCGGCTACGTGATCCAGGGCGCGGGCCTGATGCCCCACCAACGGGTGATCGACAACGTGGCGACGGTGCCGGTGCTCAAAGGTCAATCGCGCCGGTCGGCCCGAAGGGCCGCCTACAGCGTGTTGGAGCGGGTCGGTTTGGACGCCAGGTTGGCCACCCGATATCCCGCGCAGCTGTCCGGCGGCGAGCAGCAGCGTGTTGGCGTAGCCCGGGCGCTGGCCGCCGATCCGCCTATTTTGTTGATGGATGAGCCTTTTTCGGCTGTGGACCCGATAGTCCGCTACGAGCTACAGCGCGAAATACTGCGGCTGCAAGCCGAATTGCACAAAACCATCGTGTTCGTCACGCACGACATCGATGAGGCCGTCCGACTCGCCGACCGGGTCGCGGTGTTCGGTCCGGGTGGATCGCTACAGCAGTACGAGGAGCCCGCGCGGCTGCTGTCGCGTCCGGCCAACGATTTCGTGTCGAGGATGATCGGTGCCGGGCGTGGCTATCGATGGCTGCAGTTCTTGGACGCAACCGAATTGCCCGTGCACGACATCCGCCCGATCGCCGAGTCCGATATCGGCGATGCGCAACTGCGCGGCGGCTGGGCATTGGTCGTCAGAGCCGACGGCGCGCCGTTGGGGTGGATCGACGCCGGCGGCGTGCGCAAGCACCGCGGCGGCGCCGCGTTAACCGACAGCGTGACGGCGGTCGGCTCGCTGTTCCGCCCGGGCGCCAACCTGAGCCAGGCACTGGATGCCGCGTTGTCGTCGCCGGCAGCGATGGGAGTGGCCGTCGACAAGATGGGCAAGGTCATCGGGGGAGTGCGGGCCGGCGATGTGTTGGCCGTGTTGGAATCCCAGCCGCAGGACTAGACGTGCATTACCTGATCACTCATCTCCCGGCGGCGTGGATGCTGACGGTGATCCACCTACGGCTGTCGCTGGTGCCGGTGCTGGTCGGCGTGGCGATCGCGCTCCCCTGGGGAGTTCTGGTGTGGCGTCGACCCCCGCTGCGAAGGCTGACCACCGTCACCGCCAGTGTGGTGTTCACCATCCCGTCGTTGGCGCTGTTCGTGGTGTTGCCGCTGCTCATCCCGACCCGGATCCTGGACGAAGCCAACGTCATCGTGGCGCTGACGCTCTACACCGCGGCGCTGATGGTGCGGGTGGTGCTGGAGGCGCTGGATGCGGTGCCGCAGCAGGTGCGCGACGCCGCCAGCGCGATCGGCTACCGGCCCATCACGCGGCTGCTCAAAGTTGATCTGCCACTGTCGATTCCGGTGCTGATTGCCGGGCTGCGAGTGATCGTGGTGACCAACATTTCGATGGTCTCGGTGGGTGCGGTGATCGGCATCGGCGGCCTGGGCACCTGGTTCACCGAGGGCTACCAGGCGAACAAGAGTGACCAGATCGTCGCGGGGATCATCGCCATCCTGATGCTTGCGTTCGTCGTGGACATGGTGATCCTGCTGGCCGGACAGCTGGCGACGCCCTGGGTCCGTGCGTCGCGCCCCGGCCGCCGGCTGTTGATGGCTCCGGTGGTGGGGGGTTCGCGATGAGCTTCGTCGGGCAAGCGCTGTCCTACCTGTTCACCGCCGCCAACTGGGCCGGCCCGGTGGGGCTGGCGGCCCGCACTATGGAGCACTTGGAGTACACCGCCGTCGCGGTAGCGGTTTCGGCGCTGGTTGCCATCCCGGTCGGCTTGATCGTCGGCCATACCGGCCGCGGCACGCTCGTGGTGGTGAGCCTGATCAACGCGCTGCGCGCGCTGCCGACGCTGGGTGTGCTGCTGTTGGCCGTGTTGCTGTGGGGGCTGGGTCTGGTGGCGCCGATTGTGGCGCTGATGCTGTTGGGCATCCCGCCGCTGCTGGCCGGCACCTATGCCGGCATTGCCGCCGTGGATCGCTCCGTCGTCGACGCCGCCCGTTCGATGGGGATGAGCGAGTTGCGGGTGCTACTGCGTGTCGAGGTGCCCAACGCGCTGCCGCTGATCCTGGGCGGGCTGCGCACCGCGACGTTGCAGGTGGTCGCGACCGCGACGGTGGCCGCCTATGCCAGCTTGGGCGGGCTAGGTCGCTATTTGATCGACGGCATCAAGGTGCGGCAATTCCACATCGCCCTGGTCGGTGCGCTGATGGTGGCTGCGCTGGCGTTGATGCTGGATGCCGCGCTGGCGTTCGCGATCTGGGTCTCAGTGCCCGGTACCGGTCGGCTGCGCCGGATGCCGCCGAACGACTCCAACGTGACGGAATACGCCTCGAAATCACCGGGGCCGTCGCCTAACGTAGACCCGTGAGCCCAGCCCCAACGGAAGCGACGTCGAGCTCCTGGTCGGCGATCTTGACCTGGCGATCACACGACGCCAGGCGGATGGAATCGGTACGAGTGCAGTTGTCTGGCAAGCGAATCAAGGCTAACGGCCGCATCGTGGCCGCTGCCGCCGACACCAACCCGGCGTTCGCTGCCTATTACGACCTGCAGACCGATGAGACCGGCGCGACCAAACGACTCGGGATGACGGTCACACTGGCCGAGCGGGAGCGCCAGCTTGCCATCGCCCGCGACGAGGAAAACATGTGGCTGGTCACCGACCATCAGGGCGAGTCGCGGGCGGCCTACGACGGGGCGCTCGACGTCGATGTCGTGTTCAGCCCGTTCTTCAACGCACTGCCGATCCGCCGCTGCGGCCTGATGGAGCGAGCCGACTCCATCACGGTGCCGACGATTTACGTCAGACTGCCGGAGATGTCGGTGTCCTCGGCAATGGTCAGCTACAGCAGTCCGGCGCCGGGAGCTGGCGAGGGAATCAAGGTGCACTCGCCGGTGTCCGAGACCACGCTGACCGTCGATGCCGACGGGTTCATCGTCAACTATCCAGACTTGGCAGAGCGGATCTGATCACCCCGCCGGCCCGGCCCGCGGCAGCCAGCTCGTCGCGCCAATTCTCGGCGCCGACGAACACCGTGACGATCTCTGGCCGCGGAAAACTGTCATAACGCGTCCGGGCGGCATGCCCGGCCTCAGCAAGCTCGGCGACAGATTTGTTGTGCGCCAGCGACTCCCGGGCACCGGCAAGCAATTCGATGGCCCGGTCCACTGCCGGCAGCAATTGGCCCGCGTTGGCTTCGCACATCGCCCGCACCAGATCCGGCGCACTGCCCGCCACCCGTGTGCCGTCCCGGAAAGACCCCGCGGCCAGTGCGAAGGCCAGCGGGACCTCCGAAGCGGTGACCGCCAGTGCTTCCGCCAGCAGATGTGGCAGGTGTGAGATCGCGGCGGCAGCGGCGTCGTGTTCGTCGGATCTGGCCGGCACCACCACCGACCCGCAGTCCAGCGCGAGCTCCATCACCATCGACCAGACCGCGGGGTCGACGTGGTCGTCCACGCTGATCACCCACGGTGCCCCGGCGAACAGCCGGGCGTGGCCGGCGGCCCAACCCGAGTGCGCGGTCCCCGTCATCGGATGCCCGCCGACGAAGCGCGCCTGCAGACCGGCCGCTTTGACCGCATCCAGTACCGCGCCTTTGACGCTGGTGACGTCGGTGAGCGGGCAGTCGGGGGCCGATTCGCTGATGTGGGTGAGCAGGATCGGCAGGGCCGGCATGGGCACGGCGAGGACGATCAGCGCGCCGCTATCGGCGGCGCGGGTCAGCACGTCGGTGAGGTCGGTAGTGGCATCAAAGCCGTCGAACCGGGCCGCCTGGGCCCCCTCGACCGAGCGGTTGTAGCCGAAGGCCTGGCGGCCCGCCGCCGTCGCCGCACGCAGTATCGAGCCCCCGATCAGCCCCAGGCCCAGCACGCACACCGGTGTCTTGAAAACAGGACCAGCCACCCCACAAGGTTGGCACATGCGCCGGAACGCTCGGCCCCGGTAGGCGGCCGACGCGACGCCGATCTGCCGGTCATGTGCTGGTCAACGGGCTCCAGCGGGACTAGCGTAGGCGCCCATGGGAGCACAGCGGGCTTCCGCGCAGGCGGATACGCCAGACGGATTCGGCGTGGCCGTCGTGCGCGAGGACGGTAAATGGCGCTGTTCTGCCATGCGATCAAAAGCCCTGACCAGCTTGACTGACGCAGAAACCGAACTGCGCGAGTTGCGCAGCGCCGGCGCGGTTTTCGGGCTGCTCGACATCGACGACGAGTTCTTCGTCATCGTCCGGCCGGCCCCGTCGGGAACCCGGCTGCTGCTCTCGGACGCCACCGCTGCACTGGACTACGACATCGCCGCCGAAGTGCTTGACAACCTGGACGCCGACATCGATCCGGAGGATCTGGAGGATGCCGACCCCTTCGAGGAGGGTGACCTCGGACTGCTCTCCGACGTGGGGCTGCCCGAGGCGGTGCTGGGCGTCATTCTCGACGAGACCGATCTCTACGCCGACGAGCAGTTGGGTCGCATCGCGCGGGAAATGGGCTTCGCCGAGGAACTGTCGGCGGTGCTCGAACGTCTGGAACGGTGAGGTCCGACGAAGACCTGATCCGTGCCGCTTTGGCGGTTGCCGCCACCGCGGGCCCGCGTGACGTCCCGGTGGGTGCGGTGGTCGTCGGCGCGGACGGCAGCGAGCTGGCCCGCGCGGTCAATGCCCGCGAGGCGCTGGGTGATCCGACCGCACACGCCGAGATCCTGGCCATGCGAGCCGCCGCCGGTGTGCTTGGCGACGGCTGGCGGCTGGCCGGAGCGACGCTGGCGGTCACCGTCGAGCCGTGCACGATGTGCGCGGGTGCGCTGGTGATGGCACGGGTCGACCGTCTGGTGTTCGGGGCCTGGGAGCCCAAGACCGGAGCGGTCGGTTCGCTGTGGGACGTGGTCCGCGACCGTCGGCTCAACCACCGTCCCGCCGTCCGCGGCGGGGTGCTGGCCGAGGAATGCGCCGCCCTGCTGGCGGCCTTCTTCGCCCGCCAGCGATTGGGGTAAGCACCGCGACGTTGGGTAAGCTGTCCGGCGGTGGCGTGTCCGAGCGGCCTAAGGAGCACGCCTCGAAAGCGTGTGACGGGTAACCCCCGTCCGAGGGTTCAAATCCCTCCGCCACCGCCAAGTTTCTCGGCCTATTGCCGCAGGTGAAGGCCACATTTCAGGCTCCGACCGTGCCGCTTGGGCGCGCTTTGGGCACAGTGCCCCGAATGGCGAAATCATTGCGGCCAGTCAGGGTTACGAGACAAAGGCTAACGCCGAGAAGGGCATTGAGGCGATCAAGACTCACGCGCCTGGCGCGAAAGTGGAGGATCACACCGGCTAGTCGTGGCCTTACCTCTCGCCCAGGACGGAGAACGGTCCCTGCTGCAGGGTGGGGAACGGTCCCTGGTGGAGGACGGAGATCGGTCCTTGGGTATGAACCCGGGAATGGGGCACAGGTAGCGCGCAGCAGTGGCCGTGGGCGTGTGCCGTACCAGCGAACGCCGGCGACGCACCCAAGATCAGGACCGCGACGATGAGAGCGTTCCGGATGGTGAGTGCGAACGTGTTCATGGTTCCCATTAAACGCCGAATCGGGCCGCGCCCAGGGGATCTGGGGCTCCAGGCGCGGCCCGATCAACCTTGGTGGTCTTCTTCCCACA
>NZ_DATMLH010000179.1:0-2736 GCF_035570115.1 Mycobacterium sp.
CTTCTGGGGCGGCTCGGGTTCGGTGGCCTGCCAGGAGTTCATCACCCAACTGGGCCGCAACTTCCAGGTCATCTACCAGCAAGCCAACTCCCACGGCCAAAGCGTGCAAAACGCCGGCAACAACATGAGCTCCACCGACTCTGCCGTCGGCTCCAGCTGGGCCTGACAACTAACTTCCTGCAATACCGCCAACATCGTTGGCGCTATTGAGCATTCGCGGCGCCAGAGGCGACCGACGTGAGCGTGCTTTGTCACGCTGCTTACGCTGAGCGCCAGTCGCGCGCGGTTATCCCCGAAATCGGCATCTGCCGCAACTACCCGCCCGCAGGAGGTACCGCCGGTACCGGATAAACTTCTCGGCAACCCACGAGCGAGGAGCGTCCCATGGAGGGGTTTGCCAGGAAGGTAGCCGCGGTCACCGGCGCCGGGTCAGGTATCGGCCAGGCGCTGGCCGTCGAGCTGGGCCGCTCCGGTGCCACGCTGGCGATCAGCGATGTCGACCTCGAGGGCCTCGCGCAGACCGAAGAGCGACTGAGGGCCATCGGTGTGCCGGTCCGGGCCGACCGACTCGACGTCACCGAACGCGAGGCGTTCCATTCCTATGCCGACCAGATCAACGAGCATTTCGGCAAGGTCAACCAGATCTACAACAACGCCGGGATCGCGTTCACCGGCGACATCGAGGTCAGCCAGTTCAAGGACATTGAGCGGGTGATGGACGTCGACTTCTGGGGAGTAGTCAACGGCACCAAGGCTTTTCTGCCGCATCTGATCGCCTCCGGCGACGGCCACGTCATCAACGTCTCGAGCCTTTTCGGGCTGATGTCGATGCCCGGGCAGGCCGCCTACAACGCGGCCAAATTCGCCGTCCGCGGCTTCACCGAGGCCTTACGTCAGGAGATGGCGCTCAACAGCCACCCGGTCAAAGTGACCTCGGTGCATCCCGGCGGCATCAAGACCGCGATCGCCCGCAACTCCACCGCTGCCGAGGGGGTGGACCCCGGTGCGCAGGCAAGTTTCTTCGACAAGCGACTGGCCACGACCACCCCGCGGCGGGCGGCCGAGATCATTTTGGACGCGGTCCGCAAAGACCGGGCCCGGGTGCTGGTCGGCCCCGACGCCAAGGCGCTGGATCTGGTCGTGCGGTTGACCGGTTCGGGCTACCAGCGGCTGTTCTCGCCGGTCGTAGGCCGACTGAAACCGCCGTCGCGCTAGGTCGATTACGCGTCGCGCTAGCGACCGAGCGGGTGTTCGCCCAGCCACCCGTCTGCCACCGCTTGTGGGTCGACGCCGGCGATCACCTGCCGGCGCATCTCGACCACCGCGGCGGTGTCCAGTACGCCCGCCACCTCGTTGACCGCCAGCAGCTGCCGATCGGTTAGCTCGTTGCGGCGGTAGAGCGGGACCACGTTCTCGGCCTGCACCAGCGCCGGCTTGCCGTCGGTCAGCACAACCAGGTCGGCCGGCACGCCGGGGTCGGTGCTGGTGGTCCAGGCCGCGGTGACCGTTTGAGCTCGAAGCGCGGCGAAAAGGGTTGCATCGTCTGAGAATTCGCGAGCAGCAGGCAGCCGGCAGCTGCCGACCGCCGAGGGCTTCGCCGCGCCGGCGATCGAGCCGATGACCAAGCCATCACAGTGCCGCGGCACAGCGCTGAGATCAGTGCCGCCCCAGCTCTTGGCCGTCGACTCGCTGACCGCCAGCGCGGGCTTGTCCTCGGCAGCGGTGGTGTAATCGCCAGCCGCGATGCCCTCGGGTAACGCGCCAACCATCGCCTTGTAGACCTGTGCGTCGGACCGCACGGTGGTACCGGGCTGAAAGCGCTGCAACACCCGACCGGTGAAACCGGGGACGACGACAAACGCACCCGAGTCGAGCTTGGTCAGCGGGTCAGCTGCCTGCTCGCTGCGCGCCGGGAACCCGTAGGACCGCAGCGCCCCGGTGTAGATGTCGGCCAGCAACACCGACTCGGCACCGGGACGGGACCCGACCACCACTTCACCCGCGCGGTGCTGGCTGCCGGTTGTCTGCGCGCACCCCGTCATCGCCAGCGCCACGGCGAGCGTGAGACACGTTGCCCGGCTTCTCCTCATCGCGCTCCGCGCCGTGCATCGTCGCCGGCGAGCGCAGTCAACCTGCCGACGCTCACTCCGCGGGATCTGCGGCGGCGGCTACCGCAGCGGCAACCGCCGGCGCAACCCGCGGGTCCAGCGGGCTCGGGACGATCCGATCCGGCGCCAAGTCGTCGGCGACGACGGAGACGATCGCCTCGGCCGCGGCCACTTTCATCTTGTCGGTGATCTTGCTGGCACCGGCCTCCAGCGCACCACGAAACACGCCGGGAAACGCCAGCACGTTGTTGATCTGGTTGGGAAAGTCGCTTCGCCCGGTGGCGACCACGGCGGCGTGCCTGGCCGCAGCGTCGGGACGGATCTCCGGGTCGGGGTTGGACAGCGCGAACACAATGCCCTCGGGGGCCATCGTCGCGATCAGTTCCTCGGGAATGACCCCGCCGGACACACCGAGGAACACGTCGGCCCCCTCCAGCGCCTCGACGATGCCGCCGGAAAGGCCGCGCGGGTTGGTGCGTAGCGCCAGCTGCGCTTTGACGCTGTTCATGTCGTCGCGCCCGGAGTGCAGGATGCCACGCGAGTCGAGCACGGTGACATCGGAAATCCCGTTCGCTTGAAGGAGATTCGCGCACGCGACGCCCGCTGCCCCGGCGCCGGAGATGACCAC
>NZ_DATMLH010000180.1:0-47707 GCF_035570115.1 Mycobacterium sp.
CGTGTCGTTGCATGCGGCGGGGGCGTCGGCGGTGCGGGCGCGGATTGCGCCGTCGGGTCCGTCGTCGGTGTCGGTGGAGTTGGCCGACGGGTTGGGGTTGCCGGTGTTGTCGGTGGCGTCGATGGTGGCTCGTCCGGTGTCCCAGCAGCAGTTGATGGCGGCGGTGTCCGGCTCGGGGCCGGATCGGATCTTCGAGGTGATCTGGTCACCCGTTTCGCCGGTGTCCGATGCCGAAGCACCGTCGCACGACGTCTTCGAATCCGCGGCCGCCGAAGAGGATCCGCTGGCCGCGACATACCGGCGCACGCACGAAGCGCTGGCGGCGTTGCAGTCCTGGCTTGCTGAACACGACGCGGGAATGCTCATCGTGGCGACTGGCGGTGCGGTTGCGCTGCCGGGGGAGGCCGTCACCGATCTGGCGGGTGCCGCCGTGTGGGGGCTGGTACGTTCGGCGCAGACCGAGCACCCCGGCCGGATTGTTTTGGTGGATTCCGATGCGCCCCTTGATGATACGACGATCGCAGAAGTGTTGGCGGCCGGTGAGCCGCAGGTGCTGGTGCGGGGTGGAATAGTTCACAACGCCCGGGTGCACGGCAGTCGCGCGGTGGACGCACTCCTGGCGCCGCCGGGCGACAAGCCATGGCGGATTGGCATGTCCAGTAAGGGCACGTTCGAAAACCTGTTGCTGGAACCGATCCCGAACGCTGATGCGCCGTTGGAGCCCGGCCAGGTCAGGGTCGCAGTTCGCACGATGGCCGCCAACTTCCGCGACGTCATGATCGCTCTCGGGCTCTACCCCGACGACGACGCGGTGATGGGCGTGGAGGCCTCCGGGATCGTCATCGAAACCGCTTCGGGTGATTGCCGTTTCGCCGTCGGGGATCGGGTTACCGGCCTCTTCCCGGAAGGCACCGGCACCGTGGCAACCACCGACGCCCGCCTGCTGATGGAAGTCCCGACGGGATGGTCCTACGCCGATGCCGCAACGGCGCCGGTGGTCTTCGCGACGGCGTACTACGCGCTGTCGACGTTGGCGGATGTCCGGCCGGGGCAGCGGGTGTTGGTGCATGCTGCGGCCGGTGGGGTGGGGATGGCTGCGGTGCAGTTGGCCCGGCATTTGGGGTTGGAGGTGTTCGCCACTGCCAGTCGTGGGAAGTGGGACACGTTGCGGGCGACGGGCTTTGATGAGGATCATATTGCCGATTCGCGCAGTCTGGAGTTTGAGGACAAGTTCCGTACGGTGACCGGTGGTCGCGGCATGGATGTGGTGCTGGATTCGTTGGCCGGTGACTTCGTGGATGCCTCACTGCGTTTGGTCGCCCCCGGCGGGGTGTTTTTGGAGATGGGCAAGACCGACATCCGCGACCCGGGCGTGATCGCCCAAGAACACCCCGGTGTGCGCTACCGCGCCTTCGACCTCTTCGAAGCCGGGGGAGACCACATCGAGCGAATGCTCACCGACCTGGCCAAGTTGTTCGACGACGATGCGCTTCGGCCGTTGCCGGTGACGGCGTTTGATGTGCGGCGGGCGCCGGCGGCGTTGCGGTATCTGAGTCAGGCTCGCCACACCGGCAAGGTCGTCTTGACGATGCCCGATGCATGGGCTGCGGGCACCGTGGTCATCACCGGTGGTACCGGCATGGCAGGTTCGGCGTTGGCGCGCCATGTGGTGGTCAATCACGGTGTGCGCCAGTTGATGCTGTTGAGCCGACGCGGCGCCGAAGCGCCGGGGGCCGCGAAGCTGGTGGACGAGCTCAGTGCGGCTGGTGCGCAAGTGTCGGTGATCGGCTGTGATGCCGCTGATCGCGAGGCATTGGCCAAAGTGCTTGCCGATATTCCGGTGCACTACCCGGTGTCGGGGGTGATTCACGCCGCCGGTGTTCTCGATGACGCGGTGGTGACGTCGTTGACGCCGGAGCGGGTGGATGCGGTGTTGCGGGCCAAGGTGGATGCGGCGTGGAATCTGCATGAGCTGACCCGGGATCTGGGTGTGTCGGCGTTTGTGATGTTTTCGTCGATGGCCGGGTTGGTGGGGTCGTCGGGGCAGGCCAACTACGCGGCGGCCAACTCCTTCCTCGACGCACTCGCTGTGCATCGGCGTGGTCACGGCCTGCCGGCGATTTCGCTGGCCTGGGGCCTGTGGGATCAAGCCAGCAATATGACCGGCGGGCTGGAGTCTGTCGATTTCGCACGGTTTGCCCGTGACGGGATTGTGGCGATGTCCTCGGCCGAAGCGATGCAACTGCTTGACACCGCGATGGTGGTCGACGAGCCGTTCCTGCTGCCCGCCCGCATCGACACCACGGCGCTACGGGCCAAGTACGACGCCGGCACCCTGCCGCCGATGTTCGTCGAGCTGATCAACGCCCGGGCGAGGCGACAGGTCGATGATTCGCTGGCCGCCGCCAAGTCGAAGTCCGCGCTGCTGCAACGCCTGGAGGGGCTGCCCGAAGATGACCAGCAGGCGGTGCTGCTGGATCTGGTGCGTTCGCATATCGCGACCGTGTTGGGCAACACTACTGCCGAAGCCATCGACCCGGACAAGGCGTTCCAGGAGCTGGGCTTTGACTCGTTGACCGCGGTTGAGATGCGTAACCGGCTCAAAGCCGCCACCGGGCTGGCGCTTTCACCTACCCTCATCTTCGACTACCCGAACTCCGCAGCACTGGCCGGTTACTTCCGGCAAGAGCTTGTCGGCACTTCCACCGAGTCGACGCCGCAGCTTGCACCTGGGGAGGCGGAGATCCAGCGCGTCGTGGCGTCGATTCCGGTCAAGCGCCTTCGGCAGGCCGGAGTATTGGACGTGCTGCTGAGCCTGGCGAACGAGGGGGGAGCCGATGCGGCAGAGACCAGGGAAGAAGATATCGCAACAATGGATCTCGACGATCTGGTCAATGCTGCCTTCCTCGACGACGACGACTAGCCAGATGGGGTTTGAGGTTAGCCAGTGAGAATCGCCGTCACCGGGGCGAGCGGGGTGATCGGTCGCGGCGTGTTCGCCCGACTGCTCAGCCAGGGGCACGATGTCGTCGGTTTGGCCCGTCACCGACCCCAACGCTGGCCAAGTGCGGCCGGCTTCGTCCAGAGCGATATGTGCGATGTGGCCGGGCTAAGGCGCGCGGTCGCGGGCACCGACGTCGTCGTGCACTGTGCCTGGGCGGCCGATAGCCAGACGAATATCGGCGGGACCGCCAATCTGCTTGACGCCATGGCTGAAAGCGGAACCCGTCGAATCGTGTTCGCCTCCTCGGCGCATGTCTACGGAGTAGATCACGGCGACACACCGCCGCGGTCGGAATCCGACCGGCTGAACCCGGTTTCGGCAGAAGGACGCGACAAAGCCGGTGTCGAGGAGATGCTGGCCGCTTCAGGAGCGGAATGGGTGGCGATCCGGTCGGCGGCCATCCTCGGCCGAGGTGTCGACAACTGGGTGCGCACGGTGTTGGCTGCCGCGGTTTTTCCCGACATCGACGGGTCCGCCGGTCGCAGGATCCAGGTCGTGCACGAAGACGACGTGCACCGGGTTTTCCTCCGCGCGATCCTCGATAGCGGCATCGGCAGTGGGCCGGTGAACGTTGCTGCGCAAGGGAATCCGACTTTGGGTGAGATAGCCGGTGTACTCGGTAGACCGATGGTGCCTGCGGGCCGGCTGCTTCGACGGCTGGGCCCAGCCGAACTGTGTCGCTTACTGAACGTCCCATCGATGGATACTGCCCTGCTGCACAACAAATGGAACTTCACGCCGGCCTGGAACGCCCAGGAGTGTGTCGAAGACGTCGCGTTGGCGGTGCGTGGCCGGGTCAGCGTCGGCAAGTGGTCGACGTCGCTGCCCTGGCGGCTGACTCACGTTCACGACGTCCCAGCGGTCGACGCTCCGGCCGCTGACGGAGTTATGCCGGTCTTGGCTGGTCCGCACGGCGGCAACGGTGAGTTCGACACGCCGATCGACCCACGCTTCCCGACCTACCTCGCCACCAATTTGTCGGAGGCGCTGCCCGGACCGTTCTCGCCGTCATCGGCGTCGGTGACCGTGCTGGGGCTGCGGACAGCCGGCGCGATCATCGCCGCACGGCTGCGGCCCGGCGGTGTGATCCAACGCGAAATCGCAACCCGAATGATCGGTGTCTTCGCACACCGCCTGTACGGGGCCATCACCACCGCGCACTTCATGGCCGAAGCCGCGCCGTTCGTGAAGCCTGCGACGGTGATTCAGCAGAGTCAGTTCTTCGGCCCGAGTGTGGCCGCGATGCCGATCTACGGTGAGCAACCTCTGCCGCGCGAATCCGGCCTGGCGATGCGGCCATTGCGTACCATTCGCAACCTCGGGGTGTTCGCGGTCAATCTGGCGGGCCTGGCCACCGGCGCGGCCCGAGACACCCGCGACTTCGTCGACGACATCGACCGCTTGGAAGATCTTGCTGCTGAGGATCTTTCGCAGCTTGCCGACGGGCGACTGCACAGTCTGATCTTGCTGGCGCGGGATCACGTTGTCCACGGTTGGGTGCTGGCGTCGGGGTCGTTCATGTCGTTCGCCGCTCTCAGTGTGGTCCTGCGCGGCCTGAGCGGACGTGACATAGTGCTACCGCTCGGTCAGGAGCTGGCCAGCGCACACCCGCTGAACGCCGTGTACCGATTGGCGGAAGCGGCGCAACGCGACCCCAACGTGAGTCGGATTCTGACCGCCTCCGGCGATCATCTCGACGAGTTGTCCACCCAGGCCCCGGAATTCCACGCGGCGGTGCTTGGCGAGCTGAAAGTGATGGGGCACCGCGGCCCCGCCGAAGTCGAGATGCGCTCCGCCAGCTACGCCGACGACCCCGAGTTGCTGATCCGCATGGTGGCCAAATCGCTGAACATTCCGACCCGGCCGGAGACGCATCGTCCGGTCATCCCGCTACAGGCGCGGCCGGTGGCGCGCCTTGCGGCGCACCTGCTTCGCGACCGCGAAGTCCGTCGCGACCGAATGGTCCGGGCAATCTGGTTGCTGCGCAACCTGCTCCGTGAGCTGGGACGCCGACTGGTGAACTCGAGTGTTTTCGGCGCCGCCGACGACGTGTTCTATCTGTTGGTCGACGAGCTCGATGCGCTGCCCGCCGACGCTTCCGGACTGGTCGCGCGCCGTCGAGCAGAACAACGCAGGCTGGCCGGCTTGGTCCCACCCGCGGTCTTCAGTGGCAGTTGGCAAGCCGCTGCCGCCCTGGCGACCGTCCTCGCCCCGGGTGACACCCTGACCGGCGTCGGCGTCTGTTGCGGACGAGTCCGCGGCCGGGTGCGGATCATCAGGCCCGAAACCATCGACGACCTGCAACCCGGAGAGGTCTTGGTCGCTGAGGCCACCGATGTCGGCTATACCGCCGCCTTCTCCTACGCGGCCGCGGTGGTGACGGAGCTCGGCGGACCCATGTCGCATGCCGCCGTGGTAGCACGCGAATTCGGTATCCCGTGTGTCGTGGATGCTGAGGACGCCACGGGACGGCTCCCACCGGGTGCACTCGTCGAGGTCGACGGCGACAGCGGCGAGATCCGGGTGCTCGAACTCGCCCGTGGAGACGCCTCGGCGGCGCGGGCGATCGATCAGGGCCGAAACGTCTAACGGGAACGCTACGACGCGATTCTGTGCACCTGCCCAGCGTGATTCGCTCAGGTTCGCTACCGTCAGGTTATGCACGAGCACACCGTCCGGGTGACCACGGCCTCCGGCGTCGTCGAAGGCTTTACTCGCGACGGCGTGCACCGCTGGCGATCCATCCCGTACGGCCGGCCGCCCGTTGGTGCGCTGCGCTTTCGGGCGCCGCAGCCTGCTCAGCCGTGGCGGGGTGTGCGTTATTGCCACGGCTTCACCAAGTGCGCGCCGCAAGAACGGCGCTACACGATCGTCGGCGTCGGGAAGTACCAACCGATGGGCGAGGACTGCCTCACCCTCAACGTGGTCACCCCAGAAGCGCCGGAAAGTGAATCGTTGCCCGTCATGGTCTTCGTGCACGGTGGCGGATACATCCTGGGTAGCTCGGCCACTCCGATATACGACGGTGTGGGCCTGGCCCGCCGTGGGTGTGTCTACGTATCGGTCAACTACCGACTCGGCGCGCTGGGTTGTCTGGATTTGTCGTCGCTGTCGACGGCGGACGTCACCCTCGAAAGCAATCTGTTCTTGCGCGATCTGGTGTCGGCGTTGCGCTGGGTTCAGCAGAACATCGCGGCGTTCGGCGGTGATCCAGACAACGTCACGGTGTTCGGCGAAAGCGCCGGCGCGCACGCAGTCGCTACGTTGTTGGCGGTGCCGGAGGCAGAAGGCCTTTTTGCCCAGGCTATTTCGGAAAGCCCGGCGACTGGGATGATGCGTTCGCGCGAGGTCGCGGCAGAGTTCGCCGGACGATTCGCGACGTTGCTGGGCGTCCGTAAGCAGGATGCGGCCCACGCGTTGATGCAGGCTTCTCCCGCCGATTTGGTGGCGGCACAAAATCGCCTGATCGACCAGGGCGTGCGAGACATGCTGGGCGCCTTTCCGATCGGCCCGGTTTCCGGTGACGACGTTCTGCCATTGGACCCCGTTGAGGCGATGCGGCGCGGTAAGGCGCACCGGGTGCCGCTGATCGTAGGGACCAATGCCGACGAGGGACGCTTGTTCACCCGCTTTTTGCCGCTGTTGCCGACCACGGAGCCGATGGTCGAAGCGCTACTGGCTGAGGTGGAACCGGCTGCGCGGGAGCGCATTACCGCCGCTTACCCGGATTATCCCGAACGGTCTGCGTGCGTGCGGCTCGGCGGCGACTTCGCCTTCAGCTCGGCTGCTTGGGAGATCGGAGAAGCCCACGGCAGACACGCGCCCACCTACCTGTACCGATACGACTACGCACCGCGGGTGCTGCGCTGGTCAGGGCTGGGCGCCACGCACGCCACCGAACTGCTAGCGGTTTTCGGGATCTATCGCACCAGGTTGGGGGCGATGCTGAGCGCCGCCGCGGATCGCCGATCTGCCTTGCGGGTCACCAACGAAGTGCAAAGGCGTTGGCGGTTATTCAGCCGTGGCGGGGTGCCCGGTGACGACTGGCCGGCCTACACCGATACCGACCGCGCGGTGATGGTCTTCGACCGCAAGTCACATCTCGAATTCGATCCGCACCCGCAGCGCCGGATGGCGTGGGAGGGCTTCACTCTGGCGCGATGACGGCCAATGTGGTTTCGTGGACGAGCCATGACACCGCACACCGACAATGTCGTCGAGCGCCCCGCCGACCTCACCGCCGACTGGCTGACCGCGGCGATCGGCGCCGGGACTATCACCGAATTCCGCGTCGAACGTATCGGCACGGGCCAGATGAGCGAGTGCTACCGGGTTCAGCTGACCTACGCCGATCGCGGGTCCGGCAGCGGCGGACCGGACTCCGTGGTGCTGAAGGTCGCGGCCACCGACCCGATGAGCCGGCAAACCGGCGGGAGTCTGGGCCTTTACGAGCGTGAGGTTTCCTTCTACCGCGATATCGCCCCGCGCCTGCGTGGACCGGTTGCGCCCTGCTATCACGCCGCTTTCGACGCGGGGGCCGGCATCTTCGATGTCCTGCTAGGCGATGCGAATCCGGCGGTCGTCGGCGATGAAATCCGCGGTGCCACAGTCGCACAGGCCAGGCTGGCCGTCACCGAACTGGCCCGGCTGCAGGGACCGCTGCTCGGCGACACCACGCTCGCTGACGCGCCGTGGTTACACCGCGATACGCCGGTCAACCAGGGGCTGATCACGGCTCTGCACGCCGCCTTCGTCGATCGCTACGGCGACCGGATCGCACCGCAGCACCGCATGGTGTGCGAACGGTTGGTCGGCGGATTCGACGCCTACCTGGCCGAGGAGGCCGGCGAAGGTCGCATCCAGGGCCTGGTGCACGGCGACTATCGGTTGGACAACATGCTGTTCGGCGCCGTCGGTGCCGATCGCGCGCTGACGGTGGTCGATTGGCAGACGGTCACATGGGGCCCCGCGATGACCGACCTGGCCTACTTTCTCGGTTGCGCCCTCCCGGTGGCGGAGCGGCGTACGCATTACGACGAGCTGCTGCAGGCCTACCATGCAGCCCTTGGGCCGGACGCGATGATCAGCCTCGCCGATGTCCGCGAGGGCGTGCGCAGGCAGAGCTTCTTCGGGGTGATGATGGCCATCGTCTCGTCGATGCTGGTGGAGCGCACCGAACGGGGTGACGCGATGTTCATGACGATGCTGCAACGGCATTGTGAGCACGTGCTCGACGTTGACGCGCTGGCGACACTGACCGCCCCGACGGTCGCGGAGCCGTTGCGTCCGTCGCAAGACGACGAGTCGGCCCATAACGCGACCGACGAGCCGCTGTGGAGCGAGAGCTGGTACGCCGACTTCGCCGATACCGCAAAGGGATTCGGTGGCTGGGTCCGCATCGGCCTGATCCCTAACCAGCAGACGGCGTGGCTGCACGCCTTGCTGTGCGGCCCCGAGCTGCCCACCGTCGCAGTCGTCGACTTCGAGGTCCCGTTGCCCGCCGATCCGTGGGCGCTGCAAACGGGCGCCGTCGATTTCACGCACTCCGTCGGCGATCCACTGCAAAGCTATCGCATCGGCCTGCGCGGGCGCGGCGAGTCCTTCCTCGACCCGGCCGCGCTGTTGCGGGGAGAACAGGGAGCGCCGCTCGACGTGGCGATTGATCTGGTGTGGAGCACTGACGGCACGCCGTACCAGTATCGGCTGACCACGCGCTACGAGATACCGTGCACCGTCTCGGGAACCGTCACCGTCGATGGACGTCGATACACCATCGACTCGGTACCCGGCCAACGCGACCATTCGTGGGGGGTCCGGGATTGGTGGGGTATGGACTGGATTTGGAGCGCGCTGCACCTCGACGATGGGACACACGTGCACGCGGTGGACATCCGGATTCCAGGCGTCCCGGCGATCGGTATCGGCTATGTCCAAGACCGCGGCGGCACGGTCACTGAGCTGCAAACCATCACGGCCCGTCAAACATTCGACGCCGACGGATTACCAGCCACCGCAACGCTAGCGGTCGATCCCGGTGGCATCACCGCGACCGTCGACGTGCACGGACACGCACCGCTGCGCCTGGTCGCCGCCGACGGGCGGATAAGCGAATTTCCCCGGGTGTGGGCCACTGTCAGCACCGCCGACGGGCGCCGCGGCGTCGGCTGGCTGGAGTGGAACCGAAATCTGCGCTGAAAACCCTTGCCGGTCAGGCGCGATCGTGGTTATGGGCGTCTCAGGGTCGGGCAAATCGACGGTGGGTGCCGCATTAGCACAGCGCCTCGGAGTGCCATTTGCCGACGCCGACGACTTCCACCCGGAAGCCAACATTGCCAAGATGGCCGCGGGCAAGCCGCTCACCGACGACGACCGCTATCCGTGGCTGGAAGCGGTCGGGCGGTGGCTGGCGGACCATGAGGACGGCGGCGTGATGAGCTGCTCGGCGCTCAAGCGCAAATACCGCGACCGATTGCGCTCACATTGCCCCGGGATCGAGTTCTTGCATTTGACGGGTTCACCGGAACTGATCGCTCGCCGGCAGGCCGGCAGGCCAGGCCACTTCATGCCGGCGGCATTGGTGAAATCACAGTTCGACGCGTTGGAACCGCTGGCGCCCGACGAGCATGGCGTCGCTTGTGACGTCGGGCCGAGCGTCGACAGCATCGTCGAGAGATTGTTGGCATACCTCAGTTCTTGACGACCTGGGTGCCACCGGCCAGCTCGTCGTGCTTGCCCTGCTTGGTGGGGCTGCCGCTGATCGTCACCGCGATAATGATGTAGGCGATGAACGCCAGCAGACCGCCGAGGTAGGGCACCACCGCGAGCAAGGTGAACGAGTTGCGGATGGCGGACTGCTTCGCATCCGGCTTCGGCGCCCCGCCCGGGCCGTGCACCGCCAAGCCGAGGAGCTTTTTGCCCGGGCTGGTGCCCTGCGTGACTTCGAAGAGCACGAAGTACCCGAACATCAGCACGCCCGAGAAAAGCCCTGTCACCAGCCACCAGTAATCCTGGTCGAACAGGAACATCGACAGAAAAAAGGCCACGATGTTCACCAGGATGCCGTCGATGACCCGAGCGAAAAATCTCCGACCGAGCCCTCCGGGCTGGGCATGCGACCATTGCGGCGAACCGGCCGGCGGGTAGCCGTACTGGGGCGAGTTGGGATCGAAGTCAGCTGATGTCATGGGATTCGCTCCTGACCACGTCGGTGGTGCCAATCTACTCCGCCCCGAAGGCAAAGAGCCTGCGTCGCACCCAGGGATTTACCCGCGCCGCGCAGCCGGAGCTTTAGTGGTCGAACACGACGACCTGTCCCGTATCGTCCGAGGCATGTCAGATGTGGCTGGGCCCGGGTCGGTAAGCGAGAAAAGTCCGGTGCCAGGAACCGGTAATCCCTTTGGTAGCTAGGATAGTGGCGTACTCGGCTACGCCGAGCCACATCGGCACACGCCAGTTGGACGGTCATGAGCGACTCGAAAAGCGCTGTGTTCGTATCGCATTGTTGCGGTAGCTAGCGATGTATCACGTCGTTGTGGCGCTTGCGGTTGTCGCACACTTTGCTTTCCTTTGCTACCTGATCGTCGGCGGGTTCGTCGCGTTGCGTTGGCGCCGGACCATCTGGTTGCACGTACCGGCGGCGCTGTGGGGGATCGCGATCACCACCGCACACCTCGAGTGTCCGTTGACGTGGCTCGAGCGTTGGAGCCGGGCGAAAGGCAGGATGGCGCCGCTACCGCCGGACGGCTTCATCGCCCACTACATCGCTGGCGTGCTTTACCCTGCCGGCTGGGCCGGCATCGTGCCGGTTGCGGCGTTTGCGCTGATAGCAGTGTCCTGGGCGCTGTATCTGTGGCGTGGTTGGCGCCGCGGCGAAGCGACACATCCGGTCGAGCGACCAATCAGCGCCAGCGACGAGCTTTGACCCGTCCGCGTTCGGCCAGTTCGGTACCGCGTTCGCGGGCCGTTTCGGCCAGTTCGGTACCCCGTTCGCGGGCCGTTTCGGCCAGTTCGGTACCCCGTTCCCGCGCGGTCTCGGCCAGCTCAGTGCCGCGTTCCCGCACCGTGTCCGCCAGCTGAGTCCCGCGTTTGCGTGCCCGCTTGCGTGCGGCGTCCACGTAGGGTGCGCTCTTTTCGCCGGCGGTGCTGGCGAGTTCGACGCCGCGTTTGCGGGCGGCCTCGACCAGCGGTTCGCTCTTTTCCACGGCCGTGCCGGCCAGTTCGCGGCCGCGCTCGGCTCCCACCTGCAGGCCGTGTGCGATTCTTTCCGCGAACTCAGAGTCGAGCACGGAGCCGTCGGACCCGTCCAGCGGCAGTGCATGGGAGACCGCCTCCGAGATCCGGCCTGCCGCTTGACGGCCACGCCATCCCAATGACGGCTTGCCGGCTGTGTCAGCCGACGCAATGATCAGCCCGCCCAGCAAGCTCAGGTCGGTGAGTAGATCGCGACGTTTCTGCGCTTTACGTTCCGGGTCGTCCTCATTCCAAAACAGGTGTGCGCCAAGGCTGCCCGGTACCACGGTGAAAGCCAGCGCCGCTGAGGCGATCCGCGGCAACCTTCCGGTGGCGAGCAAGAGGCCACCCCCGACTTGGACAGCGGCGTTTATCCGTGCCGCGGTTTCGGGATTCGACGGAATCTTGCCGCCGATAGGTTCTGGCAGGGTCCGTAGCGCCGCCATGGTGGGCTCCGCCGCATCGGCGGTGACCTTGGGGTTTCGCAATGTCTCGACACCCTGGCCGATGAATGCCGCGGACAACAAAGGACGAGCGATTCTGCGGATCAACATGACAGCTGTGTTCCCGGGTTGACAGGAGTGCAAACCGGGCCTGCAAACCGGCGGTCACTGGGTCGGTGGTGGTGCTGAACGGCGCACCCAGAGCGGAAACGCCACCCAGAAAAAGAGCTGAGCCGTCACCGCGCAAACCCCGGCAATGGCGCCTGCCGTCGCGCCGGCCACCGTGCCGAAAATGACCACGGTTACCCCGGTAAGAGCCACACCCATCAGCAATAGCCCGGCGTAAGCGAACCGATCCGCTGCGGAGACCAAGAACTGGATGCGATGCCGACGAAACAACAAGCGGTGCATTCCGACTGGAGCTTCCAACAGCACCGTGCTGCCGATCGACGACCCAACCGTAATTAAATAGACCACCCGCATCGTCGTGTCCAGCACGTCAAACCGCTGCTGGAACGGCAGCGTCAACAAGAAGCCGGTCAGCAGTTGGACACCGGTCTGAACCACACGCAACTCTTGCAGCAGGCTGATCCAGTTGCGGTCTAATCGTTGGGCTTCGGTCTCGGAGCGCGCCGCGGTATCCCAGCCTTGGTCGCGTTCAGGGTGATCGACGGCGTCCATGGGCGTGATCATGCCAGCCGACAGCCCCCGGGGCCTTGTGACCGCCAATTATTGCATCGGCCGCGCTAACAGCAGTCGCGCCGAGGCTTCGAGCCGGTCGGCGATCTGCCTATAGGAGGCATACCCCATACCCGCGCGGACCAGGGCTCCCGCGTAAAGGAGCTCCAGCGATTCGACGATATCGGGAGCACGGTCCGGGCTCAGGGCCGTGACCAGACGTTCATGGATTTCGCGGCCAATGCGCAGCCGAAGATGCTCGACCTCAGGATCCCTACCCAGCAACGCGTTGGTCACCGCGCCGGCGAGTTCGGGCTCATCGGCCACCAACAGGGCGATGTGGCGCAGGACCGCGATCACGCGGACGGTCGGGTCCGGCGAATCGGTTGCGGGAATCGGGCTGGATGCCAACCGCCGCCAGAAAACCTCGGCAACGAGGTGTTCCTTCGAGGAGAAGTAGGTGTACGCTGTCGCTGCGCCGACGCCAGCCTCGGCGGCGACCATCCGAATCGTCAAGCCGGAGAAGCCTTCTCGGCTAAGTACTTCCATCGCGGCACGGCCCAGCCGGTCAACGGTGTCGGCTTGCTTGGCAGTCAACCGCCGTCTGGTCGATTCCCGAGCCACCGGGTTGGACACGTGTCCGGACACTACTACAACGTGGTGTGTGCGGCAACCCTGCATGTGCTGTGCGCGGAACTGCCTAACGCGGCGGCTGTTACGGTTCACGTGATGACGTTCTCCCCGGATCCTACGGCTGCCGACGAGCGGACCAGTCATCTATTCGAACTGGCCGATCGGGTCACCGGATTCATGCCCGCCGACGAGGGCAGGGCGCTGTATGACGCGGCGCTGAGCTACTTCGATCACGGTGTGGGCGTAGAGATTGGCACGTATTGCGGCAAGTCCACCGTGCTGTTGGGGGCGGCGGCGCTTGCCCGCGGCAGCGTTCTGTACACCGTCGACCATCACCACGGTTCCGAAGAACACCAGCCTGGGTGGGAGTACCACGACACATCGCTGGTCGATGAAGCCACCGGACGCTTCGACACCTTGCCGGCCTTGCGGCGCACGCTCGACGACGCCGGCCTCGACGATAACGTCGTGGCGGTGGTGGGCAAATCGACCGTGGTGGCCAGCGGTTGGCGTACGCCGTTGCAGTTGTTGTTCATCGACGGTGGCCACAGCGAAGCCGCGGCCCATCAAGACTTCGACGGATGGGCAAAATGGGTGAGTCCGGGAGGCGCACTGATCATCCACGACGTCTTCCCCGACCCGCGTGACGGCGGCCAGGCGCCCTATCAGATCTATTGCCGCGCCGTGCAAAGCGGCGCGTTCGTGGAGCGATCCGTCACCGGGTCAATGCGCCAGCTGGAGCGGGTATCCGGAGAGGCCGGGGTCGTTGCGGCCGGCGACGATGCGGGCCAAGACGCCCGCTGAGGAGCCGGCAATCAGCTCTAGCGGTCCGACGGGCTGGCCACACACTCGCAATCGTAATCGCCTTCCAGCCCGCGCGGCAGATCGGTGCCACGGAAGATGCCGTTGCCGGCGGTAGTGCACGACAGCGCGTCGGCGGCGAGAATCGCGGCGGCGCCGGTCCAGGTTGTTCGCTCGACGGGCCAGCGCTTTCCGTCGCTGAACACCAATCCGGTCCAATAGGAGCCGTCGTCCTCGCGCAAGTGCTGCATGGCCGCAAACTGCCGCAGCGCCGCCTGCCGATTGCCCATGGCATCGAGTGCCAGCACCAACTCGCATGTCTCCGCGCCGGTCACCCACGGGCGGTCGTCGACGCACCGGATGCCCAGGCCGTCGACGACGAAATCGCCCCACCGGTCAGCGATTCGGCCGATCGCGGCGTGACCACGAAGCGCACCACCGAGGATCGGGTAGTACCAGTCCATCGAGTGGTGCGGCTTCTCGGTGAACGCCGACGGGTGTGCAGTGATCGCATGACCCAGCCGGCCGAGCGCGAGCTCCCATTCCGGTTGCGGCTCCTCGACATAACTGGCCAGGGCCAGCGCACAGCGAATGCTGTGGAAGATACTGGCGCACCCGGTCAGCAGCGCCTCCGTGACCGGTCCTGAAGGACCACGCGCCCAACAAATTTCGCCGCCTTCGAGCTGCAACTCCAGGACGAAGTCGATTGCGGCCCGCACCGTCGGCCACATCACGACGGCAAAGGATTGATCACCGGTGATCAGTACGTGGTGCCAGACTCCGACCGCGACATAAGCGCAGAAGTTGCTGTCGCTGTTGGCATCCTCGATGACTCCGGCGCGAAGTTGGATCGGCCAGGAGCCATCCGCACGCTGCTGGCGCCGACACCAGTCGAAAGCATGCCGTGCCGGGTCAATGAGGCCCGCAGCGGTGAGTGCCATCGCGCATTCCACATGGTCCCAAGGATCGGTGTGCCCACCATCCGACCACGGGATCGCCCCGGATGGCTCTTGCAACGCGGCAATCGATTCCGCCGTCTGTCGGCATTGTGCGGCGGAGAAGACGCCAGCGACGCCCGGTGCCCTATACCAGTTCAACGGCCGGTACCGGTTTCTCGAAATACAACGCGACACTTTTGCCGATCAGCGGGTTGAGTGTTGATTCGGCCAGCCGGGTAAACCGGGGCCGCTGCATCATGTCCCAGACCAACATCTTGTGATAGGCGACGACCGCGGGATGCTCTGAATTGTTCACGCCCACTAAGCATTTCAGCCACCAAAATGGCGCGTGCAAAGCATGTGCGTGATGGGCGTGAGTAAAGGTCATTCCGCGCCCGGCGATGTTGGCGCGCAGCCGGTTTGCCCGATAGATGCGGATGTGGCCGCCCTCGTTGGTGTGGTAGTCGTCGGAGAGTAGCCAGCACAGTCGTTCGGGTAACCATCTGGGTACCGTGACGGCCAGCCTGCCGCCGACCTTGAGCACGCGAATCAGCTCGTCGATTGCCTTGGTGTCGGCAGGGACGTGCTCCAAGATCTCCGAAGCGATCACGCAATCGAAGGTTCGATCGGGGTAGGGCAATGCCAGCGCGTCACCGACGACGGTCTCGGCTCGAGCTGCAGGCGGCACCTCACCAGAATCGGCCATGGCGCGAAACATGGTGTCGACGCCTGCCAGCTCGGTCGCGTCCTGATCGAACGCGACCACATCGGCACCCCGGCGATAAGCCTCGAAGCTGTGCCGGCCCGCTCCGCATCCCACGTCGATGACCTTGGTGCCCTGATCGATACCGAGGTGGTCGAAGTCGACCGTCAGCACGGCTCGCCCACTATTTGTGCCGAATCCCGAACCGACGGCTGCCGGCTGATCGCGCGCTCGTAGACCTGGGCGGTCTGGGCGGCGACCGATTCCCAGCTGTATACCTCGACGGCCCGACGGCGACCGGCGATGCCGAGTCGGTGTAATTGGTCGGGGGAGACCAGCAGCTCGGCCAACACCCGGATCAGCTCGGCGACGTCGCCCGGCCGCACCAGCCTGGCGCACTCGTCGTCGGGTCCGAGCACCTCGGGTAGTGCGCCGGCACGGCTGGCGACAATTGGTGTGCCGCTGGCCATCGCCTCGACTGCGGGAAGTGAAAATCCTTCGTAAAGCGAAGGGATACAGGCGATTTCAGCGGAGGCAAACAATTGCGCCAACGCGGCGTCGGAGAGTCCGCTGGAGATGTGGACGATATCGGAGATGCCGAGTTCGGCGATCAGCTTTTCGGTGGGACCATTGGGTTCGAGCTTGGCCACAAGCTGCAGCTCCAGGTCATGTTCGGTCCGGAGCTTGGCCACCGCTTGCAACAGATGCCCGACGCCCTTGAGCGGCCGGTCGGCGCTGGCGATCGCGATGATGCGACCAGGAACTCGCGGCTGCGTCGATGGTGCGAACAAATCTGTGTCGACACCCAGCGGCACCACGTGAAGCTGGTCTGGGTGGACGCCGAAGTCCGCGGTGATGTCGGTGGCCGATGACGACGAGACGGTCAGCAAATCCGGAATGCTGCGGGCAACCCGTTCTTGCATCTCCAAAAAGCCATACCACCTGCGTACCAGCGGTTTCCGCCACCATCGTGCCGCAGCGAGGTCCAGTACCCGGTCACGTGTGATCGGATGGTGAACGGTCGCGACCACCGGCAGGCCGGTCGCCGCGATTTTGAGCAGGCCTACGCCCAGGCTCTGATTGTCGTGCACCACGTCGAAATCGCGCCGCCGTCCGGCGAGCAGGCGGGCGGCACGCAGACTGAAGGTCCGCGGCTCCGGGAAGCCCGCGGTCCATACGGCGGCCAGTTCGCGCAGATCGATGCGGTCGCGGATTTCACGGGGGTGCGGGATGCGGAAGGGGTCGGGTTCCCGATACATGTCGAGGCTGGGTACCTCGGTCAGCACCACCCGGGGGTCGAGACCTTCGGGGTAGGGCTGGCCAGAGAACACCTCGACGTGGTGTCCCAGTTCGACGAGGCCGCGGCTGAGGTGGCGGACGTAAACCCCTTGGCCGCCGCAGTGCGGCTTGCTGCGATAGGACAGCAGCGCAATCCGCATAGTCACGCCCATTCCGGTCTGGTGGTGCCGACAGGTGTCACGGGAAGGCGTTCGAACGGGACGTCAGCGAACTGCCTGGACACGTGTCTGGACTATAGTTTGACTATCTAGGTGATGCAACGCACACCGGCTTGACGTTGATTGTGCCGATCCTACCGACGCGAACGGCTGCGCTGACTCGGGCGCTGGGCTGTGACGCAGATCAACCGCGATTTGTGACGCACGTCATTGCGGAAATCGCCCATGTTAGGGCAGCCTAACCTCCCAACTGTAGTCTGAAGCAGCTGGAGTGGCCGATGCCCGACAACTCAACTGGCCTGGAATTCGCCTACGACCTGACCCTCGACGAAGTGCGGCGGCGCACCGCCGTGCTGGAGGCCATCGGTGCGGACTGGGATCCGATTCGCGCGCTGGCCGAAGAGGAGCAGGCATACGCCATGCTCTACTCGAATCTGGATGCCGACCAGCAGCGTGTCTACGACAACCTGGTCAGCGCAGGGGTGTTGCCGGAGCGGGTGGCGGATCATGCTTCCGATTGACCCGGACGCCGACAAGAGCCGTCGCGCCTGGCTGGCCTGCCCGAGCTGTGATCACGGCGCCGCGTGTGGCGATTGCCGCAGCGGCCGCAATTGCCATACCCATTGGCAATACCTGCTGAGCAACAGTGCGGCGGTTGTGCATCTGCAGTGCCCAACCTGCGCGCACCTGTGGTCACTGGACACCACCGCAGCGCGTCTCGGCCAGCACCACGCCGCATAAGGTTCGCACCCACCGGCGATACGGTGGGTGTCATGCGCGCGTTGATCGTCGTCGACGTACAGAACGACTTTTGCGAGGGCGGCGCGCTGCCCGTGACCGGCGGCGCCGCCCTGGCGGGCGCAATCAGTGATTATCTGACTGCCGGCGCCGACTATGGCCACGTGGTGGCCACCCAGGATTTCCACATCGATCCTGGTGCTCATTTCTCCGACCGGCCGGATTACTCGTCGTCCTGGCCGCCGCATTGCCTGGCCGGCAGCACCGGCGCACAATTCCATCCCGATCTCGAGACCGACCGGTTCGACGCCGTCTTTCGCAAGGGCGCCTACGACGCGGGTTACAGCGGTTTTGGCGGAGTCGACGAGTCCGGCACGCCGCTGGCCGATTGGCTGGCCGAACACCATGTGGACCAGGTTGACCTGGTGGGCATCGCCACCGACCACTGTGTGCGTCGGACCGCGGAGGACGCCGCGCAGGCGGGCTTGGCCACTCGGGTGCTGCTGGATCTGACAGCAGGCGTGGGGGAGGAGTCCACCGCCGCGGCGATCAAAGCCTTGCAAGCCTCGGGTGTCGCGATAGTGCCCAGCGCGTGACCGGCCGAGCGGAGTCGGCGCTGCTGGCGGCGGTGGAACGATCGCCCGAGGCGGCGGCGGCGCATGACCGCGCGGGTTGGGTGGGGCTGTTCACGGCGGACGGTCGTATCGAAGACCCGGTGGGCTCATGGCCGCACGTGGGGCCGGCGGAGATCGGCCGCTTCTACGACACCTTTATCGGGCCGCGTGACATTGCCTTTCATCGTGATCTCGACGTCGTCCGCGGCCCGACCGTCGTCCGCGATCTTGATCTCGAGGTGGTGATGGGTTCGGCGGTCACCATGACCATCCCGGCGTTTCTTCGATACGACCTGCGCGAGGTCAATGGTGAATGGATGATCGCGATGCTTCGCGCTTACTGGGAGCTGCCAAGCATGATGCTGCAGTTTCTGCGTAACGGTGCATCCGCCGTGCCGGCCACCGTTCAACTGTCGCAAGGGCTCATCCGCAATCAGCGGTTGCGCGGCACTGCCGGTTTCGCGGCCGGCTTTCGTCGCGTGGGCTCCCGCCGCAAGCAGTTGGTGGACAGCTTCGTGAACGCGGTTGGCAGCGGAGATCGGCTTGCCGCGCAGCGAGCGCTCTCACCCGATGCCACGATGACTTTCGGCGACGACGAGGTCGCAGACATCGCAGGCCTTGTGGCGCTGTGCCCCGGCGCCCGCGCGCCCAAGCTCATCGCCGCGGGCTCCACCGTCGCCGCTTCGATCACGTCGACGCAGGGACGCGGCGTCATGTTCGCCGACGTTGCCCGGCGCCGCAATGAAATCCGTCGGATCCGCTACTTTCCGGGCTGACCGAACCGGGCTATGCCTTCGTAACGGTGAACTGGCCCACTTGGCTGATGCCGCGCCGGAAAAAGTCCGAGCACCCGGTCAAATAGCGCATGTAGCGCTCGTACACCTCGACCGACGTCGCGGCGACAGCCTCGTCGCGATGGGCCTGCAATTCGAGTGCCCACGTGTCGAGAGTCCGGACGTAGTGCTCGTCCAAGTATTGAGTGTCGGTGACCGACAACCCTGCGCTCGCGGACAAATTGACGATGTCTTCGTCGCTCGGCACCCCACCGCCCGGGAAGATCTCCTTGGCGATGAACCGCATGAACTTCATGTCGGTGATGGTGATCGGTATGCCCATCTCCGGCCAGCGCTTCAAGGGATGACCGCAGATCGTCTGCAATACCATCCGGCCGCCGCTGGGCAGCGAGCGAAACACCGTCTCGAAAAATGCGGCGTACCGCTCCTTCGGGAACGCCTCGAACGCCTCGATGCTGACGATGCGGTCGACGGGCTCGTCGAATTGCTCCCAGCCGCGCAGGAACACTTTGCGCGAACGATCGGTGTCGATGTCTTCGAAGAGGCGCTGGCAATAGACGGCCTGGTTCTTGCTGAGCGTCAGGCCGATGACGTTGACGTCGTAGTTCTCGATCCCGCGTTTCATCAACGCGCCCCAACCGCAACCTACGTCGAGCAGGGTCATGCCGGGTTGCAGGTCGAGCTTGCCCAGCGCGAGATCGATCTTGGCTATCTGCGCTTCTTCAAGCGTCATGTCGTCGCGCTGATAGAACGCGCAGCTGTACGTCCGCGACGGATCCTGGAAGACACCGAAGAAATCATCGGAGAGGTCGTAGTGCGCCTGAACTTCCTCGAAAAGGGGCCGCATCGCTGCCGAGCCGCCGTTGCCATCACCCATCGCAATTGCCCCCTTTCTATCGACATTGCTCAGCGATATTTGACCATAGTCCAACGTCTCAGGTCATCTCGGCGAAGGCGCGCGGCGTCATATTCGCCGACTTGAACAGGCGTTGCAACAAAATCCGCCGCATCCGCTACTTTCCGGCCAGCAGCACCAGTGACGCCGCCGAAAACCCTAAATAGGCGCCCGGGAAGGCGATGTTGTACCAAACACGCGCCCGGAGATGTGCGATCACCGCGCCGATGAAATACAACACCAGGCCGGTGGCGGCTGCGATCCCGATCACCGGCAAGCCAAGACCGACCAGAAGCCCGAGAGCTCCGGCGAGTTTCAGGGTGCCCAGCATCGGTAGCCACGAACGCGGCACGTGCACCTTGGCCGAGTTCGCCAGCACGAAGCCGGCCGGGATGAAGTCAGCTATCCCAACTGCTGCGGTGATGACCGCGGTGATCACGGTGATGACAACGTATAGGCTCATGACGTTGGTCTCCTTCTTTACCGGAAGCGTTCGTCGGACGTGGTCATCTCCTTGACGGTTTTCGCCTGGAAAAGGTGACCATGAGAACGATCGAAGATCTCGCCCGGCGGTTCGACAGCGATCGGCGGCACCTCAAGTCGGTGGCGTTCCACTTGCTCGGCTCGGTGGCTGACGCCGAGGACGCGGTGCAGTCCGCCTGGCTGAAAGCCAGTCACGCGGATCACGACATGATCGAGAACCTGACGGCCTGGTTCACGACGATCACCGCGCGCGAGGCCGTCGACCAGTTACGGGCTCGCAAACGGCGAGCCGAGCAGCCGCTCGCCGGCCTCGATCAGCGCGCACCCGCCGCTGTGGCCACACCCGCGGGTGCGGACGAAGATGCCCTGCTCACCGATTCGGTCAGCCAGGCACTGCTGGTGGTCCTCGACCGGCTGTCGCCGGCACAACGTGTCGCCTTTGTCCTGCACGACGTCTTCGCGCTGCCCTTCGACAGGATCGGCGAGTTGTTGAGTCGATCGCCGGAGGCCGCCAAGAAGCTGGCAAGCCGGGCCCGCCGTCGGCTCCACGCCGGTGGATCTGCGGAACCCGCGCGGACCACTGAACACCTCAAAATCGTCGAAGCATTCCTCGACGCGTCGCGCGGTGGTGATATTCGGATGCTGCTGGATCTGCTGGCTCCCGACGTGGTGCGCAGGGTGGACCGCGAGCTGGTGCCAGACGATGTGCCGACCGAGCTTCGCGGCGCCAAGAAGGTCGCCGAGGAAACCCGACGGTTCGCGCTGCGCGCACGGGCCGGAGTCGTAGTGCTCGTCAACGGCGTCCCGGGTATTGCCATCGCGCCGACGGGCCACGTGGAGGCGTTGCTGCAGATCGGCATTGACGACGGCCGCATACACACCGTCGACATCGTCGGCGATGCCGATCGATTGAAAAGCGCGGTCCTCACGCTGCCACCGTGACGACACCAGGAACACTACGAAAGAACCCCCAACGCTCACTAGCCGGAGATACGCCACGAAGAACAGCCTCATCTGCGATAAGTCCATGAGTCGGCGGACGCTGTTACGGGCCGCCGGCGCGCTTGGCGCTGCGTCACTGGCACTGTGGCCCACCGGCTGTGGTTCTGACGACGATGCGCTGACGTTCTTCTTCGCCGCCAACCCCGAAGAAGCGGATGCCCGGCTGCGGGTTGTCGACGCCTTTCAGCGCAGGCATCCCGACATCAAGGTTCGGGCGCTGTTGTCCGGACCGGACCCCCTGCAGCACATGTCGATCTATTGCGCGGGCGGGAAATGTCCCGACGTGCTGATGGCCTGGGACTTGACCTACGCGGGATTGGCCCAACGGGGTGTGTTGATGGACCTCAACACGCTGTTGGCCCACGATAAGGCTTTCGCGGCCGAGTTGAGGACTAACAGCATCTCACCGCTATACGAGACGTTCACGTTCGACGGCGGGCAGTATGCCTTCCCCGAGCAGTGGTCCGGAAACTTCTTGTTCTACAACAAGCAGTTGTTCGACGACGCGGGGGTGCGCCCGCCGCCCGGGCGATGGGAACAGCCATGGAGTTTCGGTGAGTTCCTCGACGCTGCCAAAGCGCTCACCAAACGCGGCCGATCGGGGAGAGTCAGCCAATGGGGATACGTCGACAGCTGGGTCGCGTCGTACTCCGCCGGCTTATTCGGCATGAACAACGGAGTTCCATGGTCGAGCCCCCGGATGAACCCGACGCATTTCAATTTCGACAACGCCGCGTTCCTGGAAGGGGTCCAGTTCTACGCCGACCTGGCCAACAAACACAAGGTCGCTCCCACCGCATCGGAGACGCAGTCGATGTCCACGATGGATCTGTTCTCCTCGGGCCAGGCCGCGATGGCGCAAGGCGGACATTGGCGATATCAAACGGTTGACCGGGCCAAAGGCCTCGATTTCGATGTAACCGTGCTGCCGACCGGTCCGAAGGGGCGCGCCGCCCGCTCCAACATCGGCACAACGGGGCTCGCGATCGCTGCGAGCAGTCGCCGCAAGCAGCAGGCATGGGAGTTCGTGAAGTTCGCCACCGGCCCGGTCGGACAGGAAGTGATTGGTGAGACGGGACTGTTCGTTCCGGCGCTGCGGTCCGCGATCGAGTCGGCCGGATTCGCCAAGGCGCACAGCAGGATCGGCAATCTCGCCGTGCTGACGGGCGGGCCTGCCCATTCCGAGGGTATGCCTGTCACCCCGGAGTGGCCAAAGGTCGTCGCTTTGATGGACCGCAACATCGGCTCCGTTCTGCGTGGCTCACGGCCGGCGACATCGTTGGCGGGCGGATTGTCACACGCGGTCGACGAGGTGCTTCGTAACCAATGACCCCGATCGATGAATCTGGCGCCGCGTTGACCCGGCGTCGCCGGTTTTCCAAAGGACGCGCCAGAGCCGGGCGGATGTTCGTCGCACCCAACATGGCAGCGGTAACCGTATTCATGCTGTTCCCGCTCGGATTTTCGCTTTACATGAGCTTGCAGAAGTGGGATCTGTTCAGGCCGGCCAAGTTTGTCGGTCTAGCCAACTACCGCGGTCTCTTCGGCGGCGATCCACTGTTCGTCATCGCGTTGCGCAACACGGTGGTTTACACCGTTGGGACCGTTGTCCCCACGATCCTCATCAGTCTCGCCGTCGCCGGTG
This sequence comes from Mycobacterium sp., assembly GCF_035570115.1. Lineage (GTDB taxonomy): Bacteria > Actinomycetota > Actinomycetes > Mycobacteriales > Mycobacteriaceae > Mycobacterium. The sequence continues at coordinate 23,058 of NZ_DATMLH010000180.1, forward strand.
TACTCAATCGGAAAATCAAGGGAATCAGCATCTTCAGGACGATTGTCTTTCTGCCCCTCGCCGTATCGTCGGTGGTGATGGCCGTCGTCTGGCAGTTCGTCTTCAACACAAACAACGGTCTGCTCAACATCATGCTGGGCTGGATCGGTGTCGGTCCGATTCCATGGCTGGTTGACCCTAAATGGGCCATGAGCGCGTTGTGCATGGTCAGCGTGTGGCGAAGCGTGCCATTCGCGACGGTGATCCTGCTCGCTGCCATGCAGGGTGTACCGGACAACCTCTACGAGGCGGCCCGACTCGACGGTGCAGGAGAACTACGGCAGTTTGTCTCGATCACCGTACCGTTGATTCGCGGCGCTGTTTCTTTCGTGGTGGTCATCTCGATCATCCACGCATTTCAGGCGTTTGACCTCGTCTACGTGCTCACTGGACGCAGCGGTGGACCGGAGACCGCGACGTACGTCCTTGGCATCATGCTGTTCCAACACGCCTTTGCCTTCTTGGAGTTCGGGTATGCGTCCGCTTTAGCGTGGGTGATGTTCGCCATCCTGTTGGTATTGACCGTGCTGCAGTTACGGCTAGGGCGACGTCGGGCCGCCTTGGAGGAACGATCGTGGGCCTAGCCGGGCGAGTGATCAAGCCCAGCATTGTCCGTGCCGTCGTGGTGTACACCGCGCTGACCGGTATCGCCTGGTGCGCACTTTTCCCGATCCTTTGGGCAGTATCGGGATCCTTAAAAGATGAGGGTGAGGTGACCACGCCGACGCTGTTTCCGTCGCATCCACAGTGGTCGAACTACCGTGAAGTGTTCGCTGTGATGCCCTATTGGCGAATGTTTTTCAACTCTGTGTTGTATGCCGGGTGCGTCAGCGTCGGCCAAGTGTTCTTTTGCTCACTCGCCGGATATGCGTTTGCCCGGCTGCGGTTTCGGGGCCGTGACACGTTGTTCGTCCTATACCTTGCCACGCTGATGGTTCCGCTGACGGTTACCGTGATCCCGCAGTTCATTCTGATGCGCATCGCCGGGCTGACCGACACGCCGTGGGCGATGATCGTGCCCGGATTGTTCGGCAGTGCGTTCGGCACCTACCTCATGCGCCAGTTTTTCCGGACCCTGCCGGCAGAACTCGAGGAAGCGGCGATCCTCGACGGCTGCTCACCCTGGCAGATCTATTGGCGCATCCTGCTTCCGCATGCCAAGCCGGCGGTGATGGTGCTGGCGGTCCTCACTTGGGTGAACGTGTGGAACGATTTCCTTTGGCCGCTGTTGATGATTCAGCGTCGAAGCATCGCTACGCTCACCCTGGGTTTGGTACGGATGCAGGGCGAGTACGTTGCCAGATGGCCTGTGCTGATGGCCGCATCCATTCTCATCCTGGTGCCACTGCTTCTGGTCTACGTAGTTGCGCAACGCGCTTTCATCCGTGGCATCGCGGTCACCGGGCTTGGCGGGTGAAACTTTCATGGCATCAGTAATTTTCGAGCAAGCCACCCGGCACTATCACGGCACAGCGCGACCCGCAGTCGACCATCTGGATCTGAGCGTCGATGACGGCGAATTCGTGGTGCTGGTCGGTCCGTCCGGATGCGGCAAAACCACGTCGCTGCGGATGATCGCCGGATTGGAGATGGTGGATTCCGGCAGTATCCGCATCGGCACGCGAGACGTCACCTACGACGACCCCAAAGACCGGGACGTGGCCATGGTCTTCCAGAACTATGCCTTGTACCCGCATATGACGGTGGCGCAGAACATGGGGTTCGCGTTGAAGATCGGTCGAGTCACGAAAGCCGAGATCCGCGAACGGATTTTGGACGCGGCGCGGCTGCTCGACTTGGAGCCGTACCTGGGTCGCAAGCCCAAGGATCTGTCCGGCGGGCAGCGCCAACGGGTGGCGATGGGGCGCGCGATTGTGCGGCGACCGCAAGTGTTTTTGATGGACGAACCGCTGTCCAACCTGGACGCGAAATTGCGGGTTCAGACCCGTAATCAGATCGCCGGATTGCAGCGGCGACTGGGCACCACAACCGTCTACGTCACCCACGACCAGGTCGAGGCGATGACGATGGGCGACCGCGTCGCGGTCTTGCGTGATGGTGTGTTGCAACAGTGCGCAGCGCCCAGGGAGCTCTACCGAAATCCGGTCAACATGTTTGTCGCGGAGTTCATCGGCTCGCCCGCGATGAACCTTTTCACCCTTCCCGTTGTCAACAACTGCGTTTCATTGGGTGATTGGCCGATCCAACTGCAGCGCGAGATCACCGATACCGCAGGAGAAATCGTCGTCGGCATCCGGCCTGAACATTTCGAAATCGGCTCCAGCGGGGTCGAAATGCAGATCGATGTAGTCGAAGAACTCGGCGCGGACGCCTACTTGTATGGCCGAGTCGCAAGGCCCGACAACACATTCGGCCAGGCAATCGTCGCGCGCACCGACGGCCACGCCCCACCGCCGCGCGGCAGTCGAGTGCGCCTGCATCCACAACCGGGACATCTGCATTTCTTCGGCGTCGACGGTCTCCGGTTGCCCTAACTGGTCGAAAGCAAGGCGCGATGAAGGAAGGCATATGAAACCTGCGCATTTCACGGTGACCGAAAGCGGCGAATTTGCGCCGACGCCGTTCGCTCAGAGTCACTGGGGCGACGACCATCTCAGCGGTCCGGCCGTCGTCGGGTTGGCCGCGCGGACACTCGAACGTGAGTGCGGATCAACCGATTTCATGCCGACGCGGTTGACGGTGGACCTGTTTCGTGCGGCGCGGGGTGTTCCTGCGGCGGTGGCCGTGCGCGTCGTGCGGGACGGCCGACGAATACGCAGTGCGGAGTGCGATGTGGCCCAAGAGGGTCGGCTGATGGCGCGGGCCACGCTGCTGCAGTATCGCCGCTCGGCCGCGCCGCCGGGTCGATTATGGGCTGCGCCGATGACCTTCCCGCCGCTGCCATCCGTCGACGAAGCGGCACTTACCCAGGTAGGGAGTGACGGCGGAGCGCGGAGCCAATCGCCGGGAGAACATCAGAACGAGTTCCGTAAGCAGTTCTACAACCGCGCTCTTGACGTGGTCGCAGGTGAAGAGAATTCACACTTCGTGCGGGCGGTAATGGTCGCCGAGGCGACCAGCCTGGTGACGAACATGGGCACACAGGGGATCGGTTACATCAACGGCGATCTGACAGTGGGATTGGCGCGGTTGCCGGTCGGTGAATGGATCGGCGTGCAGGGCGACTCACATTGGGCCTCAGACGGAGTCGCCGTCGGCACGGCCACGCTTTTCGACGAGGCCGGGGCGTTCGGAACTGGCATGACAACCGCCGTCAGCAATCCGGCGGCTCAAATCGACTTCACCAACGACCCGTTCCCACTGCGGATCGCGTAGTCCTTAAGGCTGCGAGGTGCCTCGCGAGACGCCCGGAGTGAACGTCACCGGGAGCTCGCCCAGCCCGGTCATGCTCGGGTTGCCGAGGTATGCGTGGACACCGTCGAGGTCGACCTGGTAATCGGGAATTCGGTCGAGAACCGCCCTCACCATCACCTCGGACATCAGGCGGGCGAGATGAGATCCGATACAACGATGCGGTCCGAGCCCGAATGCGACGTGGCGGTTGGGCGCACGGTCCAGCACGATTTGCTCGGGTCGCTCGAATTCCTGTTCGTCGTGATTGGCGGCCAGCCAGCTGACGATCACCCGGTCGTTGCGCCGAAGGTGCTGCCCGCCAAGGACGACGTCGCGAGTCACAGTCCGGCTCAGTTGCTGGTTGACCGAGAAGTAGCGCAGAAATTCATCGGTCGCTGTGCGGTGCAGTTCGGGGCGCTCGATGAGCTGTCGCCGCAACTCGGGATGGGTGCCCAGATGCAGCAGGGTCAGCGCGGTCTGTGAAGTCGTGGTGTCGACACCGCCGGCGATGAGGTTCCACAGGATGTTGAGCAGCTGCTCGTCGTCGAGCCGCTTGCCGTCGAATTCGAACTGAATGAGGAAGCTGGTCAGGTCGTCGCGGGCGTCGGCGCGACGGGTCGCCGCGAATTCCACTACGGCCCCCATCATCGCGGGTACTTCGGCGATGGCTTTGGCGTACTCCGGGCTGTCCTGCGGGACGGCCATCACAGAGTGGAACAGCTTGGCGTAAAGGTGCCAGTTCTCGTAGGGCAGGCCCATCAACTTCATGGTGAGGATCGCCGGAACCGGACTGGCGTAGTCCAGCACGAGGTCCATCTGCCCGTCGACGATCCGTTGGTCGAGGAACCAATGCGCCGATTGCTCCATGAAAGGGCGCAGCTTCTGCACAGCGCCCGGCGAGAAGAATGGCGCCAGGGCGTGCCTTAACGCTTGGTGATAAGGACCGTCGACTTCGCCGATGCCCAGAGCCGGTTGGCCTTCGGGACGTGGCACACCCATCTCGCCCTGGTAGTCAACGCCGTCGGCGGCGTCTGGCTCGTATTTGTGCGCGAAGGTGTCGCCGTCCCGCGCGGTTTGGCTCACCGCGCGGTAGCTGGTGAGGAACCAGAATCCGCCGTAATTCTCATTCCACGCGACCGGACACTGTTGGCGCAGCTCGGCGTTGATCGCCAATTCGTTGAGGTTGAACTCGTCGGAATGGTGATCGAAATCCACCACCGCGTCGGCGTCGACGTCGGGACGCATACCCATCCAACCCTCCAACTCGAGTCTGGGAAAATCAGTCTGCGCTATCTTTGCAAGTTTAGTCGTTTCGATATAAGACCGTTCACTGCCGGTGATACAGGCCGGCGCCGGAGGACGCTCGACGGGCTGCAGGAGGCTGTAATGGTCAGTCACCGAATCGTTTTCAACCACGTGGGGCTGTGTGTCACGGATACCACGCGGTCGCGCACCTTCTACGAAGGCCTGCTCGGATTCGAGTTTTGGTGGGAACTCGATCCGCCTGATGAGGGCACCGGCCAGCTTCTGCAGCTGAACAAGCCGATCGGATTGCATGCGACATATCTCGTCCGGGACGGCTTGGTGCTCGAGCTTCTCGACTATTCGCAGCGCACTGTCCACCTGAGGCCGCGTCGTGTCATGGACGAAGCGGGGCTCACCCATCTGTCGCTGTCGGTTTCCGATCTCGGCGAGGTCTTGGCGACGGTGCACAGTTTTGGCGGATCGGTGGTCGAGGGCACGGTCTCCGAGCAATCGGCGATGATCCGCGACCCGGACGGCCAGTTGCTGGAGCTGCTCTCGGATTCCTGGCTCGCGGTGCTGCCGCCGCGCCTTTCGTCCGATGGGTGAGCACCGCAACTGTGGGGATGTGACGATCTACCCATGACGCCCGCGGTTGAGCCAGTCGACGACGACTCCGATCCACATATTGTGCTCGGTCTCGTCGGCGACCCGGGCGCGGCTTATTCGCTGGCCCGCGAGCTCGCCGACACGGACTTGCACTGCGAACTCGACCAGCGGTTACCTGGAGCCCGCTGGTGCATCGAGGTGATGGAGGGCCGGTTAGTGCAGCCACCGGCCACCGACGCCCAGATCGTGAAAGCGGCGCGGAGAACACTGCTCGAGAAAGGATGGGACGTCGTGATTTGTCTGACGGACCTTCCGTTGCACGTCGAACAACGACCGGTGGTGGCTCACGCCAATCCGGTGCGCAACGTGGCGATTGTGTCGGTGCCGGCGCTGGGCGCGATGGGGGCACGGCATCGGATTCGCGAGACGATCGTGCGCCTGCTGGTGCGGCTGATCGCCGGATCTACTGAGCTGCACGGCGACCACGCTCACGGCATGGCCGGACCGTCCCGGAGGGTGACTATGCAGCGCGTGCGTGAGCTGGGCAGCGACCCGGCCGAAGAAGCGTTCTTCTACACCGCGCGGGTGCTGACCGGCAATCTGACGTTGATCAGCGGGATGGTGGCCGCCAACCGGCCGTGGCGGCTGTCGTTGCGGTTGACGCGCGCACTGACCGGCGCGGTGGCCGCCGGAGTTTTTGGCTTGGTGACCGCGGATATCTGGCGGCTCTCCGACGCCTATGGGTGGCAGCGGCTTTCCGGTACCGCGCTGGTCTCGATCGTCGCAACCGTCGCGACCCTGATTATCGGAGCCGATCTTTGGGAGCCCCTGGTCGCGCGCGCAGTGCGCAAGCAGGTGATTCTGTTCAACATCGTGACTACGGTCACCGTCTTGATCGGCGTTAGCGTGCTGTATGCCGCGCTGTTCGTATTGGCGCTGGCCGCTGCTTTCTGGTTCGTGATGCCGCAGATCTACCAAGGCCAGGTCGGTCATTCGGCTTCGCTCCGCGATTACTTCGAATTGGCTTGGCTGATCTCATCCTTGGCGATGATCGGCGGCGCCTTGGGCGCGGCGCTCGAATCCGACGAGGCGGTGCGGGAAGCGGCGTATACCCAGCACATCGCCGAGGAAGCGGCTAGCGAAGAAACGCCCTGACTAGGCCGTGTTCAGCGCGACGGCGGCGCGGATGAGCGCCTTCAAGGCCTTTTCGTCGATCTTGTCGCCCTCATGGATATCGATGGCACGCCTGGTGTTGCCGTCCAGGCTGGAGTTGAAAAGGTTCGACGGGTCATTCAACGAGGCACCTTTGGCGAAGGTGATCTTGACGACGTTCTTGTACGTTTCACCGGTGCAGATCATTCCTGCGTGATACCACACCGGGACGCCTCTCCACTTCCACTCCTCGACCACATCGGGGTCGGCCTGCTTGATCAGCTTTCTGATGTGGGCGAGCGTCTCGCCTCGCCAGTCGTCCAGCTCTTTGATTCGCGCATCGATCAGCCGCGAGGGGGAGTCTCCACCGTTTTGTTCCTTCGAGCCGCTCTTTGCCTTCGTCATGTTTGGGATCGCCTCCGTGCATGGTCCGTGGTCACCCGAGTATCCCCACAGAGCTGATGACGCCTCGGGGTGGCCGCCGCGCCGACAGACAGTGACGCTCGTGCTGCGCGGGTTCAACGTTCGTTGTGACCTGCTGGTCGAGAGGAGACGCGTACCGGTGCGAACTCCGTGATGAGCTGAGCGAGTTCGGTTCTGGTGGCCGCACCCACCCGCGTACACGCCCGGTAAATGTGGCCTTCTACGGTGCGGACCGACAGGGTGAGGGCTTGGGCGATGTCGATGTTGGACAGGCCTTGAGAGATCAGAATCGCGATCTCACGTTCGCGGTCGGTCAGCGGAAGTGACATGGCCGCGGCCTGAGTGGCCGGGGTGATGGCCCCGCAGCTATTGGTCAGTCGGTTGGCGCGGCCGCTGCCGGTCAAGGCCGGGCCGCGCCGATTCTGTTGGTTGAACTCTCGCGAGGCGTGAGCGGCGGCGTCGGCTGCGGCGATGCGATCACCCATTGCCTCGAGTTCGTGTGACACGGCGAGCAGGGCGTCGCCGTCGTGGTCGGCCAGCGCGGCCGCCCAGCGGGCTACCAACCCGGCTCGGGGGCCGTCTACCAGTTCGGCGAGTTCGGCGAGCCGGGCTGCGGTGTGCCGGTCGCCGAACTGAATCGCGGCCTGCAGACATACCACCTCGCGGGCGTGCTGACCGTGCGTGCGCGCGAACTCAGCCGCCTCCCGAGCCAGGGCCCGTGCTTGCGAAGTCCGTCCGCGCGCTGCTGCCACCCATGCGGCGGCCAGCAGGCTTGCAGATTCCATATGACGGTGGCCTGGATGGCAATTGCGCCTCATCTCGGCAAGCGCTTGCTCGGCTGCATCGACGTCGCCAGCGTGGGCGAGCGCTTCGGCATAGGAGATGCCGAAGTGATACAAACCGCCGTCGGTCCTGTTCGGGAATTCGGTGACCGCGCCGCGAAGACGCGCTACAGCGGTGTGTAGCTCTCCGTTGCCAAGGGCCGCCGCGCCGCTGACCGCGGCGGCGAACGATTGGGCAACGCCGGGCACGTCGGCGGCCTGCTCGAACGTCCGGGCGGCGACAGCCAGGGCGTCGGCTAGGTATCCACCGAGAATCAGGGCCTCGGTGTGATAGACGACGAGAAGGACCGATTGAAGGGCGGCCTCTGGTGACGCGGCGGCCAACCGGACAGCTTCCTCGGAGATCGCCGCAGCCTTCAACGGATGGCCGAGTTCGCCCAGCGCGATGATCTGCGCCCATGCCAGTATCAGTGCCGGTAATGCGACCAATTGGCCGCGGTCGATGGACTCACACGTCCTCAGCACGTCGCCGGGTCGTGCCTCAACGGCCAATTGCAGCGCACGGCAGGCTAACAACGGGTGCGATTCCGACCCCGAAATGGCGGCCAGCGCATCGTCGATGACCTTCCGAGACGTCGCGGGTTGCCCCATCGGCCACAACAGATTGATCGCGCGCAGATTGACCGCAGCCGACCAAACCGGCTCGTGCAATGTGCGAGCGGTCAGCGACTCCAGGAGCTCTTCGGCCTCAGCGCTCCGGTTCAACACGGACAGCGTGTGGGCCAACAGCAGTTCAGCATCCACACCGGCGCCGGCGCCCACGGCCGCGGCGGAGAGTCGTTGGGCCAGGGCCACATCCAGCCGGCAAAACGCCGCCTGGGCGGCCCGGGTGAAGACGTCGGGAACCGGTTCCAGATCAGACTGTAGCCACAGTAAGGCCAGCCGCACAGGGTCAGGCGCGCCGACGGCGCTGTTGGGCGCGAGCATGGCCCGGGCGATGCGCCCTCGCAACCGCTCCAAGCGCAGCTGGCCCGCTTGTGCTAGCCGCACTTCTCCGTAGAGCGGATGACCCAGGCGCGCAACGCTATTTGGCGTGGTGCGCGAAACGATGATGAGGCCGCGACGCTCGGCGTCTTCGACCGCCGTCGCATCGGCCAATGCGATCAGATGCGCCAACTCTAGTGGTTCTGCGACTGCTACTAGGTCGACGACCTCCAGCACCGGCTCGGACGCCGCGCCGATGGACAAGTCCACCAGGTCGACTAGCGACTGCGACATCTCCATGGTGCCCACCCACCGCCACTGGCCATCGCGGTTGATCAGGCGTCCTGCGTGCGCTTCCTGGTTGACCAGTTGGCGCAAGAACAAAACGTTGCCACGGGTCAGGCGCCACATCCGCTCCGCGCAAGCCGTGCCCACCGGTCCACCCAATGCGGATTGCAGCAAGGTGTCGGATTCCGTGTGTGAGAGCGGCTGCAGATCCAGCCGCTCCAGGTGTCCGTCTTTCCACAGTGCGGTCACCGCATCCGGTGCCGGCGCGCCAGTGCGGAGGGTCGCGATGACGGTGGCTGCTCGTCGCAGCACCAACTGGTGCAGCACAAATGCCGACAAGTCGTCGAGCAGACGTGCGTCGTCGACCACCACCAACACCGGGGCACCGTTTGGCGACGCAGTGACCTTGGCGATCACGCTGCCCACCAGCAGCAGGGGATTGCCTTCAAGCCGATCGGCCCATTGCGCGAATGCCCCCAGCGGGATCGACTGAGCCGCAACGGTTCCCGCAATCCAATGCACCGCCCAGCCTCGCTTCGCTGCGAGGGCCATCGCTTCACGAGCCAGCCGCGTTTTGCCCACGCCTGCAGAACCGGCGATCACCACACCCGCGTACGGCTTGTCCGGGCAGAACGCATCGGCGATAACTTCGAGTTCTTCGGCGCGACCCGTCAGTGGCCAGGCCTGCATCTGGCAAATGCTAAATCAAGATCGCTATGCGCGTGTCCATTATCTTCACCGGCGAGTCGGTCATCGCTTCCGCAACTCGGCGTTGAGTTTGTACTCGGCCACACGTAACAAGGTGTCCAGTCCTTCAGGCTCGATGTGCAGGTAGGCACATACGACCTCGTCGGCGACGCCGGCAGCCTTCAATCGCAGCGCCAGCGAATGCGCCTCGGGCAGTCGACGCAACGCTGCTTCGTAAGCATCGATGTCGCCGCGCGTCATGGACTCATTCTCGGCCGGGGTCGACGCGCCGGATTAGGTAATCGATTACTCGCATCGCCCGCTTCTCGGTGGTAGAGCCACCTTCTGCCGACCATCTCTTGGTCTTGCGAGTCGCGGGGCGGGGGAGCACCGCCGTATGCCGACAGCCGCGGCGCCAAACGGGTCCTCTCTGACGAAGTCGAGTAATGCACTACTCGATTCCTCCTGCTGTTGGCGATTTATGGTCGTGTCTGACCCCATCATTCGAGTCGTGAAGAAAGTCGCTATGTCCCGATATACAGCGGATGCAGCTTTCTGCGCCCGTTCGACGTGGACAGGCCGCATACGTCGGGCGGGCCTGACCTACGGCCCCTCGCGCACAGATCTGCGCATTATCTCCGATGTTTTTGCGCCGACGCGAAGCGCGTCGTGAAGACCGCTCCAGAACCCGGGAGACAGCATGCAGGTTCACACGATCGGCAGCGAGACCGCTCGGTCAGACAGTGACCGGTGCATTAACACAACATTGATCCCGCCAGCCGAGGCGGGGCGCGGGGTCCTCGACGGCGCATTCGCCGTCTTGGACGCTCTTGCTCACGCTGAAGGGGGACTCGGACTGACCGCACTGGCACAAGCGGCCGGGCTAGCTAAAACATCGGCGCACCGACTCGCCGAACAACTCGTGACGCTCGGCGCTGTAGAGCGCTTCGACCACCGCTACTATGTCGGGCCGCAGATGATGCGCATCGGACAGCGCTGGCAACCAGAGCCGCTGTTGCGGCGGTGCGCGCAAGGGCCGGTCCACGCACTTGCCGTGCAATCGCGCGCCATGGCGTCGCTGCGGATCCTGCATGAACATCGACTCCGCTTTATCTGCGCCGCAGTACCTCACGGGCACGCTTACATGACAGCCCATGTCGACCCCGAATCCATCGCCCGCACCGCCACCGGACGTGTCCTCTACGCGGCCGAGCCCCCCGGCGAGGTTGCGCTCCCTGACTGCTGGACCCAACGTGAATGGCGCAACCTGCGTGAGTCCCTTCGGAATCCGCGAGCGACAGTGGTCGACCATCAGGACGCGGTTGCCGGCATGTGTTGCGTGTCGGCGCCCGTCTGGTTGGCGAGTGGGGCCTGCGCTGGCGCAGTCACCATCACAGTCCAGGCAGACGATCTACCCGTTGGCCTAGCCGGCCTGGTCTCCTACACCGCGGGCCGCATCGGCGCCGCCCTTCAGCAATTGAAGGAAACGTAACCCTGTTGTCGAAATACCGGGCTCCGGTCCGCTGAGCGGACCGCGCTATTGCATAACTCCATCGATCATCAGAAACCGATAGAGAAAACCCAATTCGCAGAAGGGAGCACCAAGATGGCAACGCCGACGATGGATGTAATGACGGCAATAAAAGTGGCCCAACTTCTGAACACAACCTATGACACCTCGCCCAGCGACTTGACGAATGCCGCCGGTACGGCGGTCAGCGCCGGCGGCGCGAACTACACGGTGGTCACGACGATCTATGCCAACGATCTTGCGACCGACATGAACCCGAGCCGAGGTGACGACGAAGTCTCCATCGGGCTGATCTGCCAGGCGGCTCAGACCGGCGATGTGGTGATCGCGATCCGGGGTACCGAAGGGACTCTGGAGTGGATTCACGATGCCGAATTCCTCCAGGTGCCATGCCCGTTCCTGTCTGGCGCCGGCCACACCGATGACGGTTTCACCGCGATGTATGAGTCGCTAAAGACTGGTGCCGCGCCGAATTCGCCGAGTGTGGTCAGCGCATTGGCCACGCTCTCGTATCCCCGGCCCGTCAGCTCTGTGACGATTTGCGGGCACAGCCTCGGGGGATCCCTGGCGACGCTGCTTGCCCTCGACGTGGCGGCGAATACGAAATTCACCAACCCGGCCGTCTACACCTATGGCAGTCCGCGCACAGGGGATTCGCTGTTTGCCAGCACCTTTGACCAGGTGGTCAAGAACTCGTACCGGGTCGCAAATCGCGTTGACATCGTGCCGACGTTGCCTCCTCCGGTGGACTACGAGCACGTGCTCAATCCAGAGGAGCTAAACCCGGTTCGGTTATTGCCGCTTCCGCCAAAGGTCCTGGTGAAGTTCAATCCCGGGTGCGAACATTCAATCATCACATACATGTATCTCTTATCCCTTCAATCCGGCGGACCCGTCATTCCGCTCGACTCCACCTGTCAGCCCTGAAAACAAGCGGGGTCTGCCGGGCCAATGACGATCAGTCGTCGCTAATTGTCAACAGAGGAGCCCGCAACTGTTTCGCCGAAATCTTCTGCGGGACCGCCGTGTTGCGCGATCTAGAAGAAAAGCGTCACAGTGACGAATAGTCGTCCGTCCGGGGGCAAGGGCTCGGGGGACGAGCGAGCTTGGGCAGTCCGATAGGCACTGCGCTTCTTAGTGCGCTGGGTGCCGCGGCGCCGCCTGCATCGGCGGCAATCGGCAACGGCGCGAAGAAGAAACGCGCCGGAAAGACCGCTACCGGCCGTCGCAGGACTGCTTCAGTCAAGACCCTAGCCACCAAGGCGTGACCCGTCCCGGCGAACTATCCGGCGCCCTCGAGGCGCGCTGCGCACCGTTTGGCGAGCCTCAGCGTGACCTCGGCTAACTGGCCGGGCCTCGCGCTGGTGCGTGGCCGGAATCGCGGGCCGATTTCCACGTGTCGGTGCGGGCGGCGATGTAGCTCGCATACTGCCCGGGCGTGTTCTGGTCGGGCAGCACCGGGGCGCCGACGAGATGCTCATCGGGCACCGGCAGGTCGGAGATCATCTGGGCGTGCAGCTGCTGTAGGTGCGAAACCTCCCCGGTGGCCGGATTCTGACCGGTCGACGTCGGTGCCGTCACGCCGGCCAGCGGGTCGTCGGTCCGCGGGGTGGTCAGCGTCAGCACGCCACCGAGGTCGGGCGCGGCCGCATCCCGCGCGGTCAGGGCTGGCAGTCCCCAGCGCAGCTCGATGGTCTTGAGCACCGAGGTGTGGTCGATCGGCGTGCTGCCGGCCGGCACCCCGTAAATGGTGCCCGCCGGGATCAACGGCGAGACCAGGACGGCGGGCACCCGTACACCGAATCTGGTGAAGTCGAAGCCGTATTCGCCCGCCGATGTGTCCGGGGGCACGGCCCCGCCGGGCGGCGCGACGTGGTCGTAACAGCCGCCGTGCTCGTCATAGGTGATGATCAGCAGCGTCTGATTCCAGCCGGGGCCGCTGCGCAGGGCTTGGTAAACGTGCTGGATCAGCACTTCGCCGAGCGCCACGTCGTAGTTGGGGTGTTGGCTGTTGCCCGCGGAGCCCCAGCTCGGCTCGAGGAACGAGTAGGCGGGCAGGTTTCCGGCCGCGGCGTCGGCCTGGAAATCGGCGAACTTACCGAAGCAGGTGTCCGGTGCCTGCACAGTGTCCGGGTAGTTGCCGCGGGTCAACGGTTCGTCGTCGTAGCCGTAGATCTTCCAGCTCACGGCGTGTGCGGTCATCAGACCGAAGATGCTCTGCACGGTATAAGACGATGCGCTGTCGTTCATGTGTCCCTGGCTTGTCGCCGCGCAGGCGAACGCCCTGTTCGGGAACGTCTCGGTGGGCACTGAGCTGTACCAGTGGTCACAGACCGCGAAGCCGGCGGCCAGCCCTGACAAGACCGGCAGCCCGGCCGGTGTGAAAACACCCATGATGTTGGAGGCGACGGTGCCTGGTAGCGGCGTGCGGTGCATCCGCTGGTCGTAGGTGATCGCCGCGGCGTAGTTGGTGACGAAGCCGCCGTTGGTGGCTATCGCAGGTGTCGGCGGGTTGCCGGTGCCGAATAACTGCGAGTTGGTGTTGGCGTAGCCTTCGCCGGGGTCCGCGCCGGGCATGAAATATGCGTCGGCGGTGCCCGGATTGATTTGGAACACCGGGACCGGATTGCCATTGGCGTCGTTGTTGGCCTCGGTGCCGAGCAGGCCTTCGAATGGCTGCCCATTGGGCCCGGTTTTATTTGGGTAAAGAAACCCCAGCATATGGTCGAAGGACCGGTTCTCCAGCATCAGCTGCACGATGTGCTGAATTGCGGAAAGCTGGGAGGGCTGACTGGGCGGCGACGGCGGGGCCGGCTGATTGGGAGTGGTCATCGGATCAGGCGGGCGCGTCGCCCGATAGCAGCAACTCGGGGAGGGCGGTGAAGTTATAAGCGGTACCGCCATCGGCGGCCAAGGTGAAGCACCAGATGATGTCGAAGCGGTCGCCGGGCCACACGGTCGGGACGACAACGCCGGTCACCGCGGGGATGTTGGCCGCTATGTCGGGAATGTGGTCGTGTTCCCAAGCGACCAGGCTGATCCCGGCATCGTTGGCGACGATCGCGTTGGCTAGTTGGGCCTCCTGACCCTCCTGGTAGTTGTTGTTGATAGTCAGACTGAGGCGCAGGCTCAGGGGCAGGATCGTTTCGTAGGTGCGGTGGTTGACCGTCTTCGCCGGGTTGGAGTACGCCGGCGAGTAGAGGTGTCCGGGCACCGCCAGATCGGTGCGCGTGGTGCCTGCCGCGGTGTCGAACAGCGTTGCCAGCCCGCCTGCTCGTTGCCATCCCTGGGGGATGAGGCAGTCAGGATTCGGCGTCCCGGTGACGTCGATTCCGGTGTAGGTCGTTCCGTTGGTCACGATCGGCTTTTCGGCGTGGCGGATCAGGTATATGACCTGGGGCGGCGGTCCCTGTGCGGGGCTTGCATTCGTCATTTGCCACCTCCTAGAGGTAGTTGGGGGGAAGCGATCAGGGTCTCGGAGATGTCGATTGCGTCGACAGGGGAGACGTGGCTAACGTCGTCGACGCGCCGCGCGGTAATAGCACATTGTGCGATGGCGCCTCCGCCTGCTTGGTGGGACCAATCACCGTCGGGACGTTCCTTGCGATAAACCATTTCGCGCCGATCGCGATGGCTTAAGCAAGAGCCCGGTCCGCTGAGCGGACCGAACAGGTGCCATCATGCAAAATCCCGCCGCAGGAGGCGTATGAAAGGTCACCCGGGCGGCCTGAATTGATTTGAGGACCGAGCTAATTCCAGGGAATCTACTGAATTCGGTTCTCATTTCACGTCCACAACATCGTGGACGACGTTGAGCTGGTCCTACGGGCACTAAGGTAGCCCCCGCTAGGATGCGCTGCCGGTGTTGACCCGTGCGGGTCCGAGGTTGACGGGCAGCTGTTTTATCCCGTGCAGCAGGGTGCTGTCGTTGGGGGTCGGTTCGGCGGCGAGAGCTAGATGGGGGAAGCGTTCGAAGAGTGCTTGTAAGCCGATGTGCAGTTCCATGCGGGCAAGAGGTGCGCCGAGGCAGACGTGGATACCGGTGCCGAAGCCGATGTGATCACGGGCATTGGCGCGGGTGGTGTCGAATTCGTCGGGACGTTCGAAGATGGCCGGATCGTGGTTGGCTCCCGCAACCAGAAGGAAGACAGCCGAGCCTTCCCGCACGGTGTGCCCGTCGATTTGAAGCGTTTCGGTGGCCACCCTGACACCGATTTGAGCGACGGAGTCGTAGCGCAGCGTCTCCTCGACCGCGTTGGGCCAGCCTTCGGGATGTGCCACGAGGTGAGCCAGTTGATCGGGGTGACGGACAAGTGCCACGACTGCGTTACCGAATGCATGGGCGGTGGTGATAAACCCTGCACCAAGAAGCAGCCCCGCGAACATCCTGACCTCGACGTCGGTGAGATCACTGTCGTTGAGGACGGCCGACAAGATGCTGTCGTCGGCGCGGCCACGACGGAGCCGCTCGATATGTGCAGCGATATAGTCTTCGAACTCGCGCAACGCCGCCGTAGCGGTCTGGAAGTCCCGCCAGGAGGGGGCCGTGGTGGTGAGCAGCTTGGCGCCGGGTTCGGCGTATGCGTAGAGGCGGGGTATCTCGTCATGAGGAATGCCCAGCATCTCGGCGATGACCTCGATGGGGATTTGGGAAGCGTAGTTGGACACCAAATCACAGGACGTCTCATCGCTGAGATCGTCAAGCAGGGCGCTGGCGATTTCCTGGATGCGGTGACGAAGTCCGTCGATCGCCCGCGGGGTAAATGCCCGCGACACCAGGCGTCGCAATCGTGCGTGCTCGGGTGGATCAACGACGAGCAGTGACGGGGGTTCCAGGCCATTGAGCACGCCGGGATTGGTTCTCGCGAGCATCCGCTGAACGATACGAAATGGTGAGCGGTCCGGCGGTTTGGCGGTCCGGAATCTGTCGTCCCGCAACACGTCACGGACAATCTGCGCATCAGCGGTGACCCACCCGTTGCTGAATCCTGCTGATATACGTCCCCGTTGGCGTATCTGCTGAACAAGGTGATGCGCGTTGTTGGGCTGGTTGCTATCGATCAACAGCTGGGGAAAGGGATCACCCCGGCGGGCGAGCAGCTTGAGCGTCGCACGCGGCAGCCCGTATCCCATCAGCCAATGCGACCGGGTCTTTATGTCGGCATTCATATTGTTCGCCCTTAGCTGTTTGCGCGGTCAGGATCGGTCAGTCGGTGCGGACGCTTTGGTTGAACCATTCGCCGTCGTCGGACCGCCAATCAACTCGGACGACGACTTCAGTTCGATCTGGACAAACGGTTTTGTTCCGCGCGGTTCGCGGAGCCTCTTCTGCACCCAGGGAAATCGGCCGGTTGAGTCGTTCGTCAACGCAGAAATTTATGTAGCACGGGAGCTCCGATGTTGAAGACAGCGCATCGGCGCGATACGGCGGAACCCGCTGCGCGGTGCCCACAACTCGCTCACACGCCGTCACTCTTACCTCGTAGGCGGTGTCGTCTCCGACGTTTGCGACGTAGGCGTGGCGGGGGTCGGCGTCCCAGCGGCCGGCCTGCCAGCTCACCGCTGGCCGGCGCAGCCGAGCGGCAGCAGTGCTACCACGACGCGATTGCTGCTCGAGCCACCGTTTGCGGGCGATTACGACGACCAGCGGGATGGCACACACGATGCTTACCACCGCTGTGAACAGTGGAAGGACCACTATCGGATCGGCCACGAGGCGGATCGTAAATCGCTGTTGACCAATTTGGGAAGCACGCCGGACGCGGGTCGGTGAATTGCGCCCGGCCGCCACTAGTGAGGGACGACGGCTGCTCCGCTAGCTGCACGGCATTCGATCAGACGTGACCATGAGACTCAGACCAGCGACGGGTCAGAGACATCGCCGTGAAATCGAGGGATCAGCCGCGGACCAAGACGGGCTTTAGCTCGTTGTACCTGTAGGCATAGATTTTCGTCGCGGATTCATCGAAGGTGACGGAGACATCGAATTCACCTGCATTATAAAGGGTTTGAACAACTCGACGTTCTCCGCAGGCGACCGCGCCGCGCATCACCGGCGAGAACATCAGGAACACGCTTGCGGTTGCCGCAAGCCCCACAACGATGAAAGCGACCCGCTTGGCGACTGTAGCGACGCGCGACGGCGCTCCGAGCGGGCGGACATCTCGGCCAGAAACTCACGGTAGACGCGACACGGATATTATGCCGCTCCTGGTTAAGGTGAAGGCGTCAACGTGCCGTGTCCGCAGCTAATCGAGGCTCGAGGCGGGTGATGTGCCGCAACTGGTATTAGGCAACTGGTGCGCCGAAACTCCTGCATGTCGAGCTGGGCGCGACCTTCTTGGTGGGGCCCGGTATAGATGATTACCGGACATCTTCACCGCCTGTTGCGCCTGCTGACGCCGGTGGCCTCGCTGCGCACGATCGTCATCGTCGCTGCGCTGTCGGTAGTCGGGGTCGTGCTATTCCTGGGCGCCTGGGTCTGGGTCGGCATTACCAGTAACCAGTACGGCCAGCTGGATCGGCAGCTGGACTCAGTGAGCACTCTGGGCGATGTCAGCGCGTTGGGCCGCGGACCTAGCGCGGGCGCCGATCAGCCTATGCCCGACGGCATGGTGCGCACCGTACGTATCAGCGGCAGCACTGTATCGAAGCCTCGCAATATCACCTTGCCGGAATTAGCCAACGGCTACACCACAGCCACCGTGGACGGCGTTCAATACCGAATTCACACCTTCACCGCCGGCCGGGCATCTATCGCGATCGGCGCCCCAATTACCGAAGCCCGCCGGTCGATCAAACAACTGCACCTGCGGGTGCTCTTGATCTGCGGCGGCTTCATCATCGGCACCTTCATCGTCGGCTCATTTATGTGGTCGGTCATGATCAACCCCTTCCGGCTGCTGGCCCAGCATGCTCGCGCGATCAATGCTCAGTCCAACCCTGAAGAGGTGCAGGTGCACGGCGTTTGGGAGGCCGTCGAAATCGCCGAAGCGGTCGAAGGAATGCTCGCCCGGATCGGCACCGAGCAGCAACGCACCAAAGCCGCACTGGAATCCGCCCGCGACTTCGCTGCCGTCGCCTCTCACGAGCTGCGTACCCCGCTCACGGCGATGCGCACCAATTTGGAAGTGCTACACACACTCGACTTGAATGCCGAGCAACGCCAGGAGTTGACGGAAGACACCCTCCGCACGCAGAGCCGGATCGAAGCCACCCTCGCCGCCCTGGAACGGCTCGCGCAGGGTGAACTAAGCACCGCAGACGACCACGTACCCCTCGACATCACCGAACTTCTCGACCGCGCCGCTCATGACGCCATGCGGATCTATCCCGACCTCAACGTGACGTTGGTACCGTCACCCGCCGTATTGATGTTGGGCCTACCGACTGGGCTGCGGCTGGTGGTCGACAACGCCATCGGCAACGCTGTCAAACACGGCCAAGCCACCCTAGTCAAACTGTCGGCGGTCACCTCCCAGGCTGGCGTCGAGATCGTCGTGGACGACAACGGGACCGGTATACCCACGGAGGAACGTGCCGCGATGTTCGAACGATTCACCCGAGGATCGAAAGCATCGCAATCAGGCTCGGGGCTCGGGCTGGCACTCGTCGCGCAGCAAGCCGAATTACACGGTGGCACAGCCTCACTGGAGGACAGCCCCTTAGGCGGCACCCGACTACTGCTGAGACTCCCCGGCCCCGGCCGGGCCTAAGTCGGCTGTCGGGCAACCCCTTAACGTTTTCAACCAAAAAGATGGATAATCAGTCATATCCACCAGTTAGGTAGAAACCGCTGGGCGACAGTGACTTTCCCGGGATCCGAACGAGGGGAGAAGCGTCACAGTGACGAAAGTGTCTGCTGCGACGATCTGACGGACTCGCGGAAATAGACCGATGGTATGACTGGCGCAACCGCCGAGGCGACCAGATCGACATCTCCGAACGCCTGGATCGGAGCGACTTGTCGGCCGCCGATGAACCTGACGGGCGTACAACGCATTGGTCAACAGCATGATCGAAGGCTGGACACCTGATCGTCAGTACAGCGGACGGCTTGCATAGCTGTCGGAGGCGGAAATGTCCGTTATCAACCTAATCTGGGGCATTCTTACTGGGACTAACCTCATGCCGCCAGATTCATTGAGAATGCTCGAGATTCGGCGATAAGACGTTCCAGCCCCACAACCCGTTAACGTCACAGTGACGTATCGCATGCCGCGAGCCACATGTCAGACGGGCACGGCGAATCCGGTGCTGTCAGGTATTTTCGGACGGGCGCCACCGTAAGGCGAAACCGGATCGATGCCAAGTCTTCGCGGATTACTTCCAACATGTCCGGATCGGACAACGATGAAGAACATGCGAGCCGGACAACGATGAAGAACATGCGAGCCCTGCATCTGATGCGACTAGCTCACTCGTTGTGCCGATAAGCGACATTATGTCAAGTAAAGTACTCCGTTTTCACGTGTGCCACAACAATTTTCAGACCTCGAAGACAACGCGCAGTGCTTGGTCCATGGTCTGTATCTGTTCGGGGCCTATCCATTCCCTGACGAGATGAGGCGGTCATCGCGCACACTAGGACAGGCATCTGACGCCTGGAGGGCCGATACCGGAATGAGCTCGGTCGCCGAATTCGACTTCATCATCGTGGGAGCAGGCAGCGCAGGCTGCCTGCTAGCCAATCGGCTCAGCGCCAACCCTGATCGCAGTGTGCTCCTGATTGAGGCCGGCGGCAGAGATGATTGGTTCTGGATCAAGGTGCCGGTGGGCTATCTGTACACAATCGCCAACCCCCGCACCGATTGGTGCTTCACGACCGAGGCCGACCCCGGCCTGGCCGGCCGCAGCATTCACTACGCGCGGGGCCGTGTGATCGGCGGCTGCTCGTCGATCAACGCAATGATCCACATGCGCGGTCAGGCGAGCGACTACGACCTGTGGGCGCAAGCTACCGGTGACGAGAGATGGCTTTGGGGTGGTCCGGACTGTCCTGGCGAGACGCTGGCGATCTATAGAAAGTTGGAAGACTACTTCGGTGGCGCCGACGACTGGCACGGCGTCGGAGGTGAGATCCGTGTCGAGCGACCTCGTGTGCGCTGGAAGATCTTGAATGCCTGGCAGGCCGCAGCTGCCCAAGTGGGCATTGCCCCAATCGATGAGTTCAACCGGGGCGACAACGCCGGCAGTGCGTACTTTCATGTCAACCAACGGCGTGGCCGTCGCTGGTCGATGGCTGATGCTTTCTTGCATCCCATCGCCCACCGACCCAATCTCACCGTCTACACACAGACGCAGGCCTTGCGGCTTCTGATGGACGACCAGGTCCACGAGGATCAGCGTCGTGGTGCCTGGACCACGGCGCAGCTACGCGTCACCGGCCTGCGGTTTCTCAGAGGTGGCCAAATCGTCGACGTCCGAGCCCGCCGGGAGGTGATCCTGAGCGCCGGAGCTATTGGCTCGCCGCATCTGATGCAAGTCTCGGGTCTGGGCCCGGCTGGTCTGCTTGCCCAGCATCAAGTGCCGGTGGCCGTCGATCTGCCAGGAGTGGGCGAAAACCTTCAGGACCACCTGCAGCTTCGAACGGTCTACCGGGTCCGGGGTGCCCCGACCGTCAACACGCTGTACCGGAATTGGATCAGCCGTTCGGGCATGGGACTTCAGTACCTGCTGTTGCGATCGGGGCCCATGACCATGCCGCCTTCCACCCTGGGGGCTTTCACCAAGAGCGACCCCGCGCTAGGAAGTCCCGATTTGGAGTGGCATGTGCAGCCCTTGTCTTTGCCGAAGTTCGGCGAACCCCTGCACCCCTTCGGAGCGATTACTCCTTCGGTCTGCAATTTGCGACCCAGCTCGCGTGGCCATGTGCGCATGGCCAGCGCAGATCCACTGACCAACCCGAAGATTTTCTGCAATTACCTGTCGACTGACGCCGATCGTCAAACCGCCGTGAAGGGCCTCCGGATGACCCGGCAGATCATGGCGGCGCCAGCTCTGGCCCGCTACGGCCCGCAAGAGTTGCTTCCGGGCCCGCAACTTGTGAGCGACGAAGAGCTGCAGAAGGCGGCCGGTGAACTCGGTACGACTATTTTCCACCCGGTGGGCACCTGCGCGATGGGAACCTTTGACGCCCGCGGTCGGCCCCGGTCGGCCGCGACGGTACTCGACACCGACTGCCGCGTGTATCGCGTCGCCGGCCTTCGAGTGGTCGATGCGTCGGCTATGCCCACCATCATTTCCGGCAACACCAACGCGCCGGTCATGCTCATCGCAGAGCGCGCAGCGCGGGCGATTGTCGGATAAATCGGTTAACACCGAGACATCAATCCGCTTGCGCGGGGCGGCGACGCCTAAGCCGCTCCCCCGCGTCGCGCGACCGCGCCTCCTTGAGGAGGAATACGGCGGGATCGAATATGGAGGGTTACCGGTAAACTACTCTGTATTCGCGATCAGGGTGTGCCACAGCCTGTTTCGCGGATAGTAAGCGGTTCGCGCCCGTGGCGCCTCACCACGTCGTTGACCACTTGTCGCCTGCGCCTGTCGTTCAGCGCGGCCCCGACGAACTCAGAGAAGGTGTCGCCGTCTGGTAGTGGACTGGCCGATTTTCACTGCGGGTGGGTCGCCAAATAGTCGGTGACGGGGATCGGTGAGGTCGCCACGTAACCGATGGGCAGGAGCACGTCACCAGCAGTCGTGCGGTAGTAGATATCCCACCGGTAGTAGCCGGCGAACCTGGCGAGATCGGCGGCGAGCACGGCGGCGTAGTCGTTGACCGCCCGGACGTACCGGTCCCAGTTGTTGTACCGAAACAGGGCGCCGTCGTGGTCGTCGGCGAAGCCGTTGGCGGCGAGGTAGCGACCGGCCGCCATGATGCTGTCGTGCGGTGAGAGGATGTCGCCGCCGTCGCCGTAGTCGGCGAACGTCGAGGGCAAAAACTGCATGGGGCCGTGCGCGCCGGCGGGGCTCACGCCGACGATGCGGCCCAGGCCGGTTTCGATTAGGTTGATCGCCGCAAGGTAGTTCCAGCCGACGCCGGTCGCCGCCTGCGCTTCGCGGTAGTAGCGGAGCAGCACGTTGGCCGGCAACGGCGGGTCGATGCGCCACGCGGGCAGCGTGTCCTGCGGCTGGCTCGCGGCCGCCCCGGAGAGTTGCCGTTGCGCGTCGACGTTGCGGTCGTAAACGTCGAGCAGCCACGGCGGGATCCGCGGGCGGGTGATCGCGTCCCACTCGGGATGCCAACCGAGGGCGCGGTAGGCCGCTTGCTGGCGGTGCGCCGCCCCCGTTAGCAGGGCCTCCGACGACGTCGGGTCGCGCAGCGCCTGCTCGTCGACAACGAGGTCGTCCGCGAGTTGCACGGGGTCGGATGCCAGCCGCCGCGGCGCGGGCGGGAGCGCGGTCGCTGCCGTGGGCGGCGTCGCGGTCGCCGTCGGTGCGGTCGACGCGCTGGTCGATCCTGAGCAGGCGGCGAGCGCGAACGTTATCGTGACGAAGAGCAGCGTCATGCGGCAACGCATCACGCGGTCATGCGTCAACCGAGAGCGCGTAGAGTTCGCCGCACACATCCTTTCTCCTTCGTTTGCGATCCACTGTCTCCGCATCCACTACCCTGGGTGCTGTTGCTTCCGCTTTCGGCGTCTCACAGAATCACGAATCGCGTCATCAGACAAACCGAACCTTCTGCCCAGCCGAACATAGCCTTTGTTTCGGCGTCAGGGCGTTGGACACTCCACTCCCCCCTGCGTTGGGACGATGGTCTTAAACGCTCGTACATCTGGTCAGTCTCGCTGCGGCGGGAGACCGCGACGCGCGGTTAGTAGGGAATGTCGGGGGTACACCCAGTCGCGCGGCTGCGTCGCGCTGAGGTTGTCCGGCCATCGGGCGCCACGCCGTACGACGACGAGCGCCTATCTTGTTTTGCCTGCGCGCGTGTGGCGCCTCGCCGTATGAGTGGCTCGCTTTCGCCGCGACGGTGCCCGGGCCGAATACCATGGATAACCGTGATGATTGCATCAGATGCAGGATTGAGTCCTTTGGCTGTCGGAGTGGACGTGCTGCCGAATAAGCCTATGACCAGGAGTTTCCCGGTTGGATCCGCCCTACTTTGAGAATCAGCGAGAATCAACGATTGCCAGCCAACAGATAAGGTGCCGAATCCTGTTGTCCTGCAACACCAGGCGCTATCTTGGGGCAATGTTCTCCAGCTGAATTCACGTGTGAGGCCCAACTACTCTTCATCGCCGATGACGTGAACCGCTGCCTCCTCGGCGGAGGCAGCGCCTCCGTCCATACCGACGTCATTAGCCAACAGGTCTGCGTCTACGTCTTCGCCAAACCCCTGGTCCGGCGCGACAAGTCGACCTGCCCGCGCGCCTCCAACCTCATTTCGCTGCGGAAATTCGGTCTCACGCTCGGACTCGTCGGAGCGTTGCTGCTCGTCCTTGTCGAACGGGTCATATATCTGCATTGCCGGATCCGGCTCTTCCTCTGCAAGCAGCTGGTCCAAGCTCGCAGGCGTCGAGCCGAAGAAGCCACGTCCGTACGGACGCTCGGGTGGTGAGTAGCCCTCGTCGAGTACGTCGTCAACGCCGCGGTCAATGAGGGTGTCTTCTGGCTGAAGTTGGTCGTCCTCATCCACGCTGTACTCGCCTGCCGACGGTTCCATAGCGCCATCCGGAGTAATCATGACTCAACAATGTCACTACACCCCGAAAGCGTCATGGTCGCGGTCAAAGACCGCAGCCGTCGACTCCAGACTTCGATCGAAACCCCCCGGACTGGAGGCGCGCTCCAGCAATCAGCGGTCCAATGTCGACCGCTTCGTCATCCGAGCATGTGGACTCGCTCAGATGAGGCCCAGGGGGCACGGTGCGGCTGGTAAGCGTTGGCCCCCGCGCTTCAACCACTCCCCTGGAGGGACGATCAATACCACGGGATCGAATATGCAGGGTTACCAGTAAACCTCGCCGTTTTCATCAGATGAGAGGTGCGTGTGCTGCTATTCACCGGCGGCGAGTTTGTCGACCAGCGCGCCCAGCTCGCGCCAGGCCACGCGAGCAAGTTCAGGGTGGCTGCAGGGCCGCCACCCGCTCGTCACGCAGCGCGCGCAACCAATGAAACCGCCAATGTCCTCTAGGACCTAGTCGCCGAAGATCACGTGCTCTTCGGTCATGAAGACGCACGAGCGCGCGAAATCAATGAACTTCGACTCGTCCTCCATGAGGCGTTGCTGGGCCTCGAGGCTCCCCGGCGCGCCCATTCCGGCCTGAACCGCCTCGAGCGACTCCCACCACACCTCGGTGATCCCGTCGTACGGCTCGGCGCTGCCGCGGCTCTGCCTCAGAAACGCGTTCAGCTCCGGCGAGACCGTGTGGCTCTGGACGTAGCGGACCGCGCCGATCGCGTCGGCGACGCTCCGCACGAGCGGCCCGTGCTCGTCGAGCCAGTAGCGGTGGAACTCGTCTTCCGGCACGTCCTCGCGACGGCGGATGCAGTACACGAGCTTGATCATCCCGGCGACTCTACGCCGGTGGGTCGGTGTGGTCGGTACTCCGGTC
>NZ_DATMLH010000181.1:0-20024 GCF_035570115.1 Mycobacterium sp.
CGCGTATCGCAAGCCTCGACGAGGCTATTTCGTCGCTCGGCGTGCTCTTCGCGCCCCAACATCGCACCATCGACGACGCCCTGGCCAGTTACGAACGGAGCACCCGCGTCGGTCCGACGATCCAGCGACGCGGGTGGCCGAGCGGTTTCGGCGAACACCCCGCCGGCGGATGTGTTGGTGGCCCTGGTCGTATCGACATTCGCCGGTGAGGTCGGTCGCGCATCAGGCGAGCTGTACGTTGCGATCCGTCACGACGACGAGCGGCGCCAGCACATGCTGCGCATCCAACATGACCTGAACCAGGATGTCCTGGCCATCACCGCCAGGCTGATCGAGCCGCGGACTTCGCCTGATCGCCTGGCGAGCACATTCTGGATGACCGTCAACCTGGTCCGCGGCACCGTCGTCGACGCCATGCATGGTCGAAATCCCCAACACCGCAAAGAAATTCTCGCTCGCTGGACCGATCTCGCCGGAGTGGTCCTGACTGGGCCGTGATCCCTACCGGAAGTCGCCGGACATCACGAGGCCGTTCGTGCTGTCATTCGCAAAGGGTAGGGGCGGCGCACACGTTACCGGGGCAATAGGTCCTGTGTGCCGCGTTAACCATGGCTCCGACGTCTCCCAATGTGACGCCCCTCTTGTTCAAGTGGTCGTGAATGTCGTCGGCAATCACTTGTGGCTGCCAACCCCAAGTGAGGTCGTAGCAGATGTCGTGCGCCTCCGCGATGAGTGCCTCGTCCGTCTGGGGCGGCCAAGTGAGACCGACGGCGCGCAGTGCGTTGAGGTATGCGTCATCCTGAGGGGTGGTGGCAGTCGCAATCGCAGCGCTACTAACAAGGGCAGCGCCAGCCATCACGGGGATGGCGAGTCCGACTAACCAGCGAGGTGCGGGCATCCGATTCCCTTCGTCTCTTCTTAACGGTGGTAATGCCGGCAGAAGTGTACGGGTGCAAAGCAGCGCAAATATGAAGAACAGCGAAAGCCAGCAAGGCGGTTCCTCGTAATTCAGAGTGCGTTTACAGTCGCCGACTGATGCCGATCCTGGAAGGGGCCGCCAGGACTACGACGGTTACCGCGCACCGTGCCCAGGAACGCTGGTTTCTTGGCCGCGGCCTGCCCTCGGTGCTGACGCAGCCGGCGCGCCTGCGAGCAATCTGGCCCCGTTCGGCGCCGGATCAGTAATGATTCATCCGCGTTGAAATTGGACGAGACAATGGCGCCAATCTGCACGAGGATGAAGCCATGCGATTCCTTGTCATGCTTGCCGGCTTCGCCGCCGTGCTCGGGGTGGCCGCGCCGGCACAGGCTGATCCGGGCAGTTCGGGGCGCGACGCGAGCTTTTTGGCGGCGCTCAATAAGGCCGGCATCACGTACCAGGACCCAACTGCCGCCGTCGCGGTCGGCAAAAAGGCGTGCGAACTGATGGACCAGGGCAATCCCCAAGCCCGCGTCATCAAGAGCGTGTCGTCGAGCAATCCGGGATTTACCGCCGACGGCGCCGCCCAGTTCACCATGATCGCGGCGAGCGCTTACTGCCCCCAGCACATGGGGCAACCGATCACGCAGGCCCCGGCGACTCCGCTACCGCCGCAGCAACAACCATTAATCGACTTTCCAATAATCACACCGGGAGCTGGCTAGGCACAGCCGCCGATGCGCACAGCCGCCGTGAAGGCGTCGGCGAGCCTAGGACGGCGCCGTCAGGGCGTCCACGTGGTAGCGGCTGGCAGTCCAGGGGGGCGAATCCGGGGTTGGAGTGAGTCCGACCGTGACGAGGTTTTTGCCTGCGG
Source organism: Mycobacterium sp. (assembly GCF_035570115.1). Taxonomy (GTDB): domain Bacteria; phylum Actinomycetota; class Actinomycetes; order Mycobacteriales; family Mycobacteriaceae; genus Mycobacterium. The sequence continues at coordinate 1,794 of NZ_DATMLH010000181.1, forward strand.
TAAGACGGTCGGGCACGAGGAACGTGTCGTCCAGCCAGCGATGCGAATTGTTGCTGCGTGGCTCTAGCCAGGTCCCGGCCGGTATGCCGTCGATGGCAACGTCAGCCGATTGAAAACCGGCCGCTTGGTCCGACGTGCGGCGCAACAGGATTCCGTGGTTGTTCGGGCTAACGAGGACGTGGAAGGTGATCGCGGCGCTGGTGGCGTGGACTAACCCGGCGATGGGGCGGGCATCGTCAGTGCCCTCGTATTCGCCGGTGAGCAGCTGGTCGGTGGCGTCGCCGTCGGCGTACCCGTGCAGGAGTCGGCTGACCGGATCGGTAGGGCTGACGTCGTCGCTCGGTGTGATGATGTCGTTCGGTTGTGTGTAGACGAATGCGGTTGAGCTGTAGTCGGGTTGGACCATGTTGCGTTTGCCGTGCTCGATGCCGAATCGGATTGCGGAGTGGTAGTCGACAGCGTCCGCGAGCATCAGTCGATAGACCGCGACACAGTAGTCCGCACATCCGCCGGTGGCCGTGCGTTGATCGGGCTGGCCGGTCAGCGGGTCGCTGTAGATCGTGCCGTTGTGGAAGTACCAGCCGCCCTCGTAGAAGTCCTCGGTGCCGGTGCCGTACCACTGCGGCGACGCGGACCCGTCGGTGTAAACCCGTTCGGCTCCTTCGAGAAAGTACGGGGAGGCGTCACCAAACTTCGTCTTGATCCGCGAACCGTGGATGGTGTGGCTGACGCCGACGAATTTGCCGTGGCCTTGTTCGTCAGCGAACACCCAGTCCTGACCGAGCGCCGTTGGTCCGGCGTGCGAGCGTGCGGTGAAGTACCCAGCGCGGCCGCCGGCTAGCGCGGGCGCCCACTGGGGGTCGGGCATGGTCACCACGTCGCTGTCGATTCCGAATACCGGATTGCCGCTGATGTTGACGAGGGTGACGCGGGCGGTGCGCGCGAAAGGCATTGGCCACCATGCCGACAGTGACAACGACCCATCCGGCTGTGGGACGCTGGCGAACATCAGCGATTGCACATTGTCGGTGCCCAGCCCGGCGCCGAAGAACTCCCCCAGCGGCGAGTCGACCAAGATTCGGCCGTCGAACTCGATCTGCAGCCGCAACCCGGCAAGGAGTTGATCCGCGGTCCGTGGCAGCCGCAGGCGTAGACCCGAGATGCTGCCCGAGCCAGTCGATTCCGCGATGGTTACGCCCATGTCGGCGGGAAGGTCGACGACGCGGTGGTGATGTGTTGCTGTGCGCGCCGACGGTTTGGGGTCGACGGCCCCGGCGCCGCGGAGGGTGGCGATCACGTCGAGTGCAGGGTCGGAGGGTGAGAAGGTGGTCACGCCATCGGCGGTCGAAAACTGGCGATAGTCGACGTGGTAGTACTGCAAATTCGATCCGACGCTGATCCGCATCGACTGCCGATACGGCATGGGTACTTTGATGTAATCGCCCCCCGGCGACTGCCCAGCGTTGGCCACCAACGGCCACACGAATGGCGCGCCCAGGACGCCATCGACCAACGGTTGCAACGGCGTGTCGATCACCGTGTGTCCATCAAGCTCGATGCGGATCGTTCCCATCGCGGTCAGCTTGCCGCCATCGCGGGTGAACCAGATCGAATCGATCTCGCCGGCACCGCGCGCCTCCGCGACGACACAGCCCGCACCACCGGACGCCAGGCAGCCACCGCTGCCGTTGTTGTTGCCGGTGGAGATGTCGAAATCGCCACCGCTTCGATCGAAGCTGGACAACTCCAGACTCTGAGTGTCGGCGCGCAGATACGGCAACCGATCCAATCGGCGATAGGTGTCCCAACCCACCGTCCTTTCGCCAAGCCCTGGGCCGGCCGGCCCAACCGGCGCTGCGGACGCGGGGGCAACACCAGCAACGCCCAGCAGCAGAAATGTCAACATCGCGGACAGCGCCGGAACAAACACCCGGATGGCGACAAAGTACGGCCTGGCAACTAAACCGTCAGCACCGCAGTCCATCACCGCCACTCCTTACGGTTCAGCCACCGAAACGAGAATTATGTCGCTTGCCGGGGGTGATCCGTGGCAATCCCCGGAAACCGTGAACACTTTTTGTCCCGTAAGCACGGTTTAGTGCAGCGGGGGAAGCCGCCCAACCCGACACGCCGATTGGGCAACTGCTGCAAGGGTTGCGAGGCTGTCAGAATTGCTCACGGCGCGAAAACCCCGCCACTAGGAACAGCTTCGACGTGTTCGCCCGGACGACAACTACTCGTAACCAGTCGGAGGAAAACCTTATATGCGGTACTCGAGCACTAGCACCGGTTGGAGGGCCTACATGAAACTCGTTGTTTCGCGTAGCGTTCTCACAACAATGGCTATGTGGATCCATCGGGTGATGTTGGCAACGATGCAGGCTGAGCTGGTGCCATGGCAAAACATGCAGGGGTACAACGGAACTCGTTCCGAAGCCGGGCGAGTCCTATAAAGCCCTAACCGCTAACCGGCGCTCGCGCGTCAGAGGACGTAGAGCATCTCCTGGTACGTCGGTAACGGCCACAGGTCGTCGGCGACGATGCCTTCCAGCTTGTCGGCAGCGGTGCGCACCGCCTCCATCGCCGGCAGCAGCGACTTTTGGGCGTGGTAGGCCTCGTCGAGCGCCGACTCCGCCGAGTGATCGGACAGCGCCGTCTTCAATGTGGCCAGCGCCGCCTCGAGATCCGCTGTCGGGGCCGAAACCGCCTCCAGCGCAGTCAGGCTCGGTTCCACACCGGCGGCCTTCAACGCCGCGACGTTTTGCGCGAGCTCGGTCTGGTAGCGGATCGCGGCGGGCAGAACGACCGTCGTTCCCAATTCCAGCGTCAGCTTCGCCTCGACCGCGACGGTCAGCACGTACTGCTCCAGCTGGACCTCGTAGCGGCTGTGCAGCTCGCGTTCGCTGAACACCCCGTACTTCTCGAAGACTTCGACCGCTTCCGGCTTGATCAACTCCGGAACGGCGTCCAACGTGGTCTTGAGGTTCGGCAAACCTCGCTCGGCCGCCTCGATCTGCCACTTCTCTGAGTACCCGTCGCCGTTGTACACCACGTCACCGTGTTCGGTGATGACCTCGGTGAGCAATGTCTGCACTGCCTGGTCGAAGTCCTCGCCGTCGCCCACAGCCTTCTCCAGCTTCGTGGCCAAGTAGTCCAGCGAGTCCGCCATGATCGTGTTGAGGACGATCAACGGCACGGCAACCGTCTGCCCAGAGCCCGGCGCCCGGAATTCAAACCGGTTGCCGGTGAACGCGAACGGGCTGGTGCGGTTGCGGTCGCCCGGATCGGTCGGCAATGGCGGCAGCGTGTCGACACCAATGATCATGGTGCCCTTACCCTTTGACGACGTGGCTGCACCCTTGGCGATCTGCTCGAACACGTCGGCGAGCTGTTCACCGAGGAAGATCGAGATGATTGCCGGCGGTGCCTCGTTGGCGCCCAAGCGGTGGTCGTTCGTCGCCGACGCGACCGAAACGCGGAGCAACCCGGAGAATTTGTGCACAGCCCGGATCACCGCGGCGCAGAACACCAGGAACTGCGCGTTCTCGTGCGGGGTATCGCCCGGGACCAGGAGCGAGCCCAGCTCCGAATTACCCAAGGAGAAGTTGACGTGCTTACCGGATCCGTTGACGCCGGCGAATGGCTTCTCGTGGAACAGGCATTCCATGCCGTGCTTTTTGGCCAGCGTCTTGAAGATCGTCATCGTCAGCTGCTGGTGGTCAGAGGCGATGTTGGCTCGCTCGAACATCGGCGCCAGCTCGAACTGGCCGGGGGCCACCTCGTTGTGCCGGGTCTTGGCGGGAATACCGAGTTTGAACAGCTCGCGCTCGGTGTCCATCATGAAGCCGAGGACACGCTCGGGCACAGCGCCGAAGTAGTGGTCGTCGAACTCCTGGCCTTTCGGCGGCCTAGCGCCGAACAATGTTCGGCCGGCATTGATCAGGTCCGGTCGCGCTAGGAAGAAGTGCCGATCAACCAGGAAGTACTCCTGCTCCGGGCCGCAGAACGACACGACGTGATTGAGATCCTTGTGACCGAACAGCTTCAGGACGCGCTCGGCATGCACGCCCATGGCTTGCTGGCTGCGCAGTAGCGGCGTCTTGTAGTCCAGTGCCTCACCGGTCATCGAGACGAAGACCGTCGGGATGCACAGCGTATTGCCGTTCGGGTTCTCCAGGATGTAGGCCGGGCTGGTGGCGTCCCAGCCGGTGTAGCCGCGCGCCTCGAAGGTGCTCCGCAGACCACCTGACGGGAAGCTGGAGGCATCGGGTTCGCCCTGGATGAGGGTCTTGCCGGCGAACTCAGCGAGCGTGGTCCCGTCGCCGACGGGATCCAGGAAGCTGTCGTGCTTCTCGGCGGTCAGGCCGGTCATCGGGTAGAACACATGGGCGTAGTGGGTGGCACCCTTCTCCAGCGCCCAATCCTTCAGGGCCACGGCGACCGCGTCGGCGACCGCGGGGTCAAGCTTGGTGCCTTTGTCGATGGTGGCGACGATGGACTTGTACACCGACTTGGGTAGCCGGGCCTGCATCTCGGCCTTGGTGAAGACGTTGGCGCCGAAGACCTCGCCGGGTTCTTCACCGGGGTCGAAGCTGAATGCAGGAGGCACATACGCCTCGACGTTGTTCATCGCCTGAAGGCGCGTTGCGTTGCCGCTCAATGGAGTCCCTATCATTACAGATGCATCGCATCCGACGGTCGAATGATCCGGACTTTATGGTTCATCGATGGCAATTTTGTTACGCGGTCGTCAACGTCTGATGGCGCGCCGCTGGTCTTGGGGGTGAACGCAGCCGAGGCGAGGAGATCACCGGGCGGAATAGCCGACCAAGAAGTAACCCAGCTAAAGCGAGACATGACAACCTGTAAACCGCCGGTCGAGTTTCGTTCATCTTGCTGAGGGCTCCGCCGCGTAAGGTGCCGCGGCATGAGCAACCCTTCGCCCGCGCCGGCCGGATGGCTGGCATCAGACGGAAAATGGCATCCGCAGCGGTGGGAGAGCACCTTCATCTACCACACGAACGAATCGCTGCAAGCTGTGATAGACGAAATCAGCCGTCAGACGAAGGCCTTGGGCGAAGAGGGCTGGGAGGTGATGAGCTCCTCGGCGGAGCGAACTCAGGTCTCCCATCATTTCAGGGACTACGACAAAGTCGGGGACCTACTTTTTGAATGGACCGTCGTCTGTGCGCTGAAGCGGCCTCTTCCGCCCGGATAGCGCCGCCAGCTCATCCATCGGGTACCTGCTGCTCGACCTAATCGACGATCTCGAAGATCGCCGCGGCGGATGTCACGGCCTTGTTGCCATTGCCCTCGTCATGGAGCAACATGCGCACGCCGACCTTGCCGGATCCGCCGGCATGCGCGGTGCCGTCGACCCGGAACGGCCCGACCTTGCCCCGCGACATGAACATCACATGCCAGCTCACCACCTGAAGCTTCCTGGTGCCGACCGTGTCGGCGGCCAGGTCGATCGCAGCGGTTTCGAGCAAGACGTGCTGCGGCCCGATATGCAGCGCCGCGTCGGGTGAGGCCAGCTCAGCGCTCAACGCGGGCAGCACCCAATGCCCGTCGGGGCGTTTGGATGCGCCGAACGCCTGCCACAGGGGCGGCAGATCGGGCGAGTCCTCGATCACAAGTTCGGTGCCCGAAACATCCATCTTGTCAAGGCCTTCCGGCGGAACACCGATGATCGCGCCCTGCCCCTCGTTGAAGGCGATGACCCGCTCCGGGTTGTCGGCGTCGACGATCTTGCAGCGGCCGTAGCCCATCATCCGGCCCTGATGCACGTTGCCGGACTCGACGACTTCGACCTTCTTCACGTCGTAGCCGGGGTCGACGATCTGGACCGAGGCGATCACCGGGTTGGGCACCGCGACCAGGTCAGCCTGACAGCCCTCGGGCGAGGCTATGGCCAACGGCGCCACCATGATTCCGCCCGCCGCATTGCGCATATCGCGGCGGATGGTGACGGTATCGTCGGCCTCGCCGATGTCCATCGACGAATGTTTGCGACCGATATACCGGTAGCTGAGTAGCCCCGTCCAGCGTCGGAAAAGCTCGTCGCGGTAGGCGTCGGCGTCGCCGCTGAAGTCTCTAATATCCCGCAGCGGCTCAGTCATCGCGTCTCCCTTAGATCGAAGTCCATATTCCGTTGTCCCAGAATCCCCAACCATTGGCGGTCTGGTTCCACATCAGCTGAGCCCCGGGCGCCCACGGCGGTGGGGGTGGCTGGGGCGGCGCCCATGGCGGCGGAACTCCCCAGGGCCCCCAGCTCGTCCGGCCAATCTGACCTGCCGGACCTTGCCAGTCATGGCAGTGATTCCAGTCCCAGTCGTAGGCCTTGCCCCAGCCCGGGTCCCATTGATCACCCGGGCACCAGTGACTGTCGGGCGCAGGAGCCGGCGCCGCCTGGGCGATGCCGCCGGCCAATCCGAAAGCGAACACCGCCAGTCCACCGCCCGCCAGCACGCTGGTGCCAAGCCGAACCCACGGTCTCGCTCGCAGCGCTGTACCCATACGTCCATAGTTTCCCTTGCGAGTCGGATTCCAAAGAGGTTTGGCGATTCCGATTCAGCAGGTAGCTATCCTCTGGGTCAGGCTGGCTTGAATACGGACTGTGACCCGGTGGTGTCATCACCGCTCGCGGTGAAGTCGACGCGACGGTCCCATGGTTTTCCGGCCTCTGGAGCCGGTGCCGACACTGACAGGTGCTTCTCGGTCACGCCACCGGTGTTGTACTGGCGATGCGGAACGCCGGCAGGCACGACCACCAGCTTTCAGGCCTTCGCACCTTTTAAGCTGCCAAGGGCGTACGGCACACTGAGCAATGTTCGAAGACACACCGACCGGGTGCCGACGTTGTCGCCCGGGCCATCGACGGAGACCAGTCATCGCGAAACCCTGGCAAGCGAAACACCGCACCTCCGAAACCATTTTCCCGACTTAGGACGGACTTGCTATGAGCTCAGCCGACTACGGCGCAGTTGGGGTACAGAACCGGACTCGGACCCTTTTCGGTCAGGTCATGTGGGCGGTGGCCGCAACCGCCGGCCTATTCGCGGTCGGCGCCTACCTGGGCCGTAACCTGGGCAATGGTTTGGCTTTTGTGTTCTTCATCCTGGCGTTCGGCTGCCTGATCGGAATGCGTTTCGCCATCCGCAGCTCCGCGGGTCTGGGCATGGCACTGTTGTTCGGGGTCGGGCTGCTGATGGGGCTGGGGACAGCACCCATGCTGGTCTATTACGCCAACGCGGACCCCCAGGCGCTGTGGGAGGCTGGCGGTGCGACGGCCCTGTTCATCGCCGGCTGCGGCGCCTTCGGTTACGCCACCCGCACCGACCTGTCCGGCATCGCGCGTGTCGGCTTCTGGGCGCTGCTTGCGCTCATCGGATTCGGCGTCGTGTTGATCTTCGTCCACATTCCCGGCGGCGCGGTCATCTACTCGATTCTGGGGCTGGTCGTCTTCGCAGGTCTGACTATGGTCGACTTCCAGCGGCTCCGCCGATCGACAGATATGGACTCGGCACCGCTTATCGCCGCTTCGATCTTCCTGGATGCTCTCAACGTGTTCCAGTTCTTCCTGCAGCTGTTCGGAGGCAGGGGCCAAGACTGAGAAGCGCCAACGGAATCCGGCATCCCGATCGCAAATCGATGTCGGCTGGGTTCCTTCTCGTGTTCCTGTCGTCTCACTGAGTGGTCCAGCCGCCGTCGATCGAATAACTGGCGCCGGTGATGGTGGCGGCCGCATCGCCAGCCAGGAAGACCGCGAGCGCGCCGATGTCCTCCGGGCGGGTATAGCGGGTCATCGGCTGCTTTCCGGCAACGAATTCTTGCTTGGCCTCGTCAAAGGACTTTCCCGCGGTGTTGGCGAACGCTTCGATTTGCTGCGCGATCAGAGGCGTCATAACCCAACCGGGGCAGATCGCGTTGCACGTGATGCCATGGTCGGCGGTTTCGATTGCCACCACCTTGGTCAGGCCAACAACGCCGTGCTTGGCGGCGACGTATGCCGCCTTGTTGGCGCTTGCAACGAGGCCGTGCGCCGAAGCGACGTTGATGATGCGGCCCCAGCCTTGGCGTTTCATCCCGGGCAGTGCGCACCGACATGTGTGGAAAGCGGCCGACAAATTCGTGGCGATCACCGCGTCCCACTTCTCGACCGGGAAATCTTCCACCTTCGCCACGTACTGGATGCCGGCATTGTTAACGAGGACATCGACGACGCCGAAGGTCTTTTCGGCGTCGCTGATCATCTCGGCAATCTCGACCGGCTGGGTCACATCGGCGTCCGAATAAGCCACCGTTACCCCGAACATCTCCTCGATACTGCGGCGCTGTTGCTCAACGAGCTCGGGGTCACCAAAACCGTTGAGGGTCACGTTTGCACCCTCGGCGGCGAAGGCGCGAGCGACGGCAAGACCAATGCCGGAGGTGGAACCCGTTACGAGGACAGACTTTCCGCGGATCATCAGACGCTAGCCGGCGGCTTTTCGCTCGGCGGCTTCGGCGCGTTCGGCTGCCGCCAACGCCCCTTCTTCCGCATGTGCCTGCATCATGTTCGTCACCACCCTGGCGTAGACCATCTGGCTGGTGATGGCCAGCTGACCGCGACTACGCCCCAAAAACGATATCCCCCAAGCGAACAGAGCCGCGATGCGGTTCCGGTGCCCGACAAGGTAGTACAGGTGCAGCAGCAGCCACGCCAGCCAGGCGATAAAGCCGCCGAACTCCAACTTGCCGACTTGCGCGACAGCGCTGAATCGGGAGATCGTCGACATGCTGCCTTTGTTGAAGTACTTGAAGGGCTTACGGGTGGTCGGGTCGTCGTGGCCTTTGAGTCCCTGCTTGATCAGCTTGGTTGAGTAGGTCGCGCCCTGGATCGCTCCTTGCGCCATCCCGGGCACGCCGGCCACCGACATCAGATCACCGATGACAAAGACGTTCGGGTGTCCCTTGACGGTCAGGTCGGGCTGCACAACCACCCGGCCGGCGCGGTCGACCTCGGTTCCGTCGGACTGCTCGGCGATTATCTTGCCCAGCTCGCTGGCCTGCACGCCTGCCGCCCACACCTTGCATGCGCATGCGATGCGCCGTTCATCACCGGCTTTGTCCTTGATAGTGATGCCCTGATAGTTGACGGCGGTCACCATGGCGTTGAGCTGAACCTCGACGCCCATCTTCTCGAGCCGGCGCTGGGCGATGAGACCCAGCTTCTCCCCCATCGGGGGCAGGACCGCGGGCGCGGCGTCGAGCAGGATCACCCGGCAGTCGCTGGGCTTGATGGTGCGATAGGCCCCGGCCAGGGTGCGCTCGGCGAGTTCCACGATCTGTCCAGCCACCTCGACGCCGGTCGGTCCCGCGCCGACCACCACGAAGGTCAGGCGGCGGTCCCGCTCGGCCTGGTCGGTGGCGACCTCGGCGGCCTCGAACGCGCCAAGGATGCGGCCGCGCAGCTCAAGGGCATCGTCGATGGTCTTCATCCCCGGCGCGAAGGTGGCGAACTGGTCGTTGCCGAAGTAGGACTGCTGGGCGCCGGAGGCGACGATCAGGCTGTCGTACGGCGTCACGGTTTGCATGTCGATCAGCTTCGAGGTGACCGTCTTCGCCTGCAGGTCGATCCCATTGACGTCTCCTAGTAACACCCGGACGTTTTTTTGCTTGCGCAGGATCAGCCTGGTGGTCGGGGCAACATCGCCTTCGGACAAGATCCCGGTGGCCACCTGATACAGCAGTGGCTGGAAGAGGTGGGTCGTTGTTTTCGAGATAAGCGTGATATCGACATCGGCCCTTTTGAGTGCCTTGGCAGCAGTCAGGCCACCGAATCCGCTTCCGATGATGACGACGCGATGGCGCGACATACGTATCCCTTCTGGTCCTTATGGCTTTGTGGTCCTTCGGTTTTCACGGTCTGCGCCAGATCTAGGTCGAGACGGGCGTCTCCGGTTTCATGTCGAATGACGCCTGCAGCTTGTCCGGCCGCTTACCAAGGTCATCCCTCGTTTTCCGCTTCCAGGGAGCCTCGATGAGCTGCTTCGTCTCCTCGAGCATTGATTTGGGCTCCAGGTTGCGGTAGGAATCGATCTCGCCCGCGGCCACCGCTGTCATCGTGGCGTACACCGGCTCGGGGTCGAATTGTGCCCTGGGGAAGGCGAGTTTCGAGTAGTCGTAGAGTCGCTCCGACCCATCGTCCTCCCAGCTCTGCCAGGTCTGGAACATCCGGTCATTGAAACCGGTCAGGAACGGTCCCGGGTTCACGGTGGCCACCTCGATGTTGAATTCCTGCAGCTCGTTGGCCATGGTCTCGGCGATGGCTTCGACAGCGTGCTTGGAAGCGGCGTAGATCCCGGTGAAAGGATTGACGTTCAGTCCCTCCCGGGATGACACCCACACGATCCGACCCTCACCCCGCTTGACCATCTGCTTGGCGATCTGCTGGGTCAATAGCAGTGGGCCGATGACGTTCACCTCGAACTGGTGCCGGATATTGGCTGCCGGAATGTCGAGGGTCGAGCCACCCTCGCCCACCCCGGCGTTGTTCACCAGGATTTCGACGTCCCAGCTCAGCGCTTTCTTGCGGTCTCCGGGGTCAGTGACGTCCAGCTTCTCGACTTGCAGGCTGACCCCCCGCTCGGCCGCCTGGCGCTTCAAGGTTTGGACCTGGGCCCAAATCTCCACTGCGGCAATCACGTCGAACCCTTTCTCGGCGAGACGCATTACCACTTCGTGTCCGAATCCGGTACCCGATCCGGTGACGAGAACCTTCTTCACCGCGTTGTCCTTTCCCGCAGGTTGTTAGGAGACAGCCTGCATTAACGCTACGAGCCAGCCCGCTCGCGCACAATCGCTGGATGCGTCGAGCGGGTCAGCGACCGGCTTCCCTTGTGCCAGCGCCTGATACACACGGACGGCTAGGAATTATCGCTATCGACGCTGAGGTTCCAGCGCTGCATCGCCGCCCGCGGCACGTTGTCATGGACGTATTCTCCCACCAGTGAGCCCCGTGCGGGCCGCTGACTTTAGCCGCCCGGGAAACCCCTCTCTGTGCGCCCCAACGGTGAGGGGATTGTCGTCGCGGAGCGTGCCGACGGTGCATTGATGTACTACTGGGCGACGCCGGGGGTCGTCAGGCGTTCGGCTGCGCTTAGGTCAGACAGCGCTAGGTGGACAGTGCCGGGAGAACGAGCGTGTCGGTGACTTGTCGCAGGAAATTCGCGTCAACGGTTCGTCTGTTGAGCACTCGTAGCAGGCTCATCGCGGTCAGTACGTCCGCGACCAGGGACCAGTCGCGGTCGGCGGCGATTTCACCGCGGGCTACGGCGCGGGCCAGAATAATCGAGATTTGCCGTCCGCCCCTCAGCAGCATCAGATCGTCGAGTGCCGTCGCGAGCTGCGGGTCGTGAGTGGCTTCCAGTGCGACGCGGAGCACTAGGTCGTTGGTGATCAACCCGTTGTCGTAGGCCACCGCGCGTTCGATGAGGGCTTCGATGTCGCCGGTCAAACTGCCAGTGTCGGGGGCGTCGTCGGTGCGTAGATCGGGCCGCCAGTAGACGAGAACATCGGTGATCAACGCCGCTTTCGATGACCACCGCCGATAAATTGCAGCCTTGCCGACGCCAGCACGCGCAGCGATGTCGTCCATGTTTGTGGCGTCGTACCCGTTCTCGGTCAGTGCGGCAAGAGCGGCGTTGAGGATCGCGGGATCACGGGATCGGTCCAGCCGGCCAACGGTGCGTTGGCGAAGCTTCGATTCCATCTCACTCATATGCCCGATGCCTTCCAAGAGCGTGCCCCTTTGGGAGCTGTGAGCGTTACACCCTCGTCAGTTCTGGGATGGGCGCGGTGTCGCTCTCTGGCTCTGGGGCCTCCTTTTTCCTCATGCTGAAGGTGTCCAGCGGCCACCAGAACCAGCGGCCCAGCGCGGCGGCGATCGCCGGTGTCATGAAGGCCCGCACGATAAACGTGTCGACGAGTAGACCCAACCCGATCGCGGTGCCGAACTGCCCGATCACCACCAGGTCGCTGACGATCATCGACGCCATGGTCGCCGCGAATATGAGGCCGGCCGCGGTGACCACCCGGCCGGAGGCGCCCATGCCCCGGATGATGCCGGTGTTGAGGCCGGCCGGGATTTCTTCTTTCAGGCGGGAAACCAGCAGCAGGTTGTAGTCGGACCCGACGGCCAGCAGGATGATGACCGTCAGCGGTAGCACGATCCACTGCAAACCCAGCCCGAGGATGTCCTGCCAAAGCAGCACGGAAAGACCGCATGCGGTGCCCAACGATGCCAGCACGGTGCCGACGATCACCAGCGATGCCACCAAGCTACGGGTGATCAGCAGCATGATGGAAAAGATCAGGATCAGCGTCGCGATGCCGGCGATCGTCAGGTCGATGACGACCCCGTCCTGCATGTCGCTGTACATCGAAGCGGTACCGGCCAGCGACACCTTCGCGGATTCCAGCGGAGTTCCCTTGATCGCATCAGCGACCGCTTCCTTGATGCCCTGGACGTGCCGGATTCCCTCGACCGAAGCGGGGTCGCCCTGGTGGGTGATGATGAACCGGACCGCCTTACCGTCCGGCGACACGAACATTTTCAGTCCGCGCTTGAAGTCGGGGTTTTGGAACACTTCCGGCGGGAGGTAGAAGCTGTCGTCGTTTTTGGCTTGGTCGAAGTAGTTTCCCATCATCGTTGAGCCTTCGGCGGCTTCTTGCATGTGGCGCTGAATGCCCGCCATGGAGCTGTGAGTCGACATTATGGCGTCACGCATCGTCTTCATCGAATCGATGATCCGCGGAAAATCGGCCAGCAACTGAGGCATCAAACGATCGAGGTGGTCGAAATCGGTTGTGAGGCCGGCAAATTTCTCGGAGATCTCGTCGATGCCGTCCAGCGCATCAAAGATGGATCGCAACGACCAGCACATCGGAATATCGAAACAGTGCTTCTCCCAGTAGAAATAGCTGCGAATGGGTCTCCAGAAATCGTCGAAGTCTGCGATGCGGTCCCGCAGCTGGTTGGTGGTGTCCAACAGTTCGTGCGTTTTGCCGACCATACTGTGAGTCGTGTCAGTGAGGTCCTTCATGACGCCATACATGTGCTCCATGACGCTGAGCGTTCTGCCCAACTCGTCTGCCTGCTGGAGCATTGACGCCATACTGTCGTTCATGAATTTCGCCGTCTGCAGGGTGCTGGAACTATTCATGGCCACCACGAATGGCAGCGAACTGTGCTCGATCGGCGCCCCAAGCGGGCGGGTGATCGTTTGCACCCGGCCGATGCCGCGCTCATGGAAGACGCTCTTGGCAATTCTGTCGATGATCAGCATGTCCGCCGGATCGCGCAGATCATGGTCAGCTTCGACCATCAGCAATTCCGGATTCATGCGCGCTTGGGAGAAATGCCGCTCGGCCGCCGTCTGAGCTACGTTTGCCGCGATGTCCGGTGGGGTGAACTTCTTGTCGTTGTAACTCGGGACATAGGTCATCAGACTGACGAAACCGATCACCGCGATAAAGGACGTCACGACAATAATCGGCTTCGGCCACCTCGTCACGGCGGTACCAATTTTGCGCCAACCCCGTTCCGACACTTGACGTTTCGGATCGAAGAAACCGAACTTGGACGCGATCGCGAGTAGGGCCGGAGCCAGCGTCAGACCTGCCAGCATGGTCACCACCAAGGCGATGGCGCACGGCACACCCATGGTCTGGAAGTACGGAAGCTTGGTTGCGGTCAGGCACAGGCAGGCGCCCACGATCGTCAGACCCGACCCCAGGATGACGTGCACCACGCCGTTGTAGGCGCTGTAGTACGCCTGTTCTCGATCTTCGCCACGGGATCGGGCTTCGTGGTAGCGGCCCAACAGGAAAATGAAATAGTCGGTTCCCGTGGCGATGGTCAGCATCGTGACCATGCTGACCGCGTACGGGGTCAGGCCGACGATGTTCAGATTGCCGGCGGTCGCCACGATGCCCTCTGCCGCATACAGCTCGAAGCGGACCAGTATCAACGCAAGGATCGCGTTCTTTAGCGAGCGGTAGATGATAAGCAGCATCACGAAGATGACGCCGATCGTGACCCCCGTCATCAAGTCCATGCTGTTGTGCGCGGCGATAAGTGTGTCGGTATTGAGCACGGTGTTGCCGGCCACGTAGGCCTTGACGCCCGGCGGCGGCGGCACGCTTTTGACGATCTTGCGGACCTCGGCGACCGACTTGTGGGCGGGAGTGGTGCCCTGAGCACCGTCGAGGAAGACCTGCACGTAGGCGGCTTTACCGTCCGGGCTTTGGGAGCCGGCGGCTGTCAGCGGGTCACTCCAGAAATCCTGAACGTGCTGGACATGCTTGTCGACCTTGAGCTTGGCGACGATCTTGTTGTAGAACTCGTGGGCACTGTCGCCGAGCTTGTTGTCGCCTTCCAGCACGACCATCGCCGTGGAGTCAGTGTCGAACTCCTCGAACTTGTGGCCGATGTTCATCATGTCCTTGAACGCCGGCGCGTCCCTTGGAGTCATGGGCACCGAGTGCTTCCCCGCCACCTCGCCAAGCGCCGGTGTGAACAGGGTGGTGCCGAGCGCGACGAGCAGCCAAAGCAGGACGATCGGCAACGCCAGCTTGCGCAGCAGGCGCGCGGTGCCGGAGCGAGTGGCAGGCTCGTTACTCATACGGACTTCACCAGGCAGTAGATGAAGGGGTCGTATTCGTTGATGGTGCGGTCGTCGCGGACTTGACCGTCGACGATGACCCGGCATCGGATGTTGCGCATGCCGGTGTCACCTTGGGCAACGATGTTGGCCGACATCGACGGCAGGGTCGTCACGATGGTGTACGACCATGGCAGCGGGGCATTTTCGACGAGGTGGGGTTGCCCATCTTGATCGAGGTAGTTGACGCTGACGCGGCCCCCCGATGGCGCCGTGATCTCGTAGGTGATGTGTTTTGGGTTGAAGGGTTTCGTATTGTCGGCGTTTGCGTCGTGGCCAGAGGCGTTTGCGGTGGCACCGAAACTGGCACGGACCCGGAGCACGACATAAGAGCCGAGCGCGACAACGACGACGAGAAGTAGCGGGATCCACACCTTCTTGAAAAGTCGAAACACCCGCCATCTCCTCCGCTACCGGCTACCGCCGAGCGCCGCGCGACACCGACTGAGTTGCGGGCACACGTGTTGATCAAGGCCGACGTGCTGAACCGCACCCGCGACGGAACTTAAGTTCCATATCCGGTCTCAAGACTGTACCGCATCGTGGAGCACCCGCGCCGATGAAGGTTGCCCAGCCCTGCCACTGCTGGCAGCGGGAGTGGCGAACCCGTCGATGCACCCGATTCTCGAGACCGCGAGCACGAAACTGCCCGCGAACAAGGGTTGTGTTCCGCGTTGAAGCGGACCGCCCTACCGCGAATCGCCGGCGGCGTCGCGCACGTTCTCGCAGGTCATTGCGGTAATGCGGCGCCTGCCGGATGGTCAACTCGGATATTGGCCAGTCCGTTTGGCGCCGATGCCCATTCGCAATGCGGTGATCATGGTGATCAGCGGGTGAGCTGAGACGACGTCGGTGTGCCCGGCATCGAACGCATCACGGATCACGTCATCGGAGTTGTTTCCCAAGATCGGGAAGTCGCCAGCGGGGTGTGCGCGGATTGGGCTTATGCGCCGTGCGATGTCGGCCAGTTCGGCCAGGTCTGGTGAATCGGTTTCCGACCACGCGGTGCGTTCGAGGATACCTTCGCGCACTTCGCCTTCGCCGCCGTCGACCGTAAGCAGCCTGCCATCGAGCGCTTGCACCACCCCGTCGCCACACCCCACCACAGTGGGCCGTCCGATTTCGCGGCTGACGACCGCGGCGTGCGACGTTGCCCCGCCCGTCTCGGTAATGATGCCTCGCGCGGCAATCATGCCCTGAACATCGTCGGGACTGGTCGCCGCGCGAACCAGAATTATGTCCTCACCCTCATCGGCGGCATCCAAAGCCGCATCGATATCGGTGTAGGCCCGCCCCGACGCCACACCAGGACAGGCTGGCAGCCCCCTCGCTAATAGCGGTGCCGCCAACCACGTTTCCGGCTGCAGCGACGGTCGGAGCAACGTCTCGACATGCGCGGCGGTGACGCGGCGTAGCGCCTCCTTTTCGTCGATCATCCCTTCGTGGCACAACTGCAGCGCCAGCCGCACCGCGGCCTGCGCCGATCGCTTGGCCACGCGCGTCTGCAGCAGCCACAGCGTGCCCTCCTCGACGGTGAACTCGATGTCTTGCACGTCGGTGTTGAGCCGCTCCAATGTGCGCGCGGCCGACATCAACTGCTGGTAAACGCCCGGCTGCTCGTCGAGAAGCGCGGCCAGGGGCTTTGCATCCACGCGGCCCGACACCAGGTCCTCGCCCTGGCCGACGGGTAGCCACTCCCCAAACGGCTCATTGGCGCCAGTCATCGGGTTGCGGGAAAACAGAACTCCGGTACCCGAATCGCGCGAGAGGTTTCCGAACACCATGGCTTGCACCACCACCGCGGTGCCGGCCGACTCATCCAGATCGTGATGTCGCCGGTATGCGACGGCGCGCGGACTGTTCCACGAGAGGAACACCGCCGCGATAGCTCCCTTCAGTTGGGCCCACGGATCCGAGGGGACGTCGACCGATTCGTCGCCGGCCAACACGATGTCCCTATACATGCGGATAAAGCGGCCGCGGGTGTCGAGCGCAAAGGCCGCCGTCGACTCGGCCGCGAGCGCATCTTCCACGGCGTCGTCGATGCCCAGGTCCAGCACCGTGTCCAGCATCCCGGGCATCGACTGGGCGGCTCCGCTGCGCACACTGACCAAGAGTGGGCGCGGACCTCGACCGAATGTGCGCTTCGTCTCCCTCTCCAGCCAGCCCACTGTGTCGCGCACCGCCCCCCAGATCCTGTCGAGGGAGTGTTGGGGGTCGGCAAAGAACCGCGAGCACACCTCGGTGGTGATGCAAAACGCCGGTGGCACCGCCAAGCCGTGCGCGCGCATCGCGTCGATTCCATATCCCTTGTTGCCCAAGGTCTCGCGGGGCAGGCCCGCATTTCCGTCCAGTAGCACGACCGGGGGATGTTCAGCACCTATTCTCGACAACGGCTCACTCCACGATCACGGCGGTCTGGTACGCGAAGGCGTAACGGTTGCGGCGGCTTGTGCCGCGTGGCAATCATGACGAGATAACCGGCTGGAAGGTAAATTGTCAATAGTGGAGCGTAGGGCGCCGTAGTGGTGTCGGCGGTTTTCTTTAACGCCTGACCAGTAAATGTCATCGCGGGCTCTTCGATGCCACACCTCGATCAGCGCGGCTGCCTGACCAAACGCGCATTGCGGCGTGGCTCAGCTCGCATGCTCGGGTTGGCCTGCCACAGGGCGGATTTGCCATACCCGCTGACATACGCGCAGCAGAGCCATGCGATCCCCGCGCCGGACTGTGACCGTTGACACAGCCGACAGCGCCATGTAATAGTCTAGCCATACGGTCAACTAATACTTCTGCGTTCCCTTTCCCCGTACCACTCCACCATGGCCGCCACGGTGATCGACCCGGCGCTCGCAGACATGCGCCAGTTGAGCGAAGGAGACTGTTATGAACGCGGGCACACAAAAGGTCAGCGCGTGGTGTGGCCCAATCTTCTGTATCTTGTTCGGTCTCGGCTGGATGGCATTGGCCCGCTGGGTCCAACCACCCTCGCCCAACCTTTCTGCGGCGTCCATCGCCGATGTGTTCGCATCTCATCGCACGCTGATCCGCCTCGGTGTGGGGCTTGGCGGAGTGGCCGGTGCCATATCGGTGCCATGGGCCGCGGTCGTCGCCGTTCAAATGAAGCGCATCGAAGGCGAAAACTGCGTGATGACTTATACGCAGCTGACCACCGGCGCACTCGGGGCGCTTATCTTCATCTTCCCAATGCTGTTCCTGGAGGTGGCTGCGTTTCGCGCAGACCGCTCGACAGAACTCGTCCAGGCTGTTAGCGATCTGGGATACCTGTGCCTGATCGGCTTTCCGTTTCTCGCGGTGATCCAAGCTTTCGCGTTGACGGCGGTGATCTTTCAAGATCGCCGCGCAACGCCGATATTTCCTCGCTGGTTGGGTTACTTCAGCCTCTGGGCGGGAACGTTGTTCATCCCCGGCACGGCGATCTCCTACTTCCACACCGGACCACTGGCGTGGAACGGGATCTTCGCATACTGGCTTCCGTTGGGGGTGTTCGCAATATGGATCG
>NZ_DATMLH010000182.1:0-4476 GCF_035570115.1 Mycobacterium sp.
GTGCTTGCACCGGGGAATGCAGGTGTGCCGTGCAGAGATGGGCAACGCCTCCAACTTCCGGTGCCCCTACCACGGCTGGACCTACCGCAACGACGGTCGGCTGACCGGCCTACCGTTCCACCGGGAGGCCTACGGCGGCGACGACGGGTTTCCCAGGGATGGCCAAACCCTTCTTCCCGCACCGAATCTGGCGAGCTACAACGGCCTGATCTTCATCAACATGGACCCCGACGCGCAACCGCTCGAGGAATTCCTCGGCGACTTCCGGTTTTACCTGGACTTCTACACAAAACAAAGCCGTGGCGGGCTGGAGGTGCGCGGTCCACAGCGTTGGAGAATCAAGGCCAACTGGAAGATCGGGGCCGAGAACTTCGCCGGGGACATGTACCACACCCCCCACACCCATGCGTCGATCGTCGAGATCGGTCTGTTCCGCGAGCCGAATGCGCAAAAGCGCAAGGACGGAGCCACTTATTGGGCGCAGTGTGGTGGCGGAACCACCTACAAGCTCCCGCCGGGCAACTTCGAAGAACGCATGCGCTACGTCGGTTACCCCGACGAGATGATCGACCGCATCAAAGGTGTCTGGACCCCACAACAACAACAACTCGTCGGCGAGGACGGGTTCATGATCTCGGCCGCATCGTGTTTCCCGAATCTCAGTTTCGTACATAACTGGCCCAAGGTGCTCGACAGCGGCGACGATAATGACGTGTTGCCGTTCATCTCAATCCGGCTGTGGCAGCCGATCAGCCAGAACGAAACCGAAGTGTTGTCATGGTTCGCAGTGGATTCCGCAGCGCCACCGGTGTACAAGAAGAACTCCTATAAGGCCTATCTGATGTGCTTCGGTTCGACGGGCATGTTCGAACAGGACGACGTGGAGAACTGGGTGTCGTTGACCAACACCGCCGGCGGGTCGATGGCTCGGCGGCTGCTGCTGAACAGCAGGATGGGTTTGCTATCCGACGACCACCCAGTGGTCGAGCCGCTGCCTTCCAACGCGTTTCACGGGCCCGGACACGCCCAGGTCGGCTACAACGAGAACAATCAGCGCGCGCTGCTGCGGCTATGGGCCGACTATTTGGAAATGCCGCCGGTGTCGACGGCCATGACCGCCCTCGGCACGGCGGCGACGATATGACCACCCCGCAAATCGGAACGCCGGTCGGAAAGCCACTACCGTTCAACGACAATCGGCACCTGCAGGCACATCAGTTCTTGGTCGACGAAGCCTATCTGCTCGATGCGCAGCAGTACGAGACATGGCTGGACACCCTTGCCGACGACATTCGTTACCTGATGCCGGTACGCGTCACCACCGCACTGGGCGCCGGGTTCGACACCTCCCCGGGGATGGCGCACTTCGACGAGGACAAGTACTCGCTGAGCCGACGGGTTGCGCGGTTCGCCACCGAGCATGCCTGGACCGAGGACCCGCCTTCGCGGATGCGGCACTACATCACCAACGTGCGCACGTTCGCCTGCGGGGACGACGCGTACCTCGTCGTCGAATCCGCGGAACTGCTGTTCCGCAGCCGTGGCGACGTCAACGAGGCCGCGCTGGTGTCCTGCGGCCGCAAGGACGTGTTGCGCCGCTGCGGCGACCACCAGGATCGACTGAAATTGGCCCGCCGCACCATCCTGGTCGACGAGTCGGTGTTGAGGATGCAGAACCTGGCGGTGTTCCTGTGACCGATGCACTGACGGAGTTGCTCAACGGCGCGGTGGGCGAACCACTCACGGTGGCAAACGAATTCACCGAGGCGGTGGTACGCCGTGTCGATACGCGAAACGGCTCGCGGCTGCTGATCAGCGCGCCCAAATCCGGTCACTGGATCAGCCTGGACGCCTTGGAGGTCGAGGCGCTGACCCGGCAGAACGCCCGCACGCTGGCCGCGATGGTCGGTAACTCCGGTGGCCCGTTGCTGCCCGACGACGGTGAACAATCATGACCAAATGGTTGGATGGCAAGCGTGCCCTGATCGTCGGTGGCGGATCCGGCATCGGCAGGGCCGTCATCGACGCCTTCCGTGACGAGGGTGCGAGAGTCGCTGTGCTGGAACGAGATGCTGACAAATGCGACACGTTGCGGCACAAGTTCAAGAAGGTGCCGGTAGTCGAAGGCGACGCGACCACCCGCGCAGCCAACGATCTGGCGGTCGCCACCGCGGTCGAGACGTTCGACGGACTCGACACCCTGGTCAACTGTGTCGGGATCTTCGATTTCTACAAGGGAATCAGCGACATTGATGCCGACGACCTACCCGCAGCGTTCGACGAAATGTTCCGGACCAACGTGCTCAGCCATCTGCAATCGGTCAAAGCGGCGGTGCCTGCGCTGCAAGCCGAAACCGGATCGTCGATCGTGCTGACCGAGTCCGCGTCGTCGTTTTATCCCGCGCGCGGCGGGGCGCTCTATGTGTCATCGAAGTTCGCGGTGCGCGGGTTGGTCAGCACGCTGGCTCACGAACTCGCCCCGCAGATCCGGGTCAACGGCGTGGCACCGGGCGGCACGCTGAACACCGACCTACGCGGTCTTGCCAGCCTTGGACTGGACGATGTCCGCCTCGACGACACCCCTAACCGCGCCCGCGATCTGGCCGCGCGCACGCCGCTGAATGTCGCCCTCACCGGTGAGGATCACGCCTGGAGCTTCGTGTTCCTGGCCTCCGACCGCGCCCGCGGCATCACCGGCGACACCCTGCACCCAGACGGCGGATTCGGCATCGGCACAGCGAAATCGGCACAAGAATGACCGACCGACTGGACCAGCAACGCGCGTTGGTGGCACAGGCCTGCCGGGTCGCGGCCGCGCGCGGACTGGTCGACGGCATCCTGGGCCATCTGAGCCTGCGGATGGACGACGAGCGGCTACTAGTCCGATGCCGCAGCGACACCGACACCGGGGTGGCGTTCACCCGGCCCTCCGATATCCGGCTCATCGGATTCGACGGCAGCGCGGGCGCTCCCGGAGAATTGGACGGGTATCGGGTCCCCAACGAACTTCCCATCCATGTCGAAACCATGCTGGCCGACTCGCAGCACCGGGCGGTGGCGCATTTGCATCCGCCCGCCGTCGTCGCGGCCGATCTCGCCGGCATCGCGATCCGGCCGATCTACGGGGCCTACGACATTCCCGGGGCCTGGCTCGCGCGCGGTGGTGTACCGGTCTATGACCGTGCGGTGCTGATCCGAAACACCAGGCTGGGTAAGGAAATGGTGGCCGCCATGGGCGACGCAGCGGTGGTGATCTGCCGCGGCCACGGCATCACCAGTGCAGCGGCCACCGTCCAGCAGGCGGTGCTGCAAGCGGTCAGCCTCGACGCGCTGGCCCGGATGTCACTACAGATTCGCGCAGCCGGCGGCACGCTGCGCGATATAGACGACGCAGACTGGCAAGAGCTCCCAGATCTGGGGCCGGGCTTCACCACCGACGCGGCCTGGCGGCACGAACTCGCGCGGTTGCCTCCTCAGGCGAGCTGATCGGCAATCTCCTTGGCCGCCTTCGTAAGTGCAGCTGCAACCGACGCATACTGCGACCGGCTGAGCCGGTGCTGCGGGGCGGCGGCATTGAGCGCCAACCGGAGCCCCGGTGCCTGGGTCGGGATCGGCACCGCCACCGACGCGACGCCCTCCTCACTCTCTTCACGGTTGACGGCATACCCCTGTTCGCGCACCCGGGAAAGCTCGGCTTCTAACTTGGTGCGGCTGGCGATCGACCGGTCGGTGATGCGCTCCAAGTTCTCGTCGGGCAGTAACTGATGCAATTCCGCTTGCGGCAATTGGGCCAGCATCGCCTTTCCCGTCGACGTGCAATGCGCCGGCATGGTCCGGCCCAGCCGCGACGCCACCCGTACGGCGGTCGGGCCCTCCACCGCGGCAACGAAACGGACTGCGGCGCCGTCGAGCATGCCGACGTGCACCGTCTCGCGTAAGCGTTCGCTCAGGCCGCGCATGACTGGCGTCACGGTTCCGGCGATGTCGAGGCGGCCGAAGATCGCAAATGCCACACCGGTCAACGCCGGACCGGGCAGATAGGCCTTCGACACCGGGTCCTGGCGGACAAAACCGCGGTATGCCAGCATCGCCAGCAGCCGGTGCGCGGTCGATGAGGCGACACCCAAATATCGGGTGGCTTCGCTCAACCGAATCTCGGGTTTCTCCCCCAACAACAGCAGCAGCTTCAACGCCTTATCGACCGATTCGATCGGGTACTGCGGCGCGAGTGAATCGGCGGCCGACGCCCCGACCGCCCGCTCCGCCTTTTTCTGCATGACAGAAAACCTACCTGCGATACGCCCAAGGGAGGGTCAAGATGATGGAGTGGGCGCCGAGGCGCCGCCTGACCCACCGGCGGCGGGCCGATCACACCCTTGCGTCTACCTCTGATTTACAGAATTCTCATCGAAATGGCGGTACAGGACCATGGGGCGGGTGCCCGCGCCTAACCTGCTCCTTCGGAGATATCTTGTG
>NZ_DATMLH010000183.1:0-8650 GCF_035570115.1 Mycobacterium sp.
CAGCACCCGGTCGATCCGGCGGGTACGCCGATCTGGTTGCGGTGCAACGTAATCAGCCGCGTCGAGCACCGACTGCCCCCAGGCGTCGATGGCTTGCTCGCCGGACGGGGGAAGGATCGGCGGGCGTTGCCACTGGTCGAAGGACGCCAGTTGTGCCCGCAGGCCGTCGATGCCCGACCCATGGTGCGCGACGACCGCGACCACCGGAACTCCCAGCGCCGTCGACAACGCCTCGACGTCGATCCGGCCGCCGCGGGAGGTCAACTCGTCGCCCATGGTCAGCGTGAGCAAGCACGGCAGGTCCAGCCGTAGCACTTGGCCGATCAGCATGATAGAGCGACGCAGCGTGGTCGTGTCGGCGACCAGTACCACCGCGTCGGGCCCGTCGATGTCCGGGTACTTGCCGGTCAACAGGTCGGTGACCACCTGCTCGTCCGGGCTGATCGGGTCGAGGCTGTAGGTGCCGGGCAGGTCCTCCACGGCGATCGAGACGCCGTCCACGCTGGTGGTACCGACGCTGCGTCCGACGGTGACGCCCGGGTAGTTACCGGTCTTGGCGCGCAACCCGGTCAGGTGGTTGAAGACACTGGTCTTACCGGCATTGGGGCTGCCCACCAGCGCAACTCGCCGGATACCGGCGACGGTGACCGGCGCGGCATCGACGTCGTGGCAGGCCGTCATTGATCCGGTTCGGGAACGACTTCGATCAGTTGCGCCTCGCGTCGGCGCAGGCACAGCTCAGTGTCCTGAACCCGGTAGATGGTGGGGTCGCCCAGCGGTGCGCGGCGGATCACGTCGACCTGGGCCCTCGCGCGAAAGCCCAGCTGGACCAGCCGGCTTGCCACCGCGGAGGTCGCCTGCGGCACGGTGCCCACGACCGTCGCCCGCCCGCCTGGCGGCAGCTGGGCGAGCACGATCACCGATCCGGATTGATCGCGTGCGCGTTGCGCCCGAGTAGCCATTATCGGTCCAACATTAGCCTTTCTTACCTTAGTTAGGTATACCTAACTTGCGCAGTCCGGCCGGGGTTCACAGCCCCGCTCCGGCCACCCGCCAGGTGTTGGCGCCAGCCGATTCCCGGATGCCGCCACCCATCATTTAGCCTGGTGGGTGCGTGGCAGGCCAGCGCGAGGGCCGCCACATCCTGCGACAGAGGAGCTTTCGGTGTCAGCCGATGTGTCCGCCGAGCCCGCCGATTTGGCGGAAGGCCGCGCCCGTTGGCGCGTGGCGGTGGCGGGTGTGCTGGCCAAGAGCACACGGCGCGATGCGGACGAGCTTGGGCCCGAACCCGAGCGGCTGCTCGACAGTCCGACCTACGAGGGCTTTGCCATCCATCCGCTGTACACCGCGCTGGATGCGCTACCGGAACCGCCGCTGCCGGGCGAGTGGCCATATCTGCGTGGCGGCGACGCGCTGCGCGACGTCAAGTCCGGCTGGAAGGTCGCCGAGGCGTTTCCGGCCCAGGCGGTGCCCGGGGTGGCGGCCGAGGACGTCAACACCGCGGTGTTGGCAGCGCTCGGTGAAGGCGCCAGCGCGCTGCTGATCCGGGTGGGGGAGTCCGGTGTGGCACCGACCCAGCTGGAGAAGGTGCTCGACGGCGTCTACCTGAGCATGGCGCCGGTCATCCTCGATGCCGGCGCCGACTACTCCGCGGCCTGCGACGCGCTGCTAGCGCTGGTCGCCGAGGTGGAACCCGATCAGCGCGGCACCCTGTCGGTCGACCTGGGCGCCGACCCGCTGACGGCGCTGCTCAGTGGCCGTCCGGTTCCGCCGCTCGAGGATGTCGTCGCGGTGGCTACCCGGGTGGCCGGCCAGCACGGGGTGCGGGCGATCGCGGTCGACGGGCCCGCCTTCCACAATCTGGGCGCCAACGCCGCGTGGGAACTTGCCGGCAGCATCGCGGCCGCGGTGGCCTACGTGCGAACGCTCATCGAGGGCGGCGTCTCGCTGGGCGATGCGCTACGGCAGATCAGCTTTCGGCTGGCCGCCGACGACGATCAGTTCATGACGGTGGCCAAGATGCGCGCTGCGCGTCAACTGTGGGCCAGGGTTGCCGAGGTCGTCGGTGATCCGCAGAGCGGCGCGGCCGTGGTGCATGCCGAGACATCGCTGCCGATGATGACGCAGCGCGACCCGTGGGTGAATATGTTGCGCAGCACCCTGGCGGCGTTCGGCGCGGGGGTCGGCGGCGCCGACACGGTCCTGGTGTTGCCGTTCGATGTGGCGATTCCGGGCGGATTCCCCGGCATGGCAACGAGCTTCGCGCGCCGAATGGCCCGAAACGTGCAGTTGCTGCTGCTGGAAGAGTCACACGTTGGCCGCGTGCTGGACCCGGCCGGCGGGTCGTGGTTCGTCGAGGACCTGACCGAGCAGCTGGCGCAGCAGGCCTGGGAGCATTTCCAGGCCATCGAGGCGCACGGCGGATTCGTCGACGCCCGCGACCACATCGCCGGCCAGATCGCCGAGATCGCGGCCAAGCGCGCCGACGACATAGCGCATCGCCGGACCGCGGTCACCGGCGTCAGCGAATTCCCGAATCTCGGCGAACCGCCTCTGCCGCAGAGCGATTGGCCGGGCACACCGCTTGCCGCAGGCAATTTGTTACGGTATGCGGCCGGGTTCGAAGCGCTGCGCGACCGTTCGGACGTGTACCTGGCCGATACCGGTTCACGGCCGCAGGCGCTGTTACTGCCGCTGGGACCGTTGGCCGAACACAACATCCGTACGACCTTCGCGTCGAATTTGCTTGCCTCGGGTGGTATCGAGGCGATCAACCCCGGGACAGTCGATGCCGACGGTGTCGCACGGGCGGTTTCCGATGCAGGGTCGCCCACGGTAGCGGTCATCTGCGGCACCGACACCCGATACGGCACCGAGGCGGCCGGCATTGTCGAGGCGGCGCATCATGCGGGGGTTTCGCACGTCTGCCTGGCCGGGCCGCCGAAGGCGCTGGAAGGCACTGCGGAGACAACAGACCCCGAACATCGACCCGACGAGTTTCTGACCGCGAAAATCGATGCGGTCAAAGTGCTCTCGAGTCTGCTCGCCCGGCTAGGAGCCTGAGGGAGGCCAGCCACGATGACCACCACCGCACCAGTCGTCGGCAGTTTCGCCGACATCCCGCTGCGCAGCGAGCGCACCGTGCAGCCGCCAACCGAAGCCGCGCTGGAAAAGCACGTCGCAGCGGCCGCGGCAGCGTCCTGGTACACACCCGACCAGCTGATCTGGCACACCCCGGAAGACATCGATGTCAAACCGGTGTACATCGGCGCGGATCGTGCAGCCGTCGAAGCCGACGGCTATCCGCTGGACAGTTTCCCCGGCGATCCGCCGTTTGTACGCGGCCCCTACCCGACCATGTACGTCAACCAGCCGTGGACAATCCGCCAATACGCCGGGTTCTCCACCGCCGCGGAGTCCAACGCGTTCTATCGCCGCAACCTCGCCGCCGGCCAGAAGGGGCTGTCGGTGGCCTTCGACCTGGCCACCCACCGCGGTTACGACTCCGACCATCCACGCGTGCAGGGTGATGTCGGAATGGCAGGTGTGGCAATCGATTCCATCTTGGATATGCGGCAACTGTTCGACGGCATCGACCTGTCGACGGTGTCGGTGTCGATGACCATGAACGGCGCGGTGCTGCCGATCTTGGCGCTCTACGTGGTGGCCGCGGAGGAGCAAGGGGTGCCGCCGGAGAAGCTGGCCGGCACCATCCAGAACGACATCCTCAAAGAATTCATGGTTCGAAACACTTACATCTATCCGCCCAAGCCGTCGATGCGGATCATCTCCGACATCTTCGGTTACACCAGCGCGAAGATGCCGAAGTTCAATTCGATCTCGATCTCCGGCTACCACATCCAAGAGGCCGGTGCCACTGCGGATTTGGAGCTGGCCTACACACTGGCCGACGGTGTCGATTACATCAGAGCGGGCTTGGACGCCGAGCTGGACATCGACAAGTTCGCCCCCCGGCTGTCCTTCTTCTGGGGCATCGGGATGAACTTCTTCATGGAGGTCGCAAAGCTGCGCGCTGGGCGGCTGCTGTGGAGCGAGCTAGTCG
This sequence comes from Mycobacterium sp., assembly GCF_035570115.1. Taxonomy (GTDB): domain Bacteria; phylum Actinomycetota; class Actinomycetes; order Mycobacteriales; family Mycobacteriaceae; genus Mycobacterium. Next base: position 4,064 of record NZ_DATMLH010000183.1, read on the forward strand.
CACAGTTCAACCCGAAGAGTTCCAAATCGCTGTCACTGCGCACACACTCGCAGACCTCGGGCTGGTCGTTGACCGCGCAGGACGCCTTCAACAACGTCGCCCGCACCTGCATCGAGGCGATGGCCGCGACCCAGGGACACACCCAGTCGCTGCACACCAATGCGCTCGACGAGGCGCTGGCGCTCCCGACGGACTTCTCTGCCCGGATTGCCCGTAACACACAGCTGTTGCTGCAGCAGGAGTCCGGTACCACCAGGCCGATCGACCCCTGGGCCGGCTCCTACTACGTGGAGTGGTTGACCTATCAGCTGGCGCAGCGGGCGCGTGCCCACATCGCCGAAGTCGCCGAGCACGGCGGCATGGCGCAGGCCATCAGCGACGGCATTCCGAAGCTGCGCATCGAGGAGGCGGCGGCCCGCACTCAGGCCCGCATCGACTCCGGGACCCAGCCGGTGATCGGGATCAACAAGTACCAGGTCGAAGAGGACCAGGAGGTCGAGGTCCTCAAGGTCGAGAACAGCCGGGTGCGTGCCGAGCAGCTGGCCAAACTGCAAGACCTGCGGGCAAATCGGGACCGGCAGGCGGTTGACGCCGCCCTGGCCGAGTTGTCGCGTGCCGCCGCCGCCCACGGCCGCGCGGGTGAAGACGGACTGGGCAACAACTTGTTGGCGCTGGCGATCGACGCGGCCCGGGCCAAGGCCACCGTGGGCGAGATCTCCGATGCACTGGAAAAGGTATACGGCCGGCACCAGGCGGAGATCCGTACTATCGCCGGGGTCTACCGCGACGAAGCTGGAAAGGCCGGCAACATGGTTACCGCCACCGAACTCGTCGAGAAGTTCGCCGAGGCCGACGGTCGCCGCCCGAGGATTCTGGTGGCCAAGATGGGGCAGGACGGCCACGACCGCGGTCAGAAGGTGATCGCAACGGCCTTCGCGGACATCGGTTTCGACGTCGATGTCGGGGCGCTGTTTTCCACGCCTGACGAGGTGGCCCGCCAAGCGGCCGACAACGACGTGCACGTGGTCGGGGTGTCCTCACTGGCGGCCGGCCACCTGACGTTGGTGCCTGCGCTGCGAGACGCGTTGGCCGAGGCGGGCCGGCCGGACATCATGATCGTGGTCGGCGGCGTCATCCCGCCGGGCGACTTCGACGAGCTGTACGCCGCCGGAGCCGCGGCGATCTTCCCGCCCGGCACGGTGATCGCCGACGCCGCCATCGATCTGCTGAACAAGCTGGCCGAGTGCCGCGGGTACACCCTTAGCTAGATGGCAACCGAGAAGGGCGACGACGGCGTCGACGAACTCGCCGCAGCTGTCCGCCGTCGCGACCGTGCGGCGCTGCCGCGGGCCATCACCCTGGTGGAGTCCACCCGCCCCGACCATCGCGAATCGGCTCAGCAGTTGCTGCTCGCGTTGATGCCGGATGCCGGAAGTGCCCACCATGTCGGCATCACCGGGGTCCCCGGAGTGGGCAAGTCGACGACCATCGAGGCGCTCGGCATGTATTTGATCGAGCGAGGGCATCGGGTGGCGGTGCTGGCCGTCGACCCGTCGTCGACTCGCACCGGCGGATCGATCCTGGGCGACAAAACCCGGATGCCACGGCTGGCAGCACATGCAGACGCTTATATCCGCCCGTCACCGACATCGGGCACGCTCGGCGGGGTGGCCAAGGCCACCCGAGAAACCATCGTGCTGTTGGAGGCTGCCGGCTTCGACGTGATCTTGGTAGAGACCGTCGGCGTCGGCCAATCCGAGGTGGCGGTGGCCAATATGGTCGACACCTTTGTCTTTCTGACCCTGGCACGCACCGGTGATCAGTTGCAGGGCATCAAGAAAGGCGTCCTGGAGTTGGCCGACATCGTCGTGGTGAACAAGGCTGACGGCGAGCACGTGCGCGAGGCGGGCAAAGCCGCACGCGACCTTTCCGGAGCGATCCGGCTGATCTATCCACGCGAAACCCTCTGGCGTCCACCGGTTCTCACCATGAGTGCGCTGGAAGGTACCGGGCTGGAGGAGCTTTGGGAGACGGTCGAGCGCCATCAGAAGGTACTTGGCGAGGCAGGCGAGTTCGAGGCGCGGCGGCGAGCGCAGCAGGTCGACTGGACCTGGCAGATGGTGCGGGACACCGTACTGGACCGGATGCTGTCCAACCCTGCGGTGCGCAAAGGTCGCGCCGAGGTAGAGCGGCAGGTGCTGGCTGGGGAATTAACGCCGGCCATGGCAGCTCAGCAAATACTTAAGCTCGCATCGATAACGGAAGGGTAAATATCAAGTTGTTTGCCGGACGGGAACGGTAAGTTCAACGGTATGACCCTCGAAGTGGTGGGCAATCGCCGGTCAGTGCTGCCGCGCGGTGTTCACGGCGCAGCCGATCCACACTTTGCCTGCGCGGTGCGCAGCTTCGCCAGTATGTTCCCGGGCCGGCGGTTCGGCGGCGGGGCGCTGGCGGTGTATCTCGACGGGGAACCTGTTGTAGACGTGTGGACCGGGTGGTCGGACCGGCGCGGACGGGTGCCGTGGTCGGCGGACACCGCGACCATGGTGTTCTCGGCGACGAAGGGCATGGCGTCCACCGTCATTCACCGGCTCGTCGACCGCGGACTGATCGATTACGACGTACCGGTCGCCGAATACTGGCCCGCGTTCGGCGCAAACGGGAAAGCGAACATCACTGTCCGCCAAGTGATGCGGCACCAAGCCGGTCTGTCGGCGCTGCACGGTGCCAGCAAGGAAGACCTGCTGAACCACGAAGTGATGGAAGAACGACTGGCGGCAGCGCGCCCCGGCTACTCGTTCGGCAGGTCGGCCTACCACGCGTTGACCTACGGCTGGCTGGTGTCGGGTCTGGCCCGCGCGGTGACTGGACAGGGCATGCGAGAGTTGTTCCGCCAGGAGTTGGCCGAGCCGTTGGGCATCGACGGCCTGCACCTGGGCCGCCCGCCCGTCGACTCGCCGACCCGGGCCGCGCAGATCATCATGCCGCAGAGCGCCATCGCTAATCCGCTTTTCAACGCGGTGGCACCGACAATCGCCGCGCTGTCAATATCGGGCGGATTCGGTTCCATGTATTTCCCCGGCATGAAATCCTTTGTCCAAGGCGATATCCCGTTAATGGACGGGGAGATCCCGGCAGCTAACGGGGTGGCGACGGCGCGCGGGCTGGCTCGGATGTACGGTGCGATCGCCAACGGCGGCCGAATCGACGGTACCCAGTTCCTGTCCCGCGAGCTGTCGACGGGCCTCAGCGGCGCACCCAACCTGCGACCGGACGGCAACTTGTTGATACCGTTGGCATTCCATCTCGGCTATCACCGCTTGCCGTTCGGTGTGATACCCGGATTCGGGCATGTGGGCCTGGGTGGCTCGCTCGGTTGGGCCGATCCCGAAAATGGCCTGGGATTCGGGTTCGTGCACAACCGATTGCTGTCCCCGTTCGTCGTCGTCGATCACGCCGGTTTCGTAGCGACCGGCACGCTGTGCCGACGGGCTGCCGCCGAAGCCCGGAAACACGGACTCGAGAGGGTGGCCGACTTCGGCTCGCCCTTCTCCGAGCCGGGAGCCGTTGCGGGCTAACGGTTTTACTCAGCGCTCTCGAGCCGAAAGCCGACCTTCAAGGTCACCTGGAAGTGCGCGATGGCCCGGTTCTCCAGGTGGCCGCGGATGCTTGGGCACATCATGCGGCTCATGACGGCGAGGCCCAACATAAACGCGATCCCGGCCGTCGTCGCCGCCACGCCGGGCATCGTGAACTACAACGATCTGCCGCTGAGGCTTCGCCGCGGCGTGGTCCCCGTCCTGAACAACTGAGGAACGTACCAGGGGACGGGGGCGCACTGGCCGCAGTAGGGCACTGGCGGGGCGGGGGCGCACTTGTTGCGGCCACCAGAACCAGCGTCCGAGCAGCGCGGCGATTGAAGGCGTCATGAACGAGCGCACGACCAAGGTGTCGAACAACAAGCCCAGGCCGATGGTGGTACCGACCTGACCGATAATCCGCAGGTCGCTTACCGCCATGGACATCATCGTGAAGGCGAACACCAGGCCCGCATTCGTCACGACCTTGCCGGTACCGCCCATTGCACGGATGATGCCCGTTTTTATTCCACCGGCTATTTCCTCTTTCATCCGGGATACCAGCAGCAAATTGTAGTCAGACCCTACCGCCAAAAGGATGATCACCGACATCGGAAGCACCATCCAGTGCAATTTGATGCCCAGAAAATACTGCCAGATGAGCACGGAGAGCCCGAAGGAAGCGCCCAGCGAAAGCGCCACCGTCCCCACGATCATCAGTGCGGCCACAAAACTTCGCGTGATCATGAGCATGATCATGAAAATAAGGCAAAGCGCGCCAACTCCCGCGATCAAGAGATCGTATTTAGAGCCGTCTCGGAAGTCCTTAAAGGTCGACGCGGTGCCAGCGATATAGATCTTGGCGTCTGCCAGAGGTGTCGTCTTGAGCGCCTCCTCGGCCGCCGTCCTTATCCGATCGATACGCGCTACGCCCTCGGGCGTGGCGGGATCGCCCCTATGCGAAATGATGAATCGAGCCGCCTTCCCATCCGGAGACAAGAAAGAATTC
>NZ_DATMLH010000184.1:0-2093 GCF_035570115.1 Mycobacterium sp.
CCTGACCTTCCTGACGGACATGTACCGGCGCCCGGGTGTCAAGTACCGGCTCGCGGGCATCGGCGTCAATCGCTTCGATGGCGAGAATTGGCTGCAGATGTGGGCCGACAATCAGTGGGGGGCGATTTTCCTGCGTGGGGCGCCGGATGCGGACGGCAACATGGTATTCGTGACTGTGATCCCTTCGCGCAAACGCGACGTGAAGCTGGTGTATGAAAACCGCTCCGACGGTACTGTGCGCATCTTGCAGTACGTTGCCCCCGCCGGCAGCGGCAAGTGGGTGAAGTACGGTGATCTCGTCTACCGCCCAAATCGGTAGCGACAGCGCGAGCTGAACCGTTGCACATCGAGGAACATGTCTGGATCACGTTGAGCGACGGTTGCCGTCTAGGGGCTCGTCTCTGGCTCCCGAAGACCGCGGTCCAGTTGCCCGTTCCTGCTGTACTTGAGTACATCCCATACCGAAAGCGCGACGGCACACGAGCGCGCGACGACCCCATGCACGGCTACTTCGCGCAGAACGGCTACGCGGCCATCCGTGTCGACATGCGCGGCTCCGGCGAGTCCGAGGGTCATCTCGCGGACGAGTATCTCAAGCAGGAGCAGGATGATGCCCTCGAGGTGATCGCTTGGATTGCGAGCCAGCCTTGGTGTACCGGCGCCGTGGGCCTGCAGGGCAAGTCATGGGGTGGTTTCAATGCGCTGCAGATCGCAGCCCGCCGTCCGCCGGCACTGAAGGCGATCATCACCACCTTCTCGACCGACAATCGCTACACCGACGACATCCATTACATGGGCGGCTGTCTGCTCAACGACAATTTATGGTGGGGCAGCATCATGCTCGCCTACCAGAGCCGGCCGCTCGATCCCGAGATCGTTGGTCAGGAATGGCGCGGGCGCTGGCTCGAGCGACTCGAGACGCTCCCTTTCTTCCCAGCGCTCTGGCTATCTCACCAGCGCTACGACGACTACTGGAAGCACGGTTCGATCTGCGAGGATTACGCGGCGATCGACTGCCCAGTCCTCGCGATCGGCGGTTGGTCGGATGCCTACACCAACGCCGTTCCGCGCTTCCTCGCGAACCTCAAGGTGCCGCGGCTCGGCATCATCGGGCCATGGGGGCATCTCTATCCGCATGACGGCGTGCCCGGCCCCGCGATCGGTTATCTGCAAGAAGCGGTCCGCTGGTGGGACCGGTGGCTCAAAGGCCGGGACAACGGGATCATGAACGAGCCGATGCTGCGGGCATACATCGAGGACCCCGTCGCCCCGGACGGCACGCGCACGTTCATCCCGGGGCGCTGGGTCGGCGAGGCGACCTACCCGTCGCGCAACATCCAGCCGTGGCGGCTCTTTCTTCGCGCAGACCGAAGCCTCGGCGAACAGCCTGATCGGAGCACCGTGTTCTCGATTCGTTCGCCGCAGAGCCAAGGCAAGGCTGCCGGTGAGTGGATGGGAACCGGATGTCCGGGCGAGCACCCGACGGACCAGCGGCTCGACGACGGTGGGGCACTGGTATTCGACACATTGGCACTCGAGCGTGAGCTCTCGGTGCTCGGTCCGCCGCTGCTGCGGCTGCAGGTCTCGTCCGACGCGCCTGTCGCCCAGCTAGCGGTTCGCCTCTCAGATGTGGCGCCGGACGGTCGGGTCACGCGTGTCAGTTATCAGGTCGTCAATCTTACTCACCGCGACAGCCACGAGCACCCCTCGCGACTCGCGCCCGGGCGCTACTACGATTTGAGCGTGACGCTCAATGCGTGCGGATACCGGTTCCTGCCGGGTCACCGCATCCGCCTGTCGATCGCGACGGCGTACTGGCCGATTGTCTGGCCGGCACCATACCCGGCCACGTTGTCGATCCGGACGGGCGAGAGTGCAATGGAGCTGCCGGTGCGGCAGGAGACCCAAGGACCGGCGGTGTCGTTCGCGCCGCCGACCCATGGACCGTTGGCGCCAATCACCTGCATCGACCCCGGCACCGTGCGGCGGTTCACCGTCCAGGATCACGTCACCGGCGAGACGACCTACGTCACCGAAGGCATCGGCGGCGTGTTCGGTGAAGGCATCCGGCGCTTAGACGATGTCAACATCGA